>JABDFX010000041.1 GCA_013286315.1 Bacteroidota bacterium | reverse complement strand
AGGGAGTGGGCACCGGGCATTTTTTCATCCGGATCTATTAAGGAAGCTAAGATCATTGGCATGTTAGTAACCAAACAAAACATTCAGCTTCAGGTATTTATATCAGGAGAGCTAAAAATATTGGGCGGCAACCTTTAACATAAGATTTACGTCTTTTGACAAAGATGAAGTGGTTGCGCTATTAACTTCACTTTTGCAAAAGGCCTTAAGACTATTGATGAACGGTAACCACCACATTAGCGCATTGATTGCTGGATGCAGGCAAAATGACCGCGCCAGTCAGAAGGAATTATATGAATTCCTGAAGGGTTATGCCATGAAAATTTGTTATCGTTATCAACATAATCAATACCAGGTTGAAGAAATCGTAAATGAAGGCTTTCTGTCTGTAAGAGCGCGGGAAGTGAGACTGGTACAGGAATATGATTCGAAGGATCCGAACTAAGAAGAGGTTTGCAGGATATTCCCAGTGATATTGCAAAACTGTCTTTAATATAATTCAGCTGACCAATGCGGAATGCTGTTGGATTGAGTAAAAAATATCCATATTTACCAATAGCCATTTTCCGGTAACTACTGTCTTTGAGCCGGGTTATGAATTTTGTAAAATTCAATCCGGTGATGGATTGATCCAGGGTGCCTGTAAATGCAACCAGTGATGATCGAATGCTGTCCATGACCAGTTGTGTGATATCACTGGAAAAAATAGAAACAGAACATTTGTCAACGGACTGAATCTGATTGATGGTTGTAGTTGAACGAATAGAGTAATTGGAAAGGAATTGCAGGTTCGTACTGAGGGCCATGTTTACCTTTCGAAGAGGTTGCGGTGGAAATCCGCAGTTGCCCGAAATCCAGGGCGTTACCGGTATACCCGCCGTGCATAAGCATTTACTTCCACTCACCTGATAATTTCCGCCAAAACGGATACTGAAAAGATTATTATTGCATGATATCTGAAGTGCGGTTCTTACAAATCGATACTTATAACGGAAGTCACAGGAAGGCTGCATGAATTGTGGCCAGGCTTCAGAAGTAAATTCTGCAGGAATGAGATGTTCGGCTTTTGCCATGATCGGGGCGGCAGCCAGTCTGATAGGTATATCCAATTCAGAAAGAGGCAGTTCCGGGAGTGTCTGTTGTTCCTCTTTTCCAGCGCCTGTTTTCTTTGTGCTTGTACAGGCAAGAAACACAGTTATCACAAGTAAGCAGGGCAGGTATTTCAATGGATATTTCATCATTAACATAACGAACGAATATAATATTCCGCATGATAAGGTGGAAGTTTCTCATACTTTATTTTATTCCATGAAGATTGGCGATTGACAGTAACTATTATTCATTCATGGTTAAGACACCCAAAGCGTAGTTTCAGACTCTGGGCTTAAAATGGTAATTTTTACAGAGAAACAAAGAGAATTTTCTCTCAACCTGCCCATTTTTTTCAATTAAGATCGGTTTCAAAGGAATCACCTGATCGAAATAGATATTATAAAATGGAGGAATATGTTTATTCTCATTTTCAAGATCGCTGAACCGGGGATTGGAATCAATAAAAATAGCGTCCTTCCCATTCAATAATTTCAAATCAGTTCCAACAAAATCAAATTGAAGCGCCTTTTCTCCTACTACATTTTTGGAATAGACCATTTCATTCAAATAAAAGTTTAGTATGGCGGAGGTTTTATAGTCGTCGGATGAAAATATAAATGCATCAGGATATTCTTTGCGAACAGTTTCTACTTTACCCGAAAATTCCTTCCATCCGAACCATGTATCATCGGAACGGATGGGGACTATATAAAATATGATTTCAACTGCCATCGCCAGATGAACAATGACTGAAAAAATCAATTGAAAACGCAACCATTTTTTATTCCAGTATCTGCATACCCAAATAATACCGCTGATATAAGCCGGAATCATCCAATTTATTTTCACCCAGTAAAAAAATGAAAGCGCGAAAAATCCCAGAAACAGTGGGATAAAAAAACATAGAAGGAATAATTGATCGGTACGTATCCGGCCAAAGTGAAAACCGTATTTTTTGCAGAAGCGGTAGATAAAATATGCCAGTGAAAAAAAAAGCAGCGGGAGCAAAATAGCGGATTGATGTCCCAATACACCTGCAAATCCGCTGGGATCGAAGGCAATCCCTTCTTTTATACGACCCTCGGATTGAAATTTAAAAGAGGCAAAATGATTTCTCATATTCCAGATCACAACCGGGAGGATAGTGATCGCAAAACAAAGAAGGTAAAGAAAAAACCAAACAGACAGAATGAGCTTTCGGTGTGGTTTGGCGATTAATAAATAACCAATGATTCCGATGATTATAAAAACGCCCGTGTATTTCGAATCAAATGAGAGTCCGGTCATAAAACCCGCCCAGATCCAGTAAATATTTTTTTTTGCCCAAATAGCTTCGTAAAGAAAATTCAAACTGAGTATCCAGCATAATATCAAAGGGACATCGGGTGTAGATACCAGTGACAGAATACTAATCATGAGTGTTGACAGGAGAAGGGCAGTAGCGATCAGCGCTTTTCTTTCGCTGACAAATTTTTTTGCCAGCAGGTAAAAGGCGAATACAGTGAGACCTGTCGTTATGGTGTCAGCCAGTTTGATCGCCCATACATTCCTTCCAAAAATGCCTGTGAAAAATCGCAACAGGTAAGCGATCATCGGGGGATGGTCGTAATAAGAAAGATCCAGATGACGGGCGTAAAAATAATAATACGCATCCTGCGGCATGATGCCCATGATACCTGTAAATATCAAACGTATGCCGATGATCATGGAACATAACACCACCAGTGATTTCCAACCGGGTTCCGGCAAGAAACTGCTGCTGTGTACACGGTTGTTATCCATGTCTATCTGGCAAATTCTGCGCGTATAACATTCAACGCACCGCCGGCTTTAAACCACTCAATTTGAGATTCATTATATGTATGGTTGGCCAGAATTTCTTCAGGCTCGCCCTGCAGGTGATTTAACACGAGGGTTAGCGGCTGACCGGGTGTAAAATGTGTCAGACCCACGATGTCAATAACATCATCTTCCAGGATCCTGTCGTAATCTGCCTTATTCGCAAATGTGAGGGCCAGCATACCCTGCTTCTTCAGGTTGGTTTCATGAATTCGTGCAAAGGAGCGCACCAGAATGGCGCGAACACCCAGATGCCGGGGTTCCATAGCCGCGTGTTCGCGGGATGAGCCCTCACCATAATTTTCGTCGCCTACTACGATACTGCCTATATCAACCGCTTTGTAAGAACGGGCCGTGGCCGGAACCGGTCCATATTCTCCTGTCAGTTGATTTTTAACTGAATCTGTTTTTTCGTTAAAATAATTGACCGCCCCGATCAGCATATTATTCGAAATATTGTCCAGATGTCCCCGGAATTTTAACCAGGGTCCTGCCATGGAAATATGGTCGGTTGTGCATTTACCTTTTGCCTTGATAAGGAGACGCAATCCTTTCAAATCCACTCCTTCCCATGGTTTGAAGGGCTCCAGGAGCTGAAGCCTCTGGGAATCCGGTTTTACAATCACTTTCAGTTTGCTGCCATCTTCTGCAGGTGGCATGTAACCCGGATCATCAACTGAAAATCCTTTGGGAGGCAGTTCAAATCCGGAGGGTTCATCGAGCCTGACATATTCGCCATTCTTATTTTTAATTTTATCCTTCAGCGGATTGAAAGTAAGATCGCCAGCTATCGCGAATGCCGTCACAATTTCAGGTGAAGCAACGAAAGCATGAGTAGAAGCAAGTCCGTCATTACGCCTTGCGAAATTCCTGTTAAACGAAGTAATGATAGAGTTTTTTCGGTTGGGATCGTCAATATGACGTGCCCACTGGCCGATACAGGGGCCACAGGCATTGGCCAGCAATACACCGCCGATCTTTTCAAATGTATTCAGGAAGCCGTCTTTCTCAATGGTAAAACGAACGAGCTCACTGCCTGGTGTAATTGTAAATTCTGCAAGGGTTTCCAGGTTCTTGTCAATAGCTTGTTTAGCCACCGATGCCGAGCGGCTGATATCTTCATAAGAAGAGTTGGTACAGGATCCGATCAATGCCACTTCGAGTTTTTCGGGCCATTTATTGTTTTTAACAGCTTCTGCAAATTTGGAAATAGGCCATGCAAGATCAGGCGTGAATGGTCCATTTACATGCGGTTCGAGATCATTCAGGTTTATTTCAATCAACTGGTCATAAAAGCTGGCCGGATCTGCATATACTTCAGGGTCCGGGCGAAGGCAATCCCTGATATTGTCAGCCAGTCTCGCCACTTCCTCACGTTCTGTCGCCTTCAAATAGGCCGACATTTTCTCATCGTATGTAAAAAGGGAACAGGTGGCACCGATTTCAGCGCCCATATTACAAATAGTTGCTTTACCCGTAGCACTCAGGCTATCTGCACCATCGCCGAAATATTCAACAATGGCTCCGGTACCTCCTTTAACTGTGAGTATGCCGGCTACCTTTAAAATAACATCTTTGGGTGAAGTCCAGCCGTTCAGGCGCCCTGTAAGTTTGATACCAATTAGTTTGGGCATTTTTAATTCCCATGCCAATCCGGCCATAACATCCACTGCATCAGCTCCGCCAACGCCAATGGCAATCATGCCGAGACCGCCGGCATTGGGCGTGTGGGAATCCGTTCCGATCATCATTCCGCCCGGAAAAGCATAATTTTCGAGAACAACCTGGTGGATAATACCCGCTCCCGGTTTCCAGAATCCGATACCATATTTATTTGATATGGAGGATAGAAAATCATACACTTCTTTATTCACATCCAAAGCGGTCGTCAGATCAGATTTGGCTCCCGTCTTGGCTTGTATCAGGTGATCACAATGAACAGTGGATGGAACTGCCACCCGTTCCCTGCCGCAGGTGCTGAATTGCAGGAGAGCCATTTGTGCTGTTGCATCCTGCATGGCTACGCGGTCCGGCGCGAAATCAACATAATCTTTCCCACGCGTATAATCCCTGATGGTTTTCGAATAAAGATGTGAGTAAAGGATTTTTTCAGATAGCGTTAGGGCTCTTCCTGTTAATTTTTTTGCGGCTGCAATTTTGGAAGGCATTTCCTGATAAACTTTCTTGATTAAATCCAGGTCGAAAACCATGATCGAAGAATTTTAGTTATTGGGTGTGGAGTAGAAGATTTTCAGAATGCAAATTTATCAAATAATTGCCTTATTGCCTAGGCGTCACTTGCTGTTTTAGTCTATTTTTTTTAAATTTGCATATGAACAGGATGAAGGAATTCATTGAATGGCAGGTCTTCGGTGTTTGTACTGCTATCGGAGAACGTTTAGGAATCGCTACTTCGCGCATACGAACCTGGTTTATTTATATTTCTTTTCTTACCATGGGATCTCCGTTGATCGTCTATTTCATTTTGGCATTCTGGATGAATATCAAACGTTATATCACGGCTGCCAAGAGAAATCCTTTGAACGCTTAAAGCTTAAAGCAATTTCAAATTGTATTATTTATTAATAACTGTCGACCGTTAACTGCCAACTCCCTACTAAACAACCGCTTTTCTCAATTTTACAAGCTTCACCAAAAGTTCTTCCAGAAGATCCAGCCGCAACATCGTAGCTCCGTCACTCAATGCATGAGCCGGATCCGGATGGGTTTCAATAAATAATCCATCAGCGCCTGCGGCAATAGCTGCCATCGCAATGGTGCTGATCAATTTTGGGTTTCCGCCCGTTATTCCTGTTGTCTGATTAGGTTGTTGGAGTGAGTGTGTACAATCCATTACAACGGGAACGCCCTGTTCCTGCATCCAGGGTATATTACGGTAATCCACTACCAGATCCTGATAACCAAATGTGGTACCTCTTTCAGTAAAGATTATTTTATTGTTACCGGCATTTCTTATTTTTTCTGCAGCAAATTTCATGGCTGGTCCGCTGAGAAACTGGCCTTTCTTAACGTTGATTACTTTCCCCGTTTCTGCCGCCGCGATCAGTAAGTCCGTTTGCCTGCAGAGAAAAGCGGGAATTTGCAGTATATCCACAAAAGCTGCTGCAGTAGCGGCTTCGTCGTGGGCATGTATATCCGATGTCGTAGGAAGTTTAAATTTCTGGCCGGTTTTTTGAACAAATGCAAGTGCATGTTCATCACCAATTCCGGTAAATGAACCACCACTGGTACGATTGGCTTTTCGATAAGATGCTTTGAATATATAGGGAATTCCCATTTTTGAACAAAGTGAAGAAACTTTGGAAGCAACCGTGTTCAATAGTTCTTCGGATTCTACGACACAGGGTCCTGCAATGAGAAAGAAATTATTTTCGTCATAACGCTGTTCAGAAAAGAGATCTTTTAGAAAAGATTGCATATGTTAAAGAAATGATTATATGAAAATAGGTTGTATTTCTTTTTTCTGATTAAACTATTTTTGCTCGTCGAAGTCTATCATCTGAATTGTTAAAAAACCAACTATATGAAAATCGCCTTATTCTCTGCATTTGTCATTTTAACATTCTCCGGTTGTACTAAAACGTACAATAGCCCTACAGTCAACCAGGTTTTTTCTGCGGTTTATACCGTGCAGGCCAATCAGTGGGCAAGGGGTGTTGATCCCGATAGTACTGTTTTTTTCTTTACCACTCTGTCTGTTCCGGAGCTGACCCAGAAAATTGATTTAAATGGTGGTGTGATCACATACCTTTCGTTTGACGTCCCGACAGCGACAGATCCTACATACGAAGCCATGCCAGAAGTGTTCAACGGCGTTGCATACGGATCGATACACACCACCGGTTCTGTTACGATTGATTTAAGGGGTGCAGATGGTTCCAGTCTTACAAGCGCTATCTCCGCACCGACATTGATAAAGGTGGTGTTGATGGATGCTTCACCTTTGGGAAACTGATTAATTGTCAATTGTCAATTTTGAAATCTCAGGTTAACAATTAACAATTAACAATTAACAATTGACAATTATCCTTTGTATTCCCCAAATACTTCTCTAAGCGTATCGGCTATTTCGCCCAGCGTACATTTTGCTTCAACAGCCTCGATAACAGTTGGCATCAGATTTTCTCCTGAAGCGGCCTGATCATTTAAAAGCTGAAGAATATGGTCGCATCGCGCCGGGTCTCTTTCTCTTCTTAAAGCCGATAGCTTATCAGTTTGAATTTTACGGATGGAATCGTCAATACGGAAAATCTTTGTATAATCTTTTTCGTCAGATTCAAATGCGTTTACACTCACTATAATTTTTTCCCCGGTTTCCACTTTTCGTTGGTGGTCATATGCACTTTTGGCAATTTCATTTTGAATAAATCCCTGTTCGATGGCGTCAACACTTCCACCCATTTCATCTATCCTTCGTATCAACTCCCAGGCTGAAGCTTCTACAGAGTTTGTGAGCGATTCTATAAAATAACTTCCACCTAAGGGATCAACGGTTTGTGTAACCCCGCTCTCAAATCCAATGATTTGTTGGGTGCGAAGGGCAATGGCTGCTGCTTCCTCTGTAGGCAGGCCGAGCGCCTCATCATAACCATTCGTATGTAATGACTGAGTTCCGCCTAGCACGGCTGACAATGCCTGGATCGTGACCCGGGCAATATTGTTAACTGGCTGTTGGGCGGTCAAAGTGCTTCCGCCGGTTTGTGCATGAAACCGGAGCATCATGGCTTGTGGATCATCAGCGCCTAACTCTTTCATAATATGCGCCCACATACGACGGGCTGCCCGGAATTTGGCAACTTCTTCAAATAAATCATTATGTGCATTGAAGAAAAAAGAAAGCCTTTTCCCAAACTTATTAATGTCAAGTCCTTTATCTATAGCCGATTTAACATAAGCTTTCCCGTTAGCCAGAGTAAATGCCAATTCCTGAACTGCGGTGCTGCCGGCTTCACGAATATGATATCCTGAAATCGAAATGGTGTTCCATTTAGGCATTTCCTTACCACACCATTCGAATATGTCCGTAATGATACGCATGGATGGTTTAGGCGGGTAAATATATGTGCCCCGGGCCGCATATTCTTTCAGAATATCGTTTTGAACAGTACCAGAGATTTTTTTCAGATCAGCCCCCTGTTGTTTTGCCAGTGCCACATAAAAAGCCAGCAGTATAAAACCTGTGGCATTGATAGTCATCGAAGTAGTAATTTTTTCCAGGGAAATGCCGGCAAATAATTCTTCCATATCACGTATGGAATCAATCGCTACACCCACTTTGCCCACTTCACCTTCAGCAAGATCATGATCACTGTCATATCCAATTTGTGTGGGAAGGTCAAAAGCCACACTCAGCCCGGAAACACCCTGCCCGAGCAGATATTGGTATCTTTTGTTGCTTTCGGCTGCTGTGCTGAAACCGGCATATTGCCGCATCGTCCAGAGTTTTGACCGGTACATATCGGGCCGGATGCCCCTTGTGAACGGAAATTCTCCTGGATTTTCCCTGAGAGGGTCCGTATCTCCCTGTTGGTACAATTGTTCAATTTCAATTCCAGAATCATTGTATATTTTCTTCTCCATGGATCTTTTTCAAGCTTTAGCAAAGTACCCGAATTTTTGATTCCGTGAAATACAATTATTTCAGGATATGGATATATTGCTTTACGTATTTTCGTTTACCAATAAATTCGAGCAGATGACAGATAATGAAATGTATATTTCCATTGCTATAGCGGTTATTCTTGCAGGCGCCCTTGCCTATGTTTTCTGGATTCAAAGGAAACAGGCCAAACAGGGGATGCTGAATGTAAAAACTGAAGGGGCAATAGCAACCACACCGCTGAAGTTACAGGCCTATGAAAGACTTATTTTGCTTGCTGACCGGATCGCCCTGCCTAATCTGATCAGTCGAAGCAACCAGCCCGGACTCAATGTGCATGAAATGCAGCATATCCTTTTGCAGACCGTTCGTCAGGAATTCGATCATAATATTACGCAGCAGATTTATGTCAGTCCGGAAGCCTGGGATGCCATCCGGAATCTTAAGGAACAAAACATGCTGATCATTAACCAGGTCGCTTCATTTTTACCGGCAACAGCCAGTGGACAGGATCTCAATAAAGCCCTACTGGAAATGGTGATGCAGAATCCAAAAGCTTCCCTGCACCATATTGTATCAGATGCACTCAGCTATGAGGCTAAGAAAATTCTTTCTTAAATGCCTTTAAAACTTAAATTTGCAGTATGGAAACAATTGTGGAATCGCCTCTTCAATTCAGCAGACAGGCTGTAAAAGAAATCCGGCGGCTAATGGAGGAACCGGGTTTTGATAACACCAATCTGCTCCGGATTGGCGTAAAAGGAGGAGGCTGTTCCGGCTTGTCCTATATCCTTGGATTTGACAAAAAGCAGGAACAGGATCAGGTGTTCGAATCCAATGACCTGACGTTTATTATGAATCCCGCCCACAGCATTTACCTTACCGGAATGCAAATTCACTGGGAAGACGGATTAAATGCACGTGGATTCAGTTTTAATAATCCCAACGCTTCCAAGACCTGTGGCTGCGGCACATCTTTCGCTGTTTGAGCAAATTCTAAATTAACATTAACTGGTTCATTCCCACAATTCCAAATTGTTGGTTCCCGCAGTGAATATTAAGCTTGCGCTTTAACACCTTCATCAGTCTCTCCCTGGTGTCTTGTATCCACATTTCTGTAGGAAAGGAAGAAGACAACCGGGAATATCAGTAAGGAGAAAATGGTTGCACAAATCAAACCTCCGATCACTACGCGGGCCAGCGGCCTTGAACTTTCAGATCCGATCCCGGTAGACAATGCTGCGGGTAACAAACCAATAGTCGCCATAAAAGCTGTCATCAATACGGGACGGATCAGTGAATTCACACCGCGTTTCACTGCCGTAAATAATGGATTTTCTCCACGGAGTCTTTCGAGGTTTTGTTTAAAAGCGGTGGTTAGCAGCACTCCTTCCAGAATACAGATACCAAATAAAGCGATGAAACCGATACCTGCGGAAATACTGAAATTGGTTCCCGTTATTAATAGGGCCATAATACCTCCCACCACGGCGAATGGTACATTAAGGAACACCAAACCCGCGTCCTTTAAATTCCCGAACATAATGAATAATAAAAGAAAAATTAGCAGGAGGCTGAGCGGCACAACTTCGGCCAGCCTTTTGGATGCCCTTTGCTGATTCTCAAAATCTCCCTGCCAGACCAGGTTATAACCTTTTTTCAGTTTTACCTGCCTTTCCACTTTATCCTGCGCTTCGGCGATGGCAGATCCCATATCTCTGCCTTCTATGGAAAATTTAACGGCAGAATATCTTTCGTTATCATCCCGGAATATCAAACAGGGCCCTGTCTTCTGGGTGATGTTAGCAATTTCTTTTACAGGAACTTTTGATCCGGATGAAGTCGGAACAAGTAAATTACCAATGTCGTCATCTGTTGTCCTGAACGCTTCCGGAAATCGGATGCGGACATCAAAATGACGTACTCCTTCGTACAATTCAGTGGCAGCCTTTCCCCCGATAGCCATTTCAATCACCGCATTGGCATCCGCCGTACTAACGCCGTACAGAGCCATGCGGCTCTGGTCCAGGTCAATGTCTAATTCGGGCTGACCGATATTACGAATTACCCCCAGATCGGTAATCCCTTTTACAGTTTTCAGAATATTATTGACTTCATCTGATTTAGATTCCATATAATTTAAGGAGTCACCAAATATCTTTACACAGATGGATCCTTTAACACCCGATACCGCTTCCTCCACATTATCCATAATGGGTTGTGAAAAATTCAATTCTGCCCCGGGCACAACCGATAGTTCTTTCCGCATCTGTTCAATCAATTCATCCTTGGAAATTTTTGGATTCCAATCGTCCTGCGGATATAATGCAACATCAAATTCGTTATTGTAAAAACCTGCTACATCGGTTCCGTCATCCGGTCTTCCGGTTTGTGAAACAACTTTTTTCACCTGCGGGAATCGCATCATGATACTACGCATTTGATCTGCTACCTGAACGGATCTGTCCAGCGCAATGCTGTATGGCATAGTTGCACGCACCCACAGCGAACCTTCATTTAGTTCAGGCAGAAATTCAGAACCTAAAAATTTAAATGCGTAAAAACCTATGACAACAAAGACAATGGATCCGCCCAATGCCAGTTTTTTGTTTTTGAATACAAACCTGAATCCTATAAGTACCCAGCCTGTCAGAAGATGCGTAAAGGGATTGTGTTTTTCTTTTACATTTTTATTCAGCAGCGCATTTACCAGTACGGGTACAAGTGTAAGTGTAAAAATCAATGCCCCGAGTAATGCGAAACCCAATGTATAAGCAAGAGGAGAAAAAAGCTTTCCTTCCACTTTCTGAAAAGAAAAAATAGGAAGTAAGGCAGTAATGATAATTATTTTTGAAAAGAAAATCGCTTTCGCCAGTTCTGCACCTTTTTTCTTGATCATGCCCATCTTGGCCAGTTTATTAAACCGCTCCATGCCGATGGCTTTGGCTTGCTGATCCAGCATCACGAATAACCCTTCTACCATTACGACGGCCCCGTCTATAATGATACCAAAATCTATCGCACCCAGTGAAAGAAGGTTTGCGGACATCCCCATAAAATGCAGACAGATGAATGCAAATAATAAAGAAAGCGGTATGATGATGGAAACGATCAGCGTAGTTCGCCAGTTGAACATAAAAAGTGAAACGACCAGCGTAACAAACAGGATACCTTCGATCAGATTATGCATCACCGTATGAGATGCAAAGTGAATCAGTTCTTCCCGGTTATAAAAAGGAACAATTTTAACGTCCGGTGGAAGCACACGGTCGTTCAGCTTCAATATTTTTAATTTCAGCGCCTTGATCACTTTGTCGGGGTTTTCGCCCTTGCGCATCAGTACGATGGCCTCTACCGCATCACGGACATCCGTAGTCCGGCGCGTTTTGTTGCTGTCAATCGCATCGGCCCTGCCAACTTCCCCAAGCCTTGGCAATCCGGAAACCTGCACATCCGCTACATCTTTTACCAGTACCGGTAAGCCGTTTACATTTGTGATGAAAATATTTTTAAT
Organism: Bacteroidota bacterium; assembly: GCA_013286315.1. GTDB lineage: Bacteria > Bacteroidota > Bacteroidia > Chitinophagales > Chitinophagaceae > Puia. Next base: position 14,465 of record JABDFX010000041.1, on the reverse strand, counting down.
TTCATTGATGTCATTTAACAGCCCGATGCCCCGAACGATATATGCCTGATTATTTTTCTTGATTACGTCACCGCCAATATTGATATTGCTTTTATTTACCGCAGTATATACATCGAGTGGCGTAATACCCAGGCCCGTTATCTTCTGGGGATTCAACTGGATTTCGTAAGATTTTACCGTGCCGCCGAAACTTACAATATCTGCAATGCCCGGCACGGAGCGTAATTCTCTGTCTACTGTCCAGTCCTGAAGGGTTTTCAATTCCCTCGGATCCCGAAACGAACTCACCAGAGTATATCGGAAAATTTCACCGGTTGGTCCGGTCGGCGGCTGTACCTGTGGTTGAATATTATCAGGCAGATCCACGTTCTGAATCATGGTATTTACCTGTGTACGGGCATAAGTATCCTGCACATCATCCTCAAAAATCAGTTTCACTACAGAGAGGCCGAAGATACTCGTGGAGCGAAGGCTGGTTTTACGATTTACAGGATTCAGAGCGATTTCAAGCGGAATGGTTACAAATTTTTCAACTTCTTCCGCACTTCTGCCGGGCCATTGCGTAATGACGGTGATTTCCGTATTGGTGACATCGGGAAATGCCTCGATCGGCATGCTTACAAAAGTAATTAACCCGTAAACTACCAGAATGATAGTTGCAAAATAAATGAAGTATTTATTTTTAAGCGAAAAGGCCAGGACGGATCTAAGAGTCTTGTTCATCAGATGCGATTTAGTCTAGCTGTTCAATTCCTGGTAAATTAAAAGTGCTTCTGTTCCAATCAAACGTTCGCCTTCGACGAGACCCTCGGAAATATAAGTGCGGTCTCCAACTGTGTTTTGTACCTGGACAGGGCGGATGGTAATATCAGACGGGGACTTGTAAACCAATACATAGTATTGACTGTGATCGAAGATCAAGGCACGGGAGCGTATACTTACCATGTTTTTATTCTCGGTTGTATTCACGACCACACTGGCGAACATTTCAGGTTTTAATAAATATCCGGGATTTGCCAGTACGATTCTCAACTTCATCACTTTGTTTGATGGATCCAGCACATTCATGACTTTATCGATCTTGCCTCTGAATATTTTTCCAGGGTAGGACAGGGTAGTGATATTTACACTGTCGCCCATTTTGACATTCGTTATATTGGATTCATACACATTTGCCATTACCCAAACATTCTTCAGATCTGAGATTGTAAATAAGGCGGTTGAATTATCGGAACGAATCAGCATATTATTATTGACCTGCCTGTCCACCACAAATCCGTTTATCGGAGATTTTAAGGTATATTCTCCGGTCAAACTTCCGCCGTTCAGGTTCAGTACTCTTTGTGATTTTTCATAAGTTGACTGGGCTTGGTTATAACCTTGCTGCGCAGTAATCAGATCTTTTTGAGAAGCCAGGCCGCTTTTATACATATCGTTTGTGGCGTCCATATTTTTCCTGGCAATTTCCAAATTGGATTTAGCCATGGTAAAATCGTTGCTGTATCCTGCCATATCCGGGCTTTTGATCACCGCCAGCACCTGTCCTTGCTTTACATAGTCACCTAGCATGACTTTAATATCCGATACCTGTCCGCTGATAATCGGAAACAACTTGATCACATTATCTTCATTAAAATCAACTTTCCCTGTAAGAGTCAGTGTATTCATAACCCTGGAATTGACCACCGAGTCTATTTCAATTGTTTTTAAAAGCGAATCAGGAAGTACATAGCCTTTTTTACTTTCCTCGACGGGAGATTTGTCATTGCATGCGGAAAAAATGGTAGCCAAAAAAAATAAAATGAAATAAAATCGATATGGAAGTTGCATAAGTTAAGGTTGAAAGAATTCAGTGCCGGTATAGAAGTTCAAATCTTCAAATGCCTGAATTCTGTTGTATTTTATTGAATTAAACTGTAAAACATTTTGTTTATAAGAATCATAGAAGTCAAGAAAATCTAAAAGGCTGATATTCCTTTTTTCATAATTGCTCAGCACTTCATACATCAGATGCTCAAAATCATTGGAAAAATCAGGATCAATACCCTGGAATAATTTATTTTCAGCCAGGGCTTTCTGTAGTGCGTGGCTGACGTTCTCCTTTACTGTAGCTTCTGTACTTTTTTCCAACGCATCCGTATTTGCAATCTGGGCTTTTGCGGATTTTATATTTCCCTGGTTCCGGTTAAAAAAGGGCAGATCCATGGAAACACCTATGGAATTATAATACAATGCATAGCTTCCCTGCTTATCATAACTCGCGGAAGCAGTCAAATCAGGAACGGCCAATGCCTTCTGATAGCTGTAGTTTAATTTATTGAAGGTATTGTTCATCCGGGCGATTTGAAGATCAGTCCGGTTTTTATATGCTGAATCCATCAGAACAGTAAGTGAATATTTTAGTGGATCAAGGCCATTAATTGTATTTGAATCTAAAATGGGAGTCACATAGATGGTTGGCTTTAATTGTAAAACAAGTCTCAATTCACTTTCAGCGTCGTTGATTTGCAGAATTAAGTCATTATATTCACTTTGGAAGCTATATAACTGCGCTTTGATCCTGACAACTTCTTTTTTGGAGATATAACCCTTGCCTTCCTGTTGCGCAAACGCTGAGACAATTTCCTGTAATGCACGGATTTCTGTGTCATATACTTTTGCAGATTCCATTAAGTAATAGATATTAAAGAAATCCGTTCGCAGCGTATATTTTAGGGTCCTGAGGAGGTCAAAAAACTGATATTCGGCAATCGTTGCATTTGCCTCTGCCATTCGAATTTGTTTGTTCCGTTTTCCGGCCAATAAAATTAACTGAGATAACGAAGCGGCATTTTCACTATTTAGAAAAAAATTTGAATGAGGAAAATTTGACTGGGGGTCATAAAGAGGAATTACAGGACCTCTTTCAATAGATAAATTGGGATTTGGCCAAAGTCTTGCCTGAATAATCAAAGCTTTTTGGGCATCAACATTATATTTCTGAGCCAGAAGGGAATAATTATTCCTGAGGAATACTCGTTCAGCGCTATCCAGGTTAATTCTCAGAGTATCCGAATAAATTTGTCCGGAAGCCAGATTCACGCAAAGAGTTGCGATAACAAGTACGAAAGGTTTGAGTGACATATTGAAATATATGAATAAATCATTGAAAATAAGATCAATGAACGGATGCATTTAAACGGAATCCCATACCATGGATGGTTTCAATATGCACGGAGGTATCGCTCCTGAAATATTTTCTGAGTTTGGTAATAAAAACATCCATGCTTCTTCCGAGGAAATAATCATCCTTACCCCACACATTCAGTAGTACTTCTTCTCTCTTCAATATTCGATTCGGGTGTTCACATAAGAATAAAAGCAGTTCCGCTTCTTTCTGCGTCATATTGTAAGCAGTTCCTCCAATGGATAATTTCAGGTCATTGAAAGAGAAATTCATTTTGCCAATCTGGAAGCTTACCGCTTTTTCAGAATACATTTTTTTCGTTCTGCGCAGAAAAACGTCTATGCGCAATAGTAGTTCCTGCATACTGAAAGGCTTGGTGATATAATCATCCGCGCCTACTTCAAACCCGTGTATACGGTCCTCTTCCAACGATTTCGCAGTAATAAACAGGATAGGAACCTGATCCGTTTGCTGGCGGATTTTTTTTGCAACAGCGAATCCGTCTTTATTGGGCATCATCACATCCAGCAGACAGATATCAAAATTTTCTTTGGCGAATTTATCAATAGCGGACTGTCCGTCGGCGCATAGTACTACTTCGTATCCGGCATCCACCAGATTGTCCTTAATGACATAACCCAGGGACAGGTCGTCTTCTGCTAATAAGACTTTAGATTTTGTATTCATTGGAGTATTACCAGGTTTAATAAATCATTAAAAAGGGAGGAGCAAACGGAATTCAGTTCCAATACCTGGTAAACTTTTTACCCTGATTCTGCCGTCATGCCCGTCAACAATTCGTTTTACAAAATTTAATCCGAGACCGAAACCCTTTACATCATGCACATTGCCAGTCGGAACCCGGTAGAACTTTTTGAATATATCTTTGATATATTTTTTTTCAATGCCAATTCCATTGTCTTTCACCGAGATAAAATAATCGGACTCTTCTTTTCCGGTTTCAACTATGATATGGGGTGCATTGGAATATTTTAATGCGTTCTCAAGTATATTAATGATGGCCAACTCGAGGTGACCCTCGTCTGCCTGTATATTCATTTCGTAGTCATCGACTTTCAGATCCACACGCGCTTTTTTTTGTTCTATCAGGGGCTGAAGTTTGTTTAACGCCTGTTCAATAAGCCTGGCGGGTTTTACACTTTCTTTATCAATCGGGAATTTCTTATTTTCCGCAGAAGCTGATTTCAGAAGCTTCTCAACCTGATTTTGCAGGTGTGTAGTTTGGTTCTGGATGATGGAGGAATACCGTTTTAATCGATCCGGCTTTTCGGTAATATCATTTTGTGCAAGTACATCAGATGCTATTCTGATAACAGCCAGCGGTGTTTTGAATTCATGTGTAAAATTATTTACGAAATCCTTTTGTACTTCCGCCAGGAATTTTTGGCGGTAAAAGTAAAAAAGGCTGATGGCAAGACCGATAAGAGCCAGAAACAAGGCAACGCTGCTGATGATCCAGAAATTCATTTCCCCGAGTATATATTGGGAACGATGAGGGAAATAAAGCAAAATATGATCATAATCCTGTGAATAAACCGGTAAACCCAGGGCTGGAGTTACATGAAAACCCGATGCGGTAGTTGGGATATAGTCCTCATAAACATATTTCCTGGAGCTGCTGCTGAAGGCGCCCAGTTTTACATCCGTCAATACGTCAAAATCGCTGAATTCCTTTCTGATATAAAAGGTCAGGGAGTCCTGTTCCGGGATCGTATCAGCCTTAAACAAATAATAGTCATCGGCCGGATTATGGATGAGCTGTTGTAGCGGCTGATTGGGGTTATCGTTCATTTCCAGGTCTTCAAAAACCGCGCGGAGGCTTTTTACTACGTTGTTATTAAACTGCTTTTGTTCAAAGGAATAAACTTTCGTGAGCCAATATAATTGTACGATTACGATAAGCCCAATTAACACGGTGGCTGACAAAACCAGCCATTTCAGCATCGAAGACCTCATGTATAAAAAAAATGGAAAACGCAAAATTCAGATAGTTTGTGTCCTATAAAATTACAAAAATGGTTAAGCAGGAGTTAAATAGTTGAATCTCAGGCTAGAATGTGCATTCGTCGACGTTTTGATTTGTGTATTTACACCTGATTTTTTACATTAGCTAAACACAAAAACTCCAATATGAAAAAGATGTTCATTGCCTTTATCCTGTTGACCTGTTTGAACCTGTATTCTCATGCCCAAACTACGCCGACCCAAACTCCGCCAACCAAAGCTAAGAAACCTGCTACTACCACAACAGCTCCAAAAACTACAACAGCCGCAACAGCGCCAAAAACAGCAACAACAACAGGAGGCCCCAAAACGGCAACGGCAGGACCAACAAAAAAAGACGGAACAGCAGACATGCGTTATAAATCTAATAAGGACGCCGCTAAGGCCGCTCCGGCAACAACGCATACAAAAAAAGATGGCACCCCGGACAAAAGATATAAGGAAAATAAGAAATAGTAACGGCCTTTGAATTACGCGGGTCGATACATCTAAACACTTTTAAATATAAAATCCGTAAATATGAAAATAGTAACTGTTTTAGCGTTCCTGGTATTCAATTCGTTTATAGCTTTTAGTCAGCCGCCCCGGCCTCCGTTACCTCCCCATCATGGTATACACCACCCGCCCCGGCCTCCTATGCATCATACTCATGGTTATTATCATGGGCATGCACATTACAGGCACTTTCATCATACTTATCACCGTCACTACAGTTATAACCGCTATCACCATCATCACAGAAGACCTGTGCTTCATCGGAAAGCTTAAAGCCAAAGCCTAAAGCAATCTGGTTTATACCTGCATTTAAATAGAAAAACCTCCTGAAAAGTTCAGGAGGTTTTTAATTTGCTACATAATTTAAATGATTAAGTTTTAGATTTTGGGCTTCAGGCTTTAGGCGTTAAAACCACATTCTTCTTCTTAAGAACCGGTTTTACAGAATCTGCATCCGCGGCACCCAGTGGTTTTTTTCTTGCCAGGTCAATCAGGATCGGAGCGGCTACAAAAATGGATGAATAGGTTCCGGTAACAACACCGATCAGCATTGCAAAAGCGAATCCCTTGGTTACTTCACCTCCCACCAGGAAGAGGATAAGAATGGTCAGGAATACTGTAAGTGAAGTCATAATCGTTCTCGGCAGCGTTTCATTTACCGCTTTATTGATGATCTCTGCCTTTGTTTTTCCACGCAACGTGCGACTGTCTTCCCGGATTCTGTCAAATACAATGACTGTATCATTCATGGAAAATCCGATCACGGTGAGGATGGCTGCGATAAAATGCTGATCAATTTCCAACGGGAAAGGAACCACTGCCGGGAGGAAAGAAAATACAGCTATTACTACCAGCACGTCATGAAGAAGGCGATAATAGTTCCCAGGGAATATCGCCAGTCACGGAACCGCACAAAAATATAAATGAAAATGGCGAGCAAGGCAAAGATCGTCGCTTTCACTGCGCCGGCTTTCAAATCATCTGAAATGGAAGCGCCCACCTTCTTAGATTGTTGAATAAATTTATTGGTCTGTGTAAACTCCTGGGCACTGGTTCCGGCAGGCAAAAATTTCTGAAGCCCCACAAACATTTTATTGGCCACCATGGAATCGGCAGCAGTACCTTCTCTGTTTACCAGGTAATCAGTAGTGATTTCAAATTGCTGATTGGATCCGTAAGTTTTTACTTCCGGATATTTTCCCCACTGTACATTCAGCGCATCTTTTACTTCCTGTTCATTTAACGGCTTGTGGAAATTGACGATATAACTTCTTCCACCGGAAAATTCAACACCCTTCTGGAATCCATGGAAATAGGCAGAAACACCAAGTATTAATACAAGGCCGGAGATCATATAAGTATACTTGCGATACTCAATGAATTTAAAATTCGCATGCCTGAAAACCTTTTGCGAAATGGGTGTGAAATATTTAAAATGCCTGTTCTTGTTGGTATAGAAATCAGTAACCAGCCTGGATACCAGGATTCCACAGAAAAGTGAAAGGGAAATACCAAGCATCTGTGTGGTTGCAAAACCAAGTACGGGTCCAAGACCGAAATAGGCGAGAATGGCTGCAGTCAGAAAGGTGGTCACGTGGGCATCGAGTACCGGTGCGAGTGAACGCCGGTATCCATCATTCACTGCCAGCTGGTAACTTTTCCCCCGTGTTAGTTCTTCTTTGATTCTTTCAAATATAATTACGTTCGTATCCACGGCCATACCGATCGTCAGAACAAGTCCGGCGATACCGGGTGCCGTAAGTGTCGCATGCATGGCGCTCAGAATACCAATCGTAAAAAGAAGGTTTAATATCAGTGCGATATTGGCAACCCAGCCGGCTGTATTATAGTACACCAGCATCAGAGTGAAGATCACCAGGAAGGAAATCCCAAATGCGAGGGCGCCACCTTTAACGGCTGCTTTACCAAGAGTAGGTCCGACAACCTGTTCCTGAACAATTCGTGCAGGTGCATTCAGTTTACCACTCTTTAATATGTTAGCAAGGTCATTCGCTTCTGTTACACTTTGCCCGGTATTTTTATTTCCCATGGAAATCTGGGAATTGCCACCGGTAATCGGTCCGTTTACATATGGCGCAGAATAAACTACATCATCCAATGTGATAGCAATCGGAAGACCAACATTATCCGTCGTCATCTTGGCCCAGACGTCTGCTCCATGTTTATTCATGCTCATTTCAACCACCACACCACCACTCACCGGATCATAGTCCTGGCGAGCATCTGTAACCACTTCACCTTCCAATTTTGCCTTATCACTACCGGGTATTGATTTTATGGCATAGAGTTCCAGATATGGATATGCTTTACCGTTATCATCGGTTTCCTGTTTGCCCCATAAGAACTTCAAATTGCCAGGGAACTGGTTCCGGACAGCCGGAATGCTTAGGTAACTATTGATTGCAGCAGTGTCTTTCAATAAAGGGGTAGCAATCGCTGACGCATAGCGGACCTGTCCTTTAGCATCCTGCGTAGGCTGAATAAAACGCATGATGCGTAATGGATTCCGGTTAAGCGCACTGACGGTGCTGTCTGCTGTTGAGTCCTGCTTGGCCAGCAGGGAAGAATCTTTTACACCGTTCAGGTACTTCTGTAAAATTTTATCAGAATTTTGAAATGCATTTGACAATTCGGAAATATTATAGACCTCCCAGAATTGAAGATTGGCGGAAGATTGCAGATATTTCCTGACACGGTCCGGATCGGTAGCACCGGCCAGTTCCACGCTGATAATGCCTTTATTTTCATCCAGCTGAATATTAGGCTGGGATACACCGAATTTGTCAATACGTTTTGTAAGAACCTGGAAGGTCTGTTTCATGCCCGCGGAGGCCTGGTCGTGGAGGTAACGAATAACTTCTCCGTCGGATGATTCAAATTTCAGTTTATTACGGTTGGAATTGGCGAATAGGGGAGCGAGTTTTACGCCTGGATTCACTTCTCCAAAAGCCTGCGCAAATAAATCAATGAAGTTGGCACCGCCATTGGTCAATTTTTTCTGATCGGCTAACTGAATGGCTTTCACCAGACTTGCATCACGTGGGTTATTAGCCAGGCCTTTGATCAATCCTTCCAGTTCGATATCCAGCGTTACATTGATACCGCCCTGTAAATCCAGTCCCAGTAACAATTCACTTTCCTTGGATTTCTGATAAGTAGTACCCCACCAGGTAATTTTTGTGTCTTTAGTGGAATCGAGCAGTTTCTGTAAACGTGCACGCTCCAGTTGATTCAGGCTGTCCTGATACAAAACCTGGGTTTCTTTATCTCCGGGATATTTTACAGCGGGAGCCTGGAAATTATTTTTTACGAATCTTTCAGCCTTCTGCGTCATCGCAGATTCGTGTTTATTCACAAACCAGGTAAAAGACAGTTGGTAAAGGGAAATGGCAATCAATAATCCTGCAAATATGCTAACCAGCGCTCTCATTGGTTTTCGGTTTTTTTAAGGCGGCAAAGATAGGTTTTCCAATTGATAACTAAAATGTTAAGACGCTGGATAAGAAGCCTTGTTTTACTACTTTCATGCTTCGAAAAAGGTAAAATTAAAATAATCCGCAGGAATTCATGATTTTGAACAAGTTTAACAGCTCTTCCCTGATCGCCAGACTGAAAACTATTAGCCTTCAACTTATAGCCCTGAGCCTTTTTTCCTGTAATAAGACCGCTAATATCAGCGCAAATAAGGCTTTTGTTTCCTTCACGCACGTAGCTTATCAGGTAGAACCCCTTACCCTGAAGATCAATGACACCACCGTATTTCTGGCGATCCCCTATGACTCGGCAACGGGACATCCCTATGCGACCGTCACATCCCGAATCAGCAATACATCCATTTTTGAGAACAGCGATAGCTTTTTAAGCGGATTCTCGAGTTTTCGGCAGGGCGCTCATTACAGCATTTATGTTTACGACACACTCGATAGACGTTCCAAAAGCATGATCATTTTACAGGATAATCCCCCGCTGAATACTGACACCACAGTCTCGATACGATATATGAATTTTACGCCTTCCTCGTTGATCGGATTGTTACTTGTAAATACCCGCGACAGTATCCCTCTTGCCAGAGATACGGTGGTTATTTCTCCTGAATATTTTGTGGGTGTTAATATCAATCCAGCATACTATACATTCACACCCATTCTGGCCGGGAATTATAATGTTACTGCATTTAAAGACAGCGCCAGGCCTGCACCCGATAGTTCCAATTTTAGGGCTATGGGGAATTGGACTTTTAATATCACTTCCAATTACAATTTTCTCCTGATGGGTTTTGGAAATGACACCAGCCAGTACAGGCTTCAGTTTAAACCGGTTGCACTTAATTAAGCCACCTCTGGGAAGCCACCACGGGATCGATTTAAAAAAATAGGTACCTTCGCGGCCGCAAATAAACATTATGCAACTATCTTCTATTTTATCCCGCTTCAGCGAACCCGAAACCCTGAAAATGGCCAAACTGGGCCGCGAACTGCGCGCCAAGGGGATCGATATCATCGATCTTAGTTTGGGTGAACCGGATTTTGACACACCACAACATATTAAAGATTCTGCTAAGAAAGCGATTGACGATAACTGGAGCCATTATACACCGGTACCCGGTTTTCTTGATCTGCGCCAGGCGATCTGCGAAAAATTGAAGAGAGATAATAATCTGGATTATAAACCGGAAGAGATTGTTTCTTCTACGGGCGCAAAACAAAGTCTGGCCAATGTAATTCTTGCCCTGGTGGATGATGGCGACGAAGTGATCATACCAACTCCTTACTGGGTAACTTATTCTGAACTTGTAAAAATTGCCAGGGGTAAGGTGGTCGAGGTACATACCAGCCTCGAATCGGGATTTAAGATTATACCGGCACAACTGGAAGCGGCCATTACTCCGAAATCAAAAGTATTTTTATTCTCGTCTCCCTGCAATCCTTCCGGGGCTGTTTACAGCAAAAAAGAACTCGAGGCCTTAGCAGTAGTTTTCAGAAAACACCCGGAGATCGCAATCATTTCCGACGAAATTTATGAATACATCAATTACGTTGGAAAACACGAAAGCATCGCACAGTTTTCTGATCTCAAGGACCGGGTCGTCATTGTAAACGGACTCAGCAAGGGGTTCGCCATGACCGGATGGAGACTGGGGTATATTGCCGCACCGGTTGAAATTGCAAAAGCATGTGAAAAATTACAGGGACAGTTTACCAGCGCCACGAATTCCATTACACAGAAAGCTGCCGTAACAGCACTTATCTCCGACCTGAAACCTAGTTATTTAATGGTAGAGGAATTCACCCGCAGAAGAGAAAAAACACTGGGACTCGTGGGAAAGATACCGGGCATGATCACATTAAAACCCGATGGAGCTTTTTATATTTTTCCGGACATTTCTTATTACTTTGGAAAAACGGATGGTGAGAACAAAATAAATAATGCCAACGATCTATGCATGTATTTATTAAATACGGCGCATGTTTCTTCTGTTATGGGTGACGCATTCGGCGAGCCGAAATGTATCCGGTTTTCCTATGCGAACAGTATGGCAAATATTGAAAAAGCGTGGAAGAGAATCGGGGGCGCACTAGCCAAACTACACTAAACGCAGTATGGAAGTCTGGAAGACATTAAGTCTGGAAGTAATAAACGCACTTTCAGTCTTCCAGTCTTCCAGTCTTCCACACTTTCATGAGTCTCTCATGAATTGTAAGCACCTGTGGAAGTATCGGTTGAAGACCGTCGTTCTTTATAACAAAATCACAACGGCTGATTTTTTCTTTTTCATCCATTTGATGTTGCACACGATCAAGTACTTTTTGAATCGGTACATGATCCCTTTCAACCACTCTCTGTATACGGAGGGGTTCGGGTGCTGTGACGCCAATAACATAATCTAAATACTTTTCAATTCCCGCTTCAAATATCAGGGCCGCCTCCTTTATCGCATAAGGTGTCTTTTGATTTTTCATCCAGTTTTCTGAGTCCCGAATCGTTACGGGATGCACAATGGAATTCAGGAGATTGAGTTTTTCACTATCATGAAAAACAATGGACCCGAGATAAGCCCGATTCAGTTCGCCGTCGTTTTTGTAAGCATCCTTTCCGAAAGAATCAATGATTTTTTTTTTCAGTTCCGGATCTTTATTCATCAGATCCCTGGCTGCAGGATCGGCATAATACACGGGGATTGAGAGCACTTCGAAAATCTGTGCGACCGTTGTTTTACCTGAACCGATCCCTCCGGTAAGTCCGACTTTTAACATCTGACAAGTTACTGCAAAAAAAGAACGCTTCCCAACCGGGAAGCGTTCGGATTTGGTTAATTACTTTTTATCTGTAACGACTGAAGCTGCCTTATTTATATTTTGTGTCCACTCTATGGAGATGGCACTTTTTTCGATCTTCATATAACTTCCCGGACTCGTTTCAAGCATGATCGTACCATCTTCATTTACTTTGTTGACGGTTCCGTGGATGCCTGCGATGGTGACGATTTTATCACCCTTCTGCATATTCTGTTGAAATGTCTTTGCGAGTTTAGCTTTTTTTGCCTGGGGGCGAATCATAAATAGCCAGAACACAAGGATCATTCCACCCAATAGAAGTAACTGTAAACTGCCACCACCTGGCGCTGATTGTAATAAGATAACTGAAGTGCTCATTGTATTGTTTTTTTATATCTGTACTTACCATTTTTTCTTTTGAACCAAAACACTAAACTCAATTTCACTGCTCTGCGAACCCCTGGTGTTGGCAATGACATAGATTTTCTTATGATTGATGCCAATTCTTCCTTCACTGTTGAATGAAGCTTTTATAACACCTTCCTTTCCCGGCATGATGGGTTCGTCGGGCTGTTCAGCAACAGTACATCCACAGCTTGGCTGCACCCGCGCTATGATCAGGGGTTTTGTACCTGAATTCAGGAACCTATAGGCTACTTCGAGTTTCTGACCTTCCGGGATACTGCCAAAATCACGTATTGTTGAATCCAGCCAGGTAATCATTGTGTACTGACTACTGTCTTTCGGAAGCTGCATAGAAGATCCGCCATTTGTTTTTGCATCACTCTGTCTGCATGAAATCAGCCATGAACCCGTAATTAAAACCAGGACTACAGCGCGCATCTGTCATTATTATTTGCAAACCTATATAAAAAATTATACATGGATCAGGAGGCTTTAAAATTCACTTTATGCATCCTGTTGGCCGCCACCAGGTCCTTATGAATATTATCAAGAATCCCATTCACGAACTGTCCGCTCAGTGGCGTGCTATATTCTTTGGCCAGGTCAATGTATTCGTTAATGGTAACCTTCGGAGGAATGGTTTCAAAAAAAAGAAACTCGCAAACGCCCATCTGCATAAAAATCATATCAAGGGTCGCGATTCGTTCCGCATCCCAGTTCTTCAATTTCGGGCGTATCAACTCCATGGTCACTTCTTTCTTTTCTAACGCTGCGGTCAGCAATTCGCGGGCAAAAGATGCCTTATCCGGACTCACTATTTCTTCAAAATTAAACGCGCCTGTCTTGTTCAGATAGCCGCTAACCAGTTTCTGCATCATTTCTGCATCGTCGCCCCAGTTCGGGAATATTTCTTCGAGATGGGATTCAAATGATTCATTGGCCAGCATGAAATCGTTAAAAATATATTCAAGGATTTCTTTTTCCGGTTTTTTATCACGTGTGTTTTCGGAGATATATGATTTATAATCCCCGGTTTCTTTCAGCTCCATGTATAACTTCCGAACCATATCCGCATGATCATTCAATTCGGGTTTATCTTTCTTTGCCATTTTCTGATAAGACTCCTGCTCAAGCATTTTCCAGAGTAACTGATTACCGGCTAATTTGGTATTGACATTCTTGTCGTGCTCCGTAGGCAGGTGTTTGGACGATCGGCGCAAAGAATCTGTTTCAGCATATCGCGCGAGTTCGGTCAGAAAGTAAATAAGATAAATGAGTAATTGCCTGGACTGATCAAAATGTTTCTGCAGAATCCTCAGTGCATCTGCTGTTTTTTGATTTTCCTGTGCCTCCAGCGAGTACAGGGTTTGCATTATTTTGACCCTGATGTTTCGTCTCGTGATCATGTTAAAGAACTTTGCTTATTTGCGGGTGCGAAGATAAGGAATCGACAATTTCTTTTTCAAAGTATTCCAAACCGGTATAACATCCGGTGATAATTTTAACAATAGCGTGCCACCCCCATATATAATCAGGAATAATATGCTCCGCAGACCCATAGCCGCAAATCCATGGATATTTCTGAAAAGTATATAACTGCAATAATAGCCCGCCAATGCGAGTACCAGTGTCAACCCGGTTTTATAGTTGAAGGGCTGTAAACCGAATTTCTTCAGAAGAAAAAAATATCTGACGGCATTGTAGATCGTATATGATGTCAGCGTAGCGATGGCAGGTCCCACCACACCCAGTTTTTTTGCCAGTACATAGTTTAACGGCAAGGTGATAGCCAGCAGTATCATTCCGGTAAAAAATTCAAAACGCCAGAGCGTGGACGTTCCGATGATCTGTGAATTCACGCCGGTTCCCATATCAATGATCCGCCAAAGACCAAGAAATAAAAAAACCGGCTTGGCCTGGTAATAAGCAGATTGCAAATGAAAGTTTTTTACCCCGTCGATAAAGTTGAGCCATATCAATACAAAAATGCCACTTGCAAAAATCAGCTGGTTAATGGAAGAACGTTGATAAATGCGCTGTATCCTTGCCATATCCTTGTTCTTCCATGCTCTTGATAA
>JABDFX010000040.1:383-26743 GCA_013286315.1 Bacteroidota bacterium | reverse complement strand
GACAAATGGAGGATATCAATCGTATCGAAGAATTAACAGGTCCGAAGAAAGGCCAAGTGACGTTTGCCCGAGAGAGTGAAGCAACACTTGGTTGTGCCCGAAGCAATCAATCACCCCTGGAACATTTTTTTTAATACCCACAGAAGTCTATTAATCATTTACCAAGTAATATAGGCTCTTTCAAATCATCCTTTAAAACCTTTGAAAGAAGATAACTAAAAAGCGTCATGACAGTTCTGCCTAAAACACCCGCGACAACCGTTTTATTTCTGTGATGCATGAGAGCTGTCCGGATCATTTAGGTTAGAGAGTAAATATTGTGCCATCCCCGATATTTAAATGTCAAAGGGATAAGTTGACGCCAGTGCGGTGTTCTTGTATTTGTTCCGATCGTTTGTAGTGTTTACATCTACATCAGACTTACATTATCGTCAAAGTGTGAATGATGTAACATTTTAGCACAATAATGTAATGTTAATACAGTTCTATCGCTATAGTTTTGGAAAATCATTTACATCCGTTTACAATAGAATACTAAAAACGGGATTTTCTTACTCATTCCTGCCGGCATCTATCTGGCTTCCGAATTACATTATAAATATCGAATATTATGGATCAGGTTTCTGCCAGTATAGCGTGTAGGTCATGGAATACATTTAAGCGTCGTATAAGATATTCAGCTGGTCCTCTGCTTGCGTTGTTTTTTCTGGCTCTGCATCCCGCAGGCTGTAAAAAAGTTATTGAGCAAGCAGGAACTGTCGGCCTTTGCCCGATCGTTATTACCACAGACCCCGCAGACGCAGAAAAAAATGTTGTCCTCAATAAAGTAATTAAAGCAACTTTCAACGAGGTTATGGATTCTACAACCATTAACACCACCACCTTTACACTTCAACAGGGAGGAACTATGATTACCGGAACAGTCAGTTATTCCGGAACGACCGCCAGTTTTATTCCGGTGGCTAATCTGTCTTCCAATACTATCTATACTGCGACTATAACAACAGGTGTAAAAGATTTAGCACGCAATTCTCCGCTTGCGAATTATGTCTGGACTTTTACTACTCTGCCCACTGCCATACTGGTTGCAACTTCGCCATCCTTAGGGACAGCCTCTAATTTCGGGGCATTTGGAGGTAACGCGGGTGCTACCAATCAGGGATTAAATACAGTAATTAATAACGGTGGCGTGGGTACCACCGCTGCATCCACTTTGATAACCGGATTTCACGATGGCATGACGGCTGCTATTTATACCGAAACTCCCCTGAATAAGGGGAATGCAACCGGAGGTATCTATACTGCGCCACCTGTTCCCGGAACAGCTACCTCATTCTCTGTTGCTACAATTGCCCTGGCAGATGCAAATAATACCTATGACAGCATATCTCCTGCATCCAAACCAGGTGGTACCGATCCTGGTGCCGGTGAACTAGGTGGACTCACATTATCACCGGGTATTTATAAGTCTGCCAGCGGGACTTTTAAAATAACGAATGGAGATCTTACGCTCGATGCAATGGGTGATCCGAATGCGATCTGGATATTCCAGACGGCGGCCGCACTTACGGTGGGCATCGCCGGGCCAACGGGTGCCCGCAGTGTAATTATGAAAAACGGTGCCTCGCCCAAAAATGTATTTTGGTATGTTGGAAGCGCGGCAACCATCAATGGTGCGGGTGGAGGTATTATGGTCGGAACGATTATAGCTTCCGCGGGAATTACTTTTTCAACTCCCGGGAACGCGGTACAAACCGTTCTGAATGGCAGAGCGATCTCTTTAAATGCATCAGTCACCATGGTAAATACAACCATTAACGTGCCTTAGTCTCGAATTCATTTCTGATAAAAAAATTATGTTTAAAAGCGATATTATGATACAACGTCATACAGCGGCCGGGAAATTTGCGATCACATTTTTAATGTTCATCCTAACGGCTATGCTTAGCATTGGTCAAAATGCAAAACAGGCATTACCTGTATGGTGGTTTGGCGTATCCGGCGCCGCGAATTTTAATTATTACCGGGGCACCACACAAATGCTCAATAACAGCATAACCGTACCTACGGCATTTCATAAAGGAAATGGCATACGGCCTTACGTGTCATTGTTGACGGAATACCGCCCTAACAGGGTGTGGGGAGGAATGCTGAATATTGCGTACGACAACCGGGGAAGCAAGTTTGATGGAGTGGAAGCACCCTGTAACTGTCCAGCCAGTTTAACTACCGATATCAGCTATATCGCTATTGAACCGAGTTTGCGGCTTGCTCCGTTCGCCTCTGCTTTTTATGTATTCGCCGGCCCCACCCTAAATTTTAATGTTTCAAAATCATTTACCTATACGCAGTTAAAACAAGCTGACACGAAAGGTGAATGGAGCGATATTCACAAAACCGGAATTTCTGCACAGGCTGGAGTAGGTTTTGATTTCATGCTTTCTGCACGTACGAGTACTTCGCAGATGAGCCTGTCACCCTTCGCATCCTTTCAGACAGACTTTGGCCATGAACCACGTTCCGTGGAATCCTGGTCTTTTTATACCTTAAGAGCGGGACTGGCTTTGAAATTTGGAAAATTAAAGAAGACTCCCCCAATTCTTAAACCTGCAGAATCGCCATTGGCTGTAGTGCCTGAGCCTGCTCCGGTGACGGCCACCGTTATAGAAAAGGAAGTGCAGTTCTCTGTTCGGGCGCCGATAACCGTTCCTGTTGACCGTCGGGTAAAAGAAACATTTGCTCTGCGCAATTCAGTATTTTTTAACATGGGCTCTTCCGAAATTCCCCAACGCTATATCCTGCTGGATAAAACAGCGGCTACTTCTTTTAGGGAAGAACATCTCCAGGAAAGTCAGCCAGAAAATCTTAATGCAGGCAGATCCTTCAGGCAGTTAATCATTTACCATAACATCCTGAATATTATTGGAGACCGTATGCGGGCAAGTCCGCAAAGCTCGATCGTCTTAACCGGCGCATCCGATAAAAACCCCCGCGAAGGAAAATTGATGGCTGAAAATGTCAAAAAATATCTGGTGACTGTTTTTGATATCGGAGCCTCAAGAATAAAAACCGAAGGGCGTGACAAGCCCCTTATTCCATCCGAACAGCCGGGTGCCACAAGAGAACTTGCCTTGTTAAAGGAAGGCGATCGCCGAGTGGATATGACGAGCACCTCTCCAGCATTGCTGATGCAGGTTGGCGGAAGCTCTTCAGATTTTATGAAGCCTGTACAAATTACTTCAGTACTGGAAGATCCGCTGGACAGCCATGTTATTTTTACAACAGAAGGTGCAGAAGAACTTCTTAATTCATGGTCTGTTGAAATTACAGATGAACAGGGAAATTCCCAGTCATATGGTTCGTACACAAAAGATCAGGCTTCTGTTTCAGGAAAAACCATACTTCGCAATGAAAAGGAAGGAAATTATAAAGTGATTATGCTGGGACAAAGCAAAAGCGGTCATCTGGTAAAAAAAGAAGGCTATGTACATCTGGTTAAAGAAGATGATGCCAAAAAAATGCAGCTGGGATTGCGGTACAGCATTTTATTCGATTTTGATAAATCAAAAACGATTTCTGCCTATGAACGTTTTCTGGTAGATGTTGTGACTCCTCTTATTCCCGAAAACGGGACGGTGATCATCCATGGCCACACGGATATTATAGGAGAGGAAAAATATAATCAGAACCTTTCTCAGGAAAGAGCCGTAGGTGCGCAGAAAATCATTGAACAAGCCCTGACAAAGTCTGGGAAGAAAGGAATTAAGTTTGAAACGTATGGTTTCGGGAAAGACACAAATATGTCGCCGTTTGAGAATAATCTTCCTGAAGAACGGTTTTACAACAGAACGGTAATCATTGACATCGTTCCGGCAAAATAAATTCCTCTGGCGTAAACAGCAGACAACCTCGTTATATGACTGGGGTCGGCAGCATTAATAAAGGAGTGCACGCGTTATGGTTTCGTCTTCCGTAAATTATGCAGACACAGTAAGAGCATTTTCATTCTCCCAAGTTATCGATTATGTGGAGCAGCCATTTGACGATAAGGTTCTTGAAAGACTGAGGGTTAAGCTACCTTGGCTATAATAGAGGAGTTTTTTATTAATATAATGCCATGAGGATGTATCGGCCCCCTATATGCCGGACGGTTTTCTAAAGATGGTCTGGTAGTTCCTCCACCGTCCATACATTTGAAACTAATAAAAAGGGAATCTGTACTCAGAGAGCATACAGCTTCCCGCCAAAAAGCAATACAACGTTACTGACAGATTCCGGAGTCGTCTTTTTTCAATTCATCTACTGAAATTCAAACGGTCGAAATTATTTTTCTCCTTGAAGCAACAAACCGCCATCTGTTCTTTCGTCTCTGATTTTAAGTTCAATTTTTGTCGGGAGCACTTAAAGATTATAATATATTTACACTCTATGCTGCTTACTGATTTCTTACCTGATTAAGAAATTCAGACGGCGTAATAGAAGTTTTCTTTTTAAAAAAACGAAAAAAATAGGCGGAGTCATCATATCCCAGCTCATCTATAATCTCCGATACATTTTTTTTCGAGAATGCCAGTTCGCGTTTCGCCTCCAGGATAATTCTTTCGCTAATGAGATCTGATGTGGTCTTGTTCAAACTTGTTTTGACCATCCGGTTGAGGTGTTTTTCGCTGACGAACATGAGCTTGGCAAAGTTATGTACTGATTTTATCGTCCTGAAATTTTTATCGATCAGATCTTCGAGCTGCTGCACTTTGGACAGGTACCTTAAATTTTGTGAATCCATTAATTTCTCAGGCAAATACACTCTCGTTAATGCAATATACAAAAGGTGAATATAGGAGCATATTATTTTCAATCTCATAAAATTCCTGCCCTCGTATTCTCCGACGATATCATTGAAAAGCCCTTCGATTTTTTCGGTCGATGGTTTTGGCAACACAATCAGCGGTGAGTTGCGCACGCTGCTAAAGAAGGGATAATGAGCTACTCTCTCAAAAGTAAAATTCAAGTCAAAGAACTCTTTTGTATGAAAAAAAATAATTCCGTCTATATCATCAGACAGTTCATATGTGTGTACTTTTCCCGGGCCGAGCATGAAGACTACTCCCGGTTCTATCTTATACTTGACAAATTCTATGATATGTGTTCCACTTCCTGCGGTGAACAGGAGACTCATGTAAAAATTATGTTTGTGTGGGAGAAGAACCATCTGGTTGTGTTTTTTAATATGCAACCGAATGTGACTGGCGTAAAATTCTGATTCATCCCGGGTATCCTGAAATGCATCGATATCATACACGGGGATCGTTCGCTTTTTCATAAAAGCAACTTTAAAGATGTCTGAATAATCCAGTTTCAGGAGTTCTTTATCCTTTTATTACATACATACTTTCAACAGCTTTGTGTTATTAAAGGTACGGTAAACAGCAGGTACACATATAAATCGTTGGATAATCAGCATATTAAAAAAATGACAAGCGCAAGGGATAATAAACGGCAGGCTGACAGAGAGATTTTCACAGGCAATCAGGAGGCCAAACTTACGATGAGGGTAGAGTGCGTTACCGGTTATGCAATTTTTATGACAGATCCAAATGGCATTGTGCAAACATGGAATTCGGGTGCGCAGCATATTACCGGGAAAGAAGCGCAGGAAATGATTGGTCAGCACATCTCCATTTTCTATTTACCAGAAGATTTGGAAAAAAATACGGTAATAAAAAACCTTGCGCTCGCCAGAGATAAGGGATCGCATGAAGATGAAGGCTGGAGATTAAATAACGCCGGATTGAAATTTTGGGTGCATGTGCACTACACGGCTATCTATGATAACCAGGAACGCCTGACCGGGTACGCGGTCATAGTACGCGATATGACCGAATTCAAAGCCAAAAGCGATGAGCAGGAACGCCTGATCGATCAGAGAACGGAAGAACTAAAAAATGCTTTTGAACGCATTACGGATGCCGTCATGGCTTTCGATAACCAATGGAACTATACGTATGTAAATCAAAAGGCAGCGGAGATCATGGGCATCCCCAAAGAAGAACTCATTGGTCAAAATCTTTGGAACAGGTTTCCTGGTGAACAAAAACTTATAATACACAAGCTTTTTAAGCAGGCGATGGAGGAACAAAGATCCATTCAGACCGAATGCTTTTACCCTCCGTTAAAAATTTGGATCCATGCCACAATGTATCCGTCCTCGGAGGGACTTTCTGTATATCTGCAGGATATTTCTGCGAGGAAGCAAACCGAACAGGCACTTCTTGAATCGCAGGAAAAATACCGCCAAATCGTGGACACCGCCCAGGAAGGCATCTGGATGATTGACCAGCATAATAAGACTGTTTTTGTAAACCGAAAGATGTGTGAAATGCTGGAATATTCCGAACACGAAATGCAAGGCAGACCCATTGCCTATTTTATGGACGATGCAGAAAGACGGCAATCTTTTGAGTCGCTCGACAGACGTCAAAAAGGTGTAATTGAAGAACTGGAGAAACTTCTTATTACCAAAACTGGTAAGCACATCATTGTTCATATGTCTGCCAACCCCATCTATGAACATGATGGGAAATACGAAGGTGCACTGGCGATGGTTTCTGATATCACAGAAAAAATAAAATTGCAGAGAGAGCTTTCGCAACAACAGGAGAGAAGGCAAAAGGAGCTTAGCAGGGCTGAAATTAACGCGCAGGAGAAGGAGCGAACCAAGATCGGGGAAGAATTACACGACAACATCAATCAATTGCTCGTCACATCCAAGTTGTTTCTGGGTCATGCCTTACAGACCGGTCAATATAAAACGAATACAATCAGGAGTATGGAATGCATCAACCAGGCAGTAGAGGAAATCAGGCAACTATCAAAAGGATTGGTCGGCCCTTCGAGAGCAGCCTCAATTGGTCTTGTGGCAAGTGTGACCGACCTGGTCATTGAACTGTCGGCATTGAAGAATATCCAGATCAATTTTGATCATGACTCTTTTCAGGAAGAGATAACCGATGAAGGACTGAAATTGATTATTTACAGAATAATACAGGAGCAACTGAATAATATTTTCAAGCATGCGGAGTCATCAGAGGTAACCATACAATTGGTACACCGGGATGCCCATTTGGAGCTATGGATTAAAGATAACGGCAAAGGATTTGATACGACGAAAAAACGAAAAGGAATCGGGTTGGCTAATATTGCCGGACGTGTTATTGCATACAACGGGAAGGTCGAGATTTTTTCATCTCCGGGCAATGGTTGCTCTTTGGGTGTGATTTTTAATTTATTCCACTAAATTCAATTCTGCCATGAAAGCCATCAAAGTCATTTTAGCAGATGATCACAGACTGGTAAGGGAGGCACTAAATTTGTTCATAAGCTGCGATCAGCGACTAAAGGTTATTGCAGAGTGTGACAATGGAGAACAGGCGGTCCAACTATGCGGGAAGTTCAGTCCCTCCTTGTTAATTCTTGATATCAATTTGCCGGTATTGAATGGCATTGATGCGGCAGCTCTTATCAGAACGGCATCCCCCAAGACAAAAATCCTTGCAGTTTCCCTGCATACTCAACCGTATTATGTAAATAAAATGTTTCAAATGGGAGCATCGGGCTATGTAAGCAAATCCTCAGCCCGCGAAGAAATCATGGATGCCATAGAAACCATTCTGAAAGGCGGGAAATATATATGCGAAGAGGTTAGAAATATTTTTTGTTGGCCGGAATGTACTATATCAACTATTCCTGCCGGTCTTCATTCACTAACCCAGAGGGAGCTGGAAATTATTACGCTGGTGAGCAAAGGAAATTCTTCGAAGGAGATTTCCAACATATTGAATATAACGCTGAAAACAGTGGAGGTTCACCGCTACAACGTGTTAAAAAAACTAAAATTAAAAAATACTGCAGCGCTTTTGAAAATTCTATACCCCAATGGGTTTTGATAACTACCTGTGGCCCGATTGGTTCACCAACAACAACGAAGTGAAACATAGCATTACACATAATGGCCAGCACAAATCTTGTTCGGCGATTTTGAGGAAGAGTATTGCGGCGTTTATATCAACGCTGATATAGAATCCTGATTTATACAAAAAGGAAAATCCGGTAATTAGTAAACCATAATATGAATATTTATTTCCATGGTGAGATCTTGCTTTATTTAGTTGACAAAATAAAAAACAAGTCTTATGAAGCGGGATGAGAAATTTGAGTTAGATCGCATTCGGACCTTCGACCCGAAGGGGAAAACTCAGCGATGCTAATGAATTGGGGGAAAGTCAATGACAATCCGTTCTGTACAGGCTCCTTATCAGCTGGACAATTTTCTAAAGATGGTATGGTAGTTCATCCAAGGTCCATACATTTTGAAACTAATAAAAAAGGAAGCTGCACCACTCAGGGATACAGCCTCCCACTAAAAAAGCACTACAACGTTACTACCAGTGTTCCGGTATTACCTGGAACATCGGTTGCGATGGCGTTGATTTTACTACCGGCCAGCACGGCATTTGCCTGCGTAGTCGTGTAGGTCCAGTCTATTCCATTGTTCTGTTGTACGGCGTTCCCTTTTTCCAGAAGCGTGCCACTGGCAGCGAAGATTTCTACCAGTACACCGGTTACCCGGAAATCGTCTATCGCACGAATCGTGATCGTACTTCCAGCCACACCATTGTACGCGCTGGTGCCGATGTTTTTTACGACCGGTGGAGACAAGAAATCTGCAACCGCCCTGCTAAACAGGTTTTGCCTGGGGTTCAACCTCGAGGTATATGCATCCCTTATACCCTGATCTGTTCCCTCCATCACCGACGTGCCATATTTTGCAGCCAGTGTGAAGTTTTCCTGTATTTTCAGTTGCGGAGCAGTGGCTAGACCCGTTCTTGCTTTAGGGGCTTTTGCTACTACTGTTTTGCCATCCCACTCGCGAAATACGAGCTCTTTTCCAAGGGTACCTCTTAGTTTTCCAGTTATGACGCTATTATTTGAATTAGCCATAAGGATTTGAATTTAATAATGAAAAAAAATTGTTTACTATGTCGGTCGCTGACAGAGGAGAGGATTCCCGGGTTCACTCCTCCCGGTAGCCCTGAGTGAAAAGCTTCCCTATCAGTGAGACGACAAAACAAAAGTAAATCGCCAAAATGCCTTTTGTTAGAAAATGTGGATGGGGGATTATCAAACTTGTGAAGGGGTAAAACAAAAAGCGGGACGGGGTAAAACAAAACGGGGGACGACATAATGAGTCTGAGGGACAGACTGTAAAGTTTATTTCAGTAAAACATCTCCGGAAAGAATCTGATTAGTTCGGATTGCCTTCGGGATGGGTTCGGGTTGCCTTTCCGAAATCCGGGTAGCCAAAGCAAAGGAACCCGATTGTCATTTCGAAAGATGTCTCCCATCTGATCTCTGATTAAAAATATTTTTTTATATTGGAATTATTTTAACCCTAAAACTTATTTAATATGTTAGAGCCTTTTTTTATCAGGACTGAAGTCAAGAGAGAAAAAGTATTGAAGAAAGTAGATCCCATGCAGGTCGCTCGTTTGTCTACAGTAAAAAATTATACCACGATTTATTTGATCGATGGTACTGCTTACACGGTGCGAACATCCCTGGTCAACGCATTGAATAATTTTCCTCCCGGGATGTTTGTTAAAATAGATCGAGCAGAAGTTGTTTCTGTTTTTTATATTGACAATATTGCCAAAGACCATTTGATTATGAATGGTAAAACAGTTTCCATTGCCCGGTCATATTACAAGTACGTCGCTTCCGGGATCAACATCATTGAGTAGGAACAATGGTTCGTCATAAAATCTGGTATACATGGATGGTCATAATATACCAGGGGATATCATTGAACGAAGGTATTCCCTGAAAAGCTCGTTTTTTTAACTTATTTAATTTGTCCCTGAGATTGGGTGCCATGCCATCACTAATCACCGCAAACCCACTGGAACCGTCTTGGAATACAACTCATAGATGGGTACCTTTTCTATAAGCAACGATTTTATGATTATTTTTGTCTTATTGCAAGGATTATGAAAAGTAAATTATTACTAATAGCGGTTTCCTTTTTGCTTTTTTCTTGCAAAAAAAGTGTACAGGAAGCTAATCCATATCAAAACAATGGAGTAATTACTGGTGTTGATCCAAGACTATGTCCTTGTGCCATATCATGTCCATGTGTATGTGGAACACTAATTTTTCATTTTACCGATACTGTATACACTGCAAATATCCCTCTTGATAATCCCGGAATATTCAATCTATCCTCCAATACACAGTTTCCCGTATACGTAAGAGTAAACTGGCAGAACACTTCCCGTTGTGGAGTGACAGCCATTAAAATAACAAGCTTCCAAATCTATTGAGAACTGGCAGTGAAGCTATTTGTTTCAATTCAGGATATAATGTCTCTAAGAAGTTTGCCTGGATTCAAATTTCTTCCATCGGCTCAATGAAGTTTAGCACTTTGTACAGTTTGTACGGGTGGTTACTAGTGGTAAAAAGTTTAAATTAGTACCGTCTAAAATCGGGAAGGCTTTCAAAGTGATGATTTAAAAAAGTTTTTTTTAAAAGTTGAGTTTATTGACAACAACAATCAGCCATCATGAAAACAATTGTCGCTACTTTTTTGTCAATTATTCTTTTTTATACTCATAATTATGGGCAAAGACATTCTTCCTCATCTTATCCAGAAAGCAAATCGTTTTATGCAAAACAATTGATGGATTCTAATGCAGTATATTTCACACCGGAAAATTTCAGCTTAAAAGTGGATGGTTCAATGGATGTATCTGATGTGTTGCAACAGGCTCTATACGATACAAAAACTACGCACAACTTCGGGATACTTTTTTTGCCTGAAGGGAAATATTTTATCAGCAAAACTATTTACATACCTCAGGGCATTCGCATTATTGGTTATGGAACAAATCGTCCTTTGATTGTATTAAGGAAAAATTCACCCGGCTTTCAACAACCGGATTCTACTGATAAAGGTAAAGCTAAATATATGTTCTGGTTTATTCACAGTGTGCCCAAACCCGGTGAACCGGTTCGCGATGCAGGTGCAGGTACATTTTACAGCGCAATGAGTAATGTTGATTTACAAATTGATGATGGCAATCCTTATGCGGTTGCTTTGCGAACACATTATGCGCAACATAGTTTCATTGCGCATGTTGATATTCATATCAACAATGGGTTGGCTGGTATGTTTGATGTTGGCAATGAAATTGAAGATGTAAAATTCTTTGGTGGCGGGTACGGCATCTATACAACAAAGCCTTCGCCAGGTTGGCAATTCATGATGACCGATACCTATTTTGAAGGTCAGCGAAAAGCGGCCATTAAAACACAGGAAGCAGGTTTAACTATTGTTCGGTTGCAGGCGAAACATCTTCCATCGGTAATTGAAATCAATTCAAATTATATTGAGAAACTATTCATGGAAGATTGCCGTTTTGAAGATGTACAAAAACAAGCTGTTCTTGTTAGTCTTCCCGATAATGCGGGCAATCAAATCAGTTTAATAAATATTGATTGCAGTAATGTACCCGTGCTTATAAATTATCGCGACAGCTCAAATAAAGTAGAAGGGAAAGGAACAACATATAAAGTGAAAGCATTTAAGCAGGGCCTGCAGATGGATAGCCTGCATGCAGACCCGGTTATAAAAACAATTTCCGATATTGAAGCATTAAAAACCTTACCGGCGCCCGTTCAGAAAGATATTCCTGATTTTGCTTCCATTGACACATGGGTTAATTTAAAATCATTGGGCGCACTGGGTGATGGAACAACAGATGATACGAAGGCAATCCAGGATGCGATTGATAAATACGAAACCATATATGTTCCGCAAGGCTGGTATCGCATAAGCGAGACACTCAAACTAAAATCCAATACTGTTTTAATTGGTTTAACACCCATCGGCACACAATTTATGCTGGCTGATAACACGCCCGCATTCAGTGGATTTGGTGCACCTAAGGCCTTACTCGAATCATCAAAGGGCGGCAACAACATTGTAACAGGGATCGGGCTTACAACAGGCTTTGCAAATTATCGTGCAGTTGCGTGTAAATGGATGGCTGGCGAATATTCCTATATGAATGATGTGAAGTTTATTGGCGGACACGGAACGATGCAATGGATATGGAAACATAAAAGTGAAATGAAAAATATTTATGGCGATAATCTGGAAAATGGTTTTGACCCTTTGTGGGCAACGCAATACTGGAGCTTATGGATTACAGATGGCGGCGGCGGAACATTTAAAGATATATGGACAGCAAACACATGGGCAAACAACGGCACGTATATTTCCAACACATCAACATCGGGGCGTATTTATGCAATGAGTGTTGAACATCATGTACGTAATGAAATTCGTTTCAACAATGTTTCCAATTTTAAAGTCTATGCTTTGCAGTTGGAGGAAGAAAGCCGTGAGAGTTCAGGATGTCAGCCTATGGAATTAGTGAATTGTAAGAACATGGTGTTTGCAAACTTGTATATGTTTCGTGTGATAAGAGTGAACGTGCCATATCCTTATTCCATCCGCAATTGGGGTTCTGCAAACATTGAATTTATAAATGTGCATAATTACAGCCAGATAAAATACACAACCAGCAATACATTGTATGAAGTGAACGCAAATACAACAGTCCGCCCGTGGGAGTTTAATAGATTATACATTGACAAAGCAACTTCAGTTGCAGCTATGAATGATGATGCAATTTATCAACTTGCGACAGGATTTGAATTTGCAGAAGGTATTTGCCGCGACAGTAAAAACAATATTTATTTCTGCGATTCAAGAATGAGAAGAATTTATAAATATGATGCAACAGCAAAGCAAACAGCTTTATTCGCGGATTATCCGTGGGAACCCCTTTCACTGGCTTGTGATAAGAATGATAATTTGCTTGTCGTGTTTAAGTATAATCCGCAAAAAGGTTTTATGGTGAATGGAAAGCAGGAAGTATTTGCCAATCCCCCGGATGCATCCGGAACATCATTTAGTGGCTGGGGTAATTCAGGTTTTGCGACATGGGTTTATTCGGTTGATGCATCCAATCCCGATGAAACAATTCATTTGCTTGATACTATAAAAATGGGCAGCATTCAACATGTTTACAAAGCTTTATATCCGGGTCATCGCTGGAGAGATCATCATGACTTTAATTTCATCACTATCGCCAAAGCGGAACAATGTTTTGTTGCACCGGATGGTGTTACCATCATACCGAGGGTATATGACCTCGCACGGGCAACTTGTTTGTCCGAGGCATTTACAAACAAGCCTGCTTACGTTACCGATGAGTATGATAAACGCACTGTAAAATTGAACGTAGATGCAGGAGGTTATGTTAACAACTTAAAATATTTTGTTGATAAGGGTGAGTTTGGGACATCGGAGGACAGCAAAGGAAATGTATACATCGCTGATGGGGAAATTTATGTATATGATGCACAAGGAAAATTTATAAAGGAAATTAAAACACCTGAACGACCGACATCAATTGTTATCAGCGGTGATGATAAGACATTATATATAACAAGTGCCGGTTCGTTGGTTTCTAAAAATCTGCGGTGAGATAAAACGACATGAACATCTTTTAGTAAACACTATAAACATGATTAATCATTAACAATAGTTAAAGATCATGAGAAAATTAATAATGTGGAACCTCATTACACTTGACGGCTATTTTGAAGGCAAGAAAAACTGGGACTTATCCTTTCACGAGTTAGTTTGGGGACCAGAACTTGAAAAAATAAGCATTGAACAGTTAAAAGCGGCGGACTACCTTGTGTTTGGTCGCGTCACCTATGAGGGAATGGCTGCCTATTGGAAAACAGCAAAAGGTGAAATTGCCGAATTCATGAATAAAATTCCAAAACTGGTTTGTTCCCGAACATTGAACTCTGCGGACTGGAATAATTCAACTCTGATAAAAAGAAATACATCCGCAGAAATTTCCAAATTAAAAGCGCAGGGCGGCGGTGATATGTATGTTTTTGGCAGTGCTAACCTTTCCGAGACCTTTATTAACGAAAATCTATTTGACGAATATCGAATTGGAGTTGCTCCTATTATTGCCGGCAGAGGAAAACCATTGTTTCAAAAGGGTACAGCTCCAAGACCATTGACACTTATTTCCTCACAGCAACTTTCAACTGGCGGACTAATTATGACATTCAAAACAAAATAAAATGTTGAATGAACGGTTCGGACAGAGCGAAAAGGTCCGTTTCTTTAACTCAAAGACGGCAGATTATTGAACCAATACGAACAAATTGTTATTGCCAACTACTGAGCTGTTTCGTAATACAGAATAAGGCAATAAGAAATGTCCATGATAGCCCCGTGGTGCCCTGTGAAATCCACTGGTATCCGGGGGGGTTGAACTTTCTGTATTTGGAAGTGACCATTCCGCGACAGACGCGCGCTTCCCACGGTTGACGCACCTCCCCAATGTATTTCTTTGCCCTTATCTGTTTTTCTTCGTTTTTGTGGCCTTATTCGCTCCTAATATCTTACTAAATCAACGATTTAATATATAAACGAGAGTAAAGTACTACTCAAAATAAAAAAAGTCTTACATCATGTCTCTTTTCTGAAATTTATTTGTCATTAAAGAAATAAAAGAAATAACTAATAAAAAACATGATTATGTCTAACACAGGTTCAATTCTTACAAAATTTTATGATGCAGTCATTAAAAGGGATCTGGCTACCGCTCGCACTTTTTTGAGCGATGACCTGGTTTTTGTTGGGCTCTTTGAAACTTATCCGAATGCAGATGCTTATCTGGCTGCCTTGACGGGATTACTAAGTGTGACCTTGCGTCTGGACGTAAAGACGATCATCGCCGAGGGCAACCAGGCGGCCATCTTCTTTGAACTGGAAACCAAGGCCCCGGCCGCAGCCATCACCCTGGTTGCTGAATGGTATCAATTCAATAATGGAAAAATCGTTCGTGTTGAATCGGCCTTCGATGGCCGACCTTTCGCGGCCATGTTCACCGGCAGTTAAACTCAAAAAAAATAATTAATCACTATTAAAAGCTTTGAAAACGAAAGAATTCATGCTACTCATCCGCAACTAAATGGCGTTTACGGTATCTGGTACCTTGATGTTAACCTTCAAAAACAAAATTTGTTTGGTTAATTTACGAGGTTTGTCGTTTCGATTCTTTATAAGATAATAGGCCATTGTGAGCCGTGAATATCCACCACCATTAATATGTTGGGGAACGTATTAACTCTACAAGCTCCAAAATATTAGTCAGTATATGAACATGAAAACTATTGTATTTCTGGCATTGTTGGGTGTACTTGCGGCTAAGGCCGGCAGGTCAGCTTTTGCTAAGAGAAATTATTGAAATAATTGTGTCCTGCGGCTGAAGATTATTTATGGGACTTAGACCTGATTGGATAAAAAGCCATAAACAATCTCGCTATGAAATGGCTTCCAAAAAATTAATTATAAATGACTTGATGGTGCCCCGGTTTCTGCGTCCAGTACTTCAATTGTTTTTTTATAATACGAATAAGCTTCTTCCCGCGATCCACCAATGCAAATAATACCTATTTTGCCGAACTGCGATAGGGCGCCTATCATATGAAACATTACCCCCTTTTGTACTGCGCCATCGAATTGCAATCCATGAAACATAGCAATATCAATGAGATCCTGAGGTGTAAGGCCTTTGTAGCCATCGTTCTGCAGATTATCTGATGCAAAATAATAGCGGTGCTTCCGGTTTTGGGTTTCAAATAAACCAGCTTCTTCATTATAATGTCCGTTGGTTAAAAACTGCAACATTAAATAGGGGTGTGTAGTGCCTCCTTTACGCATGTTAATTTCTATTGCGAAATGTTTCCATTGATCATTTTCTTTTACAGAGATAAAATCAATGCTAAAGCGGCCTAATATTCCCTTTTTCTTTAATTCTTCAGCTATTGTTTTTGCAAATTCCGTTATTTCTGTGTGATAACTATTTTCGCTGGGGAAAAAGGCTCCGATAAATTGTTGCCCGCTCTCACCACCCAATACCTGGTCATGTGTTGAGATGATTTCCACTTCACCCAAAGGAGTTATCCTGCATTGAACGGATGGGGAGGCTTTTGTATCACCTTCTATAAAGGCTTCGACGACACCTCCCATTTCCTGAAATTTCTGCAAGAAAATTTCAATACTCATATCCCTTGCAACCGGAATTATTTTCTCATAAAGATTATCATTAACCCAATCAAATAATTCTTTGCTGGTTAAATGATCAGGATATCTCAACACTGCATTACCGTCACCGGAAAACCCATCATTCATTTTTAAAATAGCTTTCTTTACTTCAGGGTACATAGCCTTTACCGCCGCTATTGCGTGTACAATATCTTCATAGGTTTTCAGGTCTTCAACTCCCGGAGGCATGTCCACACCTGCATTTAAAAATATTTTTCTGCTACCGCTTTTGGAACCCCAATAATTTAAAGAGGGATCACAACCATATACTGGTATGCCCAGCCTTACCGCCAGTGTTCTTTCATGATCTGTGGTATTAAAGCAGGTTATATGTGCCATACTTTCTGGTTGTATCTCTTTTTTAATGCGTTCTATTAAACGGGTCCTTTGTAAGATCTTTTGCGTAAGCGGTATTGATGACATGTCATAACAACTTAGCAAAGTGAGTCTTTCTCTTGCATGATAACCCGTAATACCAGATAACGAATGAAGATAATAATCAATAATAACAGGATCTATTGGCATGCTGCTCACGTAAATGACATGAGTACGTGGCATATGAAGCAACATGAGGAGACACAAAAGCCTTTCTTCATAATGTAATGTGCCAACTAGTTTTGATAGTACCTGCTGGTCAAGTGAAAGACTGGGGATTACAACGATGGTTTTATTAGCAAGGTTATCAGGAAAAAATAATTCAAACTGATCAGAAAATCTACTTTGAATCTTTTTGAATTTGCGCAGTTCCTCAACGGAACCCGGTGCCGGATAATTATTTAAAAAGTAGTCAGTCAGTAATTGTTTTGATTGCCATTCTTGTACATGCATACAAAATGATTGTAACAATGAAAATGCAATATGGTCTATAGAAGGTTAAATAAACCTGAGAATGGTCATGAAAAAAATGACTTTCATCATGTTTTGTCCCGCAGATCTTGCCTGGTAGTAGTTTGCAATCGTAATTTTAATGTGATCGGTAACAAACCTTTTTTGGACTTCTTTTGTGGGTGATCCATTGTACAGGATAAAATCCCGGTTGCAGTGATTGTGATTTATAGTAGGTTTGGTTGTCGATTGTCTTATAATCTGACTAAAATTGATTACCATGCAACCCCTCCATTCAGCCGGGCAGGTAGAAGAAAGCATTCAACGTTCATCTCGCTTCGGTGTATTTAATATTTTCAGGCGGGACTACAAACGCTACGATGGTGTTCCAAGAATAAATATCTACCTTCTCCGAATACTTTTCACTTTGATGTTTCTTTTTGTAAGCTACGATTCCTGGAAACATATTTTTAATCATATCGGCCCCTGGGATAATTTTAATGCCGCGGCCTGGTGTATGTGGGGCTCATACTCCGCGATATCCATTATCGGAATAGTCCGTCCCCTTAAGATGTTGCCTATCGTGTTATTTGAGGTAATATATAAACTGGTCTGGCTTGCCATCGTTGCCTATCCTTTATGGGTGAAAAACGAGTTGATAGGTTCGCCTGCGGAAGGTATGACGCATGTCTTTTTATGGGTTGTGATACCAATCGTTGCTATGCCCTGGAGATATTTTTTCATGACATATATTTTGGGTAGACGGACGGCATAATCAAAGTAATATTCCTGCCGGGTTTAAGTTGCATGCTTTATGAAAAATAAACGAAGAGATTTCCTGAAATATTCCGGACTTGCCGGATTGGGTATGGCCGGGGGCATCATGAAAGGTTTTGCGTCAGACAAGACGGCGGATCATTTACCGGAAACTGCGGGCCACGCAGATTCGGAAGATTTTGCAGATGACCAACTCACGATGATCGGCCTGTACGGTCCCTGGGCAGCTTCGCTGACGGCGAATAAATTGCCATCCCTTTCTTTTAGAAATACGGAATGGACAGATATTGAAACCTGGCGCCCGACGGCAAGGCAACGGGTGATAGACAGAATGGCCATTCCGGATATCGGTGTACTTCCGGAAATACGGGTAATCAGGGAATTTGTATATGACGGTTTGTTGGTTAAGGAATTGGAATGGCAACTTCCTTATGGCCGCCCTACACAAGCAATTCTTCTCAAACCCGTAGATGCAAAAGGGCCACTCCCCGGCATACTTGCTTTTCACGACCATGGAGGAAATAAATATTTTGGAAAAAGAAAGATTACCAGGACAGATAATAATCCACACCCCTTAATCGCTGCCCACCAGAAAGAATATTACTCAGGACTGGCCTGGGCCAATGAATTGGCAAAGAAAGGATATGTTGTCCTGGTCCCTGATGCTTTTTCTTTTGCGAGCCGTCGGGTGATGCTTCAGGACGTTCCCAAATCTTTAAGACAGGGGCTAAGCGACGAAGACCCGGAAAATCCAGCCAACATTGCAGCCTATAATAAATGGGCCGCTGACCACGAACACATTATGGCCAAATCATTGTTTAGTGCAGGCATTACCTGGCCCGGACTTTTTTTTGCGGAGGATCGAAAAGCGCTGGATGTACTCTGTTCCTTGCATGACGTGGATACGAAGCGGGTTGGCTGTGCGGGACTTTCCGGTGGCGGCCTGCGGACGGCCTTCATGGGGGGACTCGATCCCAGGATACAGTGTGCGGTTTGCGTAGGATTTATGACCACATGGAAAGATTTCTTATTGTACAAATCTGTGAATCATACCTGGATGATCTATACTCCGCTGTTGCCTAAAGAACTGGATTTTCCTGAAATACTGGGTATGCGTATACCATTGCCGACCCTTGTATTGAATGATTTGGCTGACGATTTATATACCCTCAACGAAATGAAAGAGGCTGACAGGATCCTGGCTGAACTTTATCATAAAGTCGATGCTGATAACCGTTATAAGTGTTCCTATTATCCGGGCCCACATAAATTCGACGCTGCGATGCAGACGGAGGCTTTTGCATGGTTCGATCGCTGGCTGGCCCTCTCTCCATAACCAATTTAGAATGAATGATTTGTAGAGCGTTTTCTGGCATTATAGTTGTTTTTATATATTGAACTAATAATCCGAATTTATGAAAAAACCATCTTCACTCCATGTTGGAGAAACAATCAGAATCTATTTAATTGCAGCAGCACTTTTGACAGGCGTGATGGTTCTCGCCTTTATTGGTTGGCAGGGACAATAGTCTGCCACAAGACTTGCTCAATTTTAGCTCGCAACTTTTTTTTATCGCGCGGAAATTCTTCCTGCGCCTGAAAAAGAGAGTCGTATTTTATTGTAACCTCACATGCCCGGTATTAACATCGTTTCATGGACCTCGATGGTCGCTCCCGGATGCCATCCGGATATGTGAGGATGACCTGAGAGTAAATCCTCCAATTCTTCCCAATCGTTGGCTTCGAGCAGGGAATAACCCGTGACATCTCTGTTACTCGGTGCTGAAGAACCATTGGAGTGTAAACGCTTTCCGTTTACCAAAGGTGCGCCCAGATCAGTGAGTTTGCTCCCTGCACGTTTTGCCCAGGCCTTCCACATGGCCATTCCCTTTGCCATTTCTTCAGGAGATGCATTTGCCGTTTGTGCCATGGCATCGATGGGCGCATGATAAATAATCAGAAATCTTTTTCCGGATTTCTTTAATGCCTTCCCTGTTTTTTTGGGTGCGGCTTTTTTAGTCACTTTATGGGCGGCCTTGCTGACTGATTTTTTTGCCGGCTTTTTTGCAGTTTTCTTTATTGCTTTTGCCATATTAAAATATTTAAAAGTTCAACAATAAGAAGGGAATTGTCTTACCAAATTTAATTTAGTTTTAATTTCTTCCCAAAATATAAAGAAGGGAATTTCACTCCTGGGAAGACCCACCTTTGTCACCAACAAACCAATGTTCCTTATCTCTAAATAATAAATTAAACGTAGTAAGCGACCCGTAACATCTGGTGATATATTGCTGTAAATTCACCTTTTCTTCGTCACTAAGATTTTTGCTGCTGTTAATGTTTTGTTCCAGGACCCGGAGTCTGTCCCGGAGCATCACGATTTTGTGAAAGAAATCGCTGATTGGAATTTCCTTTGGCTTAAGACTCTTGTCGAAGGGCTGCAGAAGCATGGTTCCCTTGTTCCATTTTTCACCAAGCGGTACGTTCTCCGAGAGGCCGCCCCACAATCGCAGGATTTTCAGAAGTGACTTTTCAATATCCGAATGGGTCTCAATTTCAGCGCTGACATTTTCGGGAAAAATTTCTTCAAGGTGTGAATCCGTTTTATCTATTTCTTTCACTCCAACATTAATAAAGGAGACAATGTACGTAGCGTATTTAACTGCGACAATAACACCGGGGCCGTGCTGCGAATGCTGGAGACGGGTACCGATTCCCAGGAGAAGCTGATCCATACAGAGATTTTGGTTCAAACTTACCCAAATATTTTCTTACGTGCTACAGCTTGAGTATGACGGTTTTCCGGTCGTTTTCGACGGGCCTTTGTGATTCAGCGGATAATTCCTCCATTAACCGGTAATTAATATTTAGATAATTCTTCCGATTTTATGTGGTCGAAGGATAACTGCATCGGGATTAGGGTGCGACCTTTCTGGTTTTTCCTTTGCTATTTGTAATTTCTATTGAAGAAATGGTGCTATCAACCGTGATAAACCTTCCGGATTGAGACAAGAAAGAATTTCCATAACCGGTTTCACGTTTTTGATATCTTCCATCTTTGTAAACAATCATTGCACTGACATCATCCGTACGCAAGGGTAAAAAACTACAATTTTTATTTAATTGAAAAACTTTCAAAGGACCTTTGTTCTGGCTGGCTACGATTAAATATTTTCCTTCACTGCTTCGGACCTTTACCATCGCTTTGCCGTTTTCGGGAATAAAAATCCCGCTTTGTAAAATACTGAGCGGTGTAAATTTTCCTTTACCATCTCCTTTTAGAATTAATCCGTTCAATGCATCATATCGCCCGAACGAAGGCACGGTTCCAAAATCATTGGTGTTCATACAAATATCCAGATTGCCATCACCATCAAAATCGTCGGTTATCATTCCGTTGATTGCGGAATACTGAGCCATATCGGGCAAAGGCTCCATCGTAAAAGTTCCGTTGCCGTTATTTCTTATAAAGGCACTTTTAAAATTATTTGCCGAGTATTTAATAGAATTCTCTAATTCCTGTGTTGTGAATAATTTGTCAAAGGTTGCCTCTCCAAATTTTTTATAAGTTAGAAACCTTTTTTTCAGAAAAGGTAATTGTGAAATGACGTCATCCCGCGCGTCGGTTATAAACTCTTTTTTTTCGCCGCCCTGCCTTTCTTTTATAAACGAAGTGAGCATGCATTGTTCGATTCCCTGGTTATAAAAATCCCTTGCGTAAACAGATACAGGATATTTGTCACTTGCTTTATAGAAAGAATTTTCTCCCAGATTGCTCACTACATAATCCATATCGCCATCATTATCGAAATCGCCGGCGGTGATACTGTTCCACCATCCGATTTGATTACCGATTTGCGATGATGCTGTAATATCCCTGAATTGACCATGGTCGTTTTTCAAAAATTTTACCGGCATCCATTCTCCTGCCAATATCAGGTCCTGCCAGCCATCATTATCAAAATCGGTCCAGATGGCATCACTCACCATTCCAATATTTAACAAGGGCGTCGCCACCCTGGAGGTTACGTCGGTAAATATTATTTTGCCATCTTTAGAGTCATTGCGATAAATGACACAGGAAACCGGTTTGGGATAATTCCACGGATTCACTCGACCGGCGATAAATAAATCCAGGTCACCATCATTGTCATAGTCGATAGCGCGCACGCAGGATTTGCTGATCCGATTCTGCGGAAGTCTTGTCGTATTGAGCGTGAAATTCCCCTTGCCATCATTGATATATAATTTATCATCGTATGCCGGACTATTGGGAGCATTTTCATATCCACCAGTAGCTATATAAAGATCCAGGTCGCCATCGTTATCGGCATCAAACAAAAGGAGACCCATATCATCCCAGTTCTTTTTATCTTGCCCTGGAAGAATATTCTTTTTGATAAATGTTCCATCTTTTTGTTGTAATAATAAAGTAGTCGGATTGGAACCGGATCCCCCAATGAAGATATCATCAAGACCGTCATTATTTACGTCACCCACAGCCATGGCTGGTCCATATTCGGAAAATTTGTGTGGTAATAATTTTTGAATGCTGAAATCTATAAAATCTGTTTTCTTATCCTGATAGTGAATCCGCGCCGAATCTGTGATGGGTTGAAACAATGTGTGGTTGGCCACGGGAGGATTTTTCCAGTTATATGATTTGTTGGCAGTTTTATAAGCGACCGTTATTTTTTGATTGGTTGTAACATTCAGAAGGACTTGTTTTTTTCCATCCGGCCATTTCACGATCACGGAGTCGATCCTGGATGTTTTGCCCAAACCAAAATGCGGATCCATTGGCATCGTGGAAAGGTAACCGCGATAAGGTGTTTGCTCATATACCTGCTGCTTTCCGTCATAATATAATTCGATCCATGTGCCGAGGCCATTCCGGTTCAATGAATCACCTATTAATTGTATTGTGAGATAATTGGAAGTATCCGCGGAATTATTCCTGTAGACAAACGCTTCATCATTGATATTATTTATAACGAGATCCAGCTTACCATCATTGTTCAGGTCCGCATAAGCTGCACCATTGGCGAAGGACGATGTTATCAAGCCCCAATTGTCCGTAACATCGGTAAAGGTTGCATTGCCTTTATTTTGAAAGGCATAGTGTTTCAGTTTGACCTGCGGAATCTTACTCAATACTTCTTTTTTTGTGGTATATCCGAATGATTTTTCGCGGAAAGCAATAAAATCATGATCCGTCAGGTCTTTTGGAAATCCATTGGTAACGATGATATCGCGAAATCCGTCATTATCGAAATCCTGCACGAGTGGAGCCCAGCTCCAATCCGTTGAGGAAATACCGGACCAATAACCGATATCACCAAATACCGGATCGCCGGCAGAGTCATTTTTTTCAATCCGCGGCCCCATATTCAATTGCAGTGTGTTGCGGACATATTGATATTGATAGCCGAAAGAATCGTTATTGCGATAGTTTTGATAATTGTATCCCGACATCAGCAATTTCTTCCTGTAATTATCTTCGGGGTCCATATCCATTTCTACCACATCCGAAAGACCATCGTTATTGATGTCGATGACATCCTGTCCCATACCATTTGCAGAAGTATGTTTGAAATATGTCGCTGCTTTGTCGGTAAAAGTGCCATCGTGGTTGTTGATATACAGGAGATCGTTCGAAAGAAAATCATTGGCTACAAAAATATCTTTCCAGCCATCCTTGTTGAAATCAGCAATAGTTGCGCTATGGCCATATCCTTCAATCGTTACACCTGCTTGTTTCGTAACATTCGTGAACACGGGGTGATGTAATGTTGGGCTCCAGTCATTGCGATATAAACGACCAGTGCTTGGTGCGGAGCCATCTTTTATTTTTGGACGGTAGACGGAAGGGTTTCTGTCCTGGTCCATTTCATTCACGGTGATGTATACATCAAGATCCCCGTCATTGTCATAATCAAAAAAAGATGCCATGGTCGAATATGATTCATCATTCAAACCATATTCTTTTGCCATTTCCTTAAAAACGGGGATGCCCTCTTTATTGACTCCCTGGTTTATATAAAGCAGGTTTTGCCTTTTCTCAGCTTCCGGTAATATAGTAGCACAAACATAGATATCCAGCAAACCATCGTTATTGATATCGACAACTGCAACGCCGCGGCACCACTGGTTGTTGCCATTTACTTTCGCGATTTCTGTTACATCTTCAAATTTAAAATCCCCTTTGTTTAAATAAAGTTTACAGGGAACCTGGTTGCCCGTAAAGTAAATATCGAGCAGGCCGTCGTTATTAAAATCACCGATGCCAACACCTCCGCCATTATACATATTGGGAAGATCGAATGGATTGATGGTATCGTTCTCAACGATATGGTTGTTGAAATGTATATTGGAATGATCAGAAGAAACGAGTTGAAACAGGGGCTTGTTTCTATTGCATGAAATGATCAGAAAACACGAAAAGATAAAAACAAAAGCGAATTGAATTTTCATTTAGAACCTTTACTGGCAATATCATGCATTGACAAATCTACAAAAAAATGGGGTGCGGGCTCAACAGCTATGAATAATTGGCATACTTTTGCGTACTATTAAAACTAAAAAAAACATCATGAAAAAATTATTACTGATAGCGGCAATCGCTGGTTTTACTTGCGCATGTAATGGTGGCTCCAAGTCACCAACGACTGTGACCGATACGGCTGCCGTTGCGCCGGCCGCAACACCTGCTGCAGATTCTTCGACTGCTTCGAGTACCCAGGCATTAAAGGATGGATTGATGACAATGAAAGACGGCAAGATGATGATCGTGAAGGGTGGTGCATGGGTTGCTATGGATGCCCCGGTAACCTGCACCAATGGTCGTAAGGTTAGTGTAAATGGAGAAGTTTCCAAAGGTGACAAGAAAAGAAAATTGGAAGAAGGAATGATGATTGACAATGACGGACAGATAAAAGACAAAGACGGAAAACTGGTGGATACCAGCGGTTGGGATTAATAAAATATCACACAAAAAATAAAAAAGCCATTACGCATAAGGCGCGATGGCTTTTTTTATTTTATCACCGTGTAGTTGCCTACATAGATTTTGGCGTTATTATGAAAGGTCTGCCAGGAATGCCAGAATTCATTGTATGACTGGACCGGCAGGAGCTTTTTGCCCTTTAGTAATCCACCGATGCATACGCCGTCCATATTCCAGGTCGAATTTGTCATTTCATCAACCAGCAAATCGTCGTTACCCGCGATTTGAAAACGGAGCACGGAATCGTTTACCCGGCGATCATATACATGAAAAGATGTTGAGTCATTTTCGATGGTTAAGAGGATTGGTAACCTGTCCACCGAATCCTGGATAATTCTTTTTTGTACCAGTTCATTCCAGTCATATGCCTTTGAAGAAAAATTATTCTTCACACCAACGATCCATGATTTGGGTTCCCATGAAACAATATCCCTTCTCACCAGGTTACTCAGCATCGTTCCCTTGTCATAATCTTCCAGCTTGAAATAATTATCCATAAACATGGTATCCGGTTTCATCACCAGGGATTCCGGATATTCCCTGAGCCACGCATCCCAGGTCAGTTGGGTTGACGGAAATTCTTTTAACTGATATCCTTTTATCGGACCCGCAATGGCCATTCCTGTTGCCTGCTGCCACCAGCTTTTTGTTGTAGCATCTTCAAATACTGCATTGAAATGATCCATACCGACAAGGCGGAAAGATTCGAGTTTCCCATTCACTATCGGACTGTACACACGACCCGACCGGCAAACAGTACAATACGTGATCATCACCGGCGTGTTTCCAATCGTGTCCATCACCTGGTGATGATATCCGATCAATTGTATGGGATAGGCTTTTGCCTGACCGCCGATCACTACCCCAATGATAAGTTTCGATTTTTCCATGGCGCTGTTGGAAGCCACCGTGAAGGATTTATTCACCGGCTGATGAAAAATATTTTCAGCTTGCAACCGGAAATTGAAAAAGAAAAATACGAAGGCATAGGATAACCCGATCAGAGATAATAATACTTTTTCCCAGACTCTGCCATTTTTAAACACACTGATCAGGGAAAAACACAGGAGAAACAATGCGAGGACCCGGATCCAAACAATCGATTGATCCAGCCAGTAGGCAAAAGAAACGGTATTGCTAACCTGGCTGCCCGGAAAGGGCATTACAAAATAAACGCGTAATATTTCGGCAGAGAACAGGAGAAGGATCGCCATAAAAAGAATCAGGCGCTTCATATAATGGGGAATTTTATCGGAAAAATCAAAGCAGGCTTTAGCGTAATGGCAGCAGCAATTCGTTTCACAGTCGTTTGGCTAATGGACAGGTAAGTTAAGACAAAATGGCAAGGAAACCAAAGGGCCAGGCCCGTCGGGTTGCGGTTACCGATGTTTGAGCAGTCGTTCAATGAGATTGGGAAAGAGTAAGCGCGGGCAGAAAGTGATCGGCGGTCAGGCAAAAGCCTATCCCATACAATTGATCGGATATCATCAC
>JABDFX010000040.1:0-373 GCA_013286315.1 Bacteroidota bacterium | reverse complement strand
TCGCCGGGTAAACGATTCCGTGCTCCGTTTTCAAATCGCGGGTAACGACGATTTGCTGGTTGATGAAAGAGTAAGCGCGGGCAGAAAGTGATCGGACCGCGGATCAATTTTTTTGAATTGTTCCTATCTTAAAGCGGGATAATCTTTATAAAGCTCTTCAACCAGTTCCTTTCGATATCCCGGCGTATGGCTATAGAGAATGATCGCTTCACTGGCTTGCACCAGTTCATTACTGACTACCTTGCATTCCACGAGTTTTTCGGTGTTCTGCCAGATACCCGGATCATAGTCAAACGCTTCCTGATAGAAATGCAAAGCGGCCTGTAGATCGCTCAATTTCATTACAACATTTCCTCTCAGATAATTCAGGAAG
>JABDFX010000039.1 GCA_013286315.1 Bacteroidota bacterium | reverse complement strand
TCTTATTATTTCGGGCACGCCAATTGCTTTTAATACGGAATGAAATCCAGTCCTTCCTTCTCCCGTTTTATCGAGAAAATTGCGTCCAATGTTGTTAACATGGCCGGACGAACCCTTACGGTATTTATTGTCTTCCTTTTCGTTTTGGCATGGGGCATTTCAGGATTTTTCCTGCATTTTTCTGAGCGATGGGAAATGATTATCGGGACCCTGTCCAGCGTAATCACCGTTCTCATGGTCTTTCTGATACTTAAATCTCAGAATAAGGATTCGCTTTCTATACAATTAAAACTGAATGAGCTGGTGGCCGCGAACGAGTCGGCTAGTAACCGCCTGGTGAATGTTGAAGGAATGACAGAAGACGAGCTGAAAGTCATTCAAAAATATTATTCAAAATTAAGTGAGTTTGCCCATAAGCAGGACACGTTACAACAGTCTCACTCGATCGATGAAGTACATGAAGAGCACAGCATCAAAAAGGAAATGGAAGATGAGCTTTTCAAAGTGAAAGGATAACTAGGGATTCATTTCCCCCAGTGCCGGTAATTTCTCCCATTCCCAGTATTCGTTTTTTAATTTATCATCGGGCCGCGGTTTCGCACTGCGGATCGTAAAGACCGGATGATAGATCATTTGATCTGAAGGCATTTCAAAATCCAGTATCTCTTTGTATTCTTCTGCTGATAATTCCTCGCTCAGCCATTTATCGGACAAATATTTTGGAAGAAAAAGGGGCATTCTGCTTCTGTTATCTCCGTCATTATGAATATTTGCCATCACGTCATTGGCGGGGCGGGTGATCAGCGTAAACGTATATCGTTTGATGATCTCTCCGGTTTCGAGGTCCGGCAAATCCACGACAGAATAAAGCCCCGGCAGGAAAAGCATGGGTTGGTCCTTCAGCCGGATAAAATAGGGAACCTTTTTCTTCCAGCCCCTTATAGCCCTGTGTTCGTACATTCCGTTGACAGGAATCAGGCAACGGCGGTTCCTGATCTTAAACCAGTATGATTTTGTGTCTTCCAGAATCCGTTCGCTGCGTGCATTGAGCATGGTCGCGCGTTGACGAACGAAGGTTTTTTCGTCCTTCACATAAAAGGGTATACAGCCCCATTCCATTGCGCGACAGAGTAATTTGCCTTCAGCGGTCCGGTAAATGATCGGATGCTCAGCGTAGGAGTGACCCATGATATGTATGCCGGCGTCAAAATCCAGTTCCAGCTGCGAGTGAAATTCCAGGTCGGGAAAATAATCTGCCAGCTCTTTCACATTCACGGTATACGAAATATCATAACACATCAGTGTAATTTGAGTATGCAAATTTATCAAATAGTTTCAATAACAGGATCCGGATCGTGATGGCATAACTTTGGCAACTATACTGGTACTCAAAACACAAAAATATGGATCCGAAAAATAATTTCTTTAACAGCAGACCCTCTATCATTACAAACAATGAAGCTGAAAGGGCTGATAACCTGGCAACAACAGATGATGAGTTGGAACTGGGCGACAATAAGATAATTATAAAAACAAACC
Source organism: Bacteroidota bacterium (assembly GCA_013286315.1). GTDB lineage: Bacteria > Bacteroidota > Bacteroidia > Chitinophagales > Chitinophagaceae > Puia. The sequence goes on along the minus strand of JABDFX010000039.1, from coordinate 25,243 downwards.
GGAAGGATGAGAAATTGATTACAAACACAAATGATACGGGAGAAAAAGAGCCTTTTGATCCCGGTGCTGATGAAGAGGCCTGAAATTTTTATCCGGAATCTTTTTATGAATGCACATTATTTCAGGATAGCGGGAATGATAATGACATTACCTTTATATTCTTAAATAAAACTATCATGGCATCAGTAAATCCATATTTGACATTTAACGGTAATTGCGAACAGGCTTTTAATTTTTACAAAAAAGTATTCGGTGGTGAATTTCACACGTTCAGTCGTTTTAAAGACATGCCCCCGATGCCCGGTATGGAAATTCCGGAAGAACTCCGGGATCGCGTCATGCATGTTTCATTGCCAATCAATAAAGAAAATATTCTTATGGCCAGCGATGCCAATCCGGCCATGGGAAACGTAACATTCGGTCAGAATATTTCTTTGTCCGTCAATACGGAAAGTAAAAAGGAAGCGGACAGAATATTTAATTCACTGGCCGAAGGCGGGAAAATCACGATGCCAATGGACAAAACTTTCTGGGGCGCTTATTTCGGCATGCTGATCGACCCCTTCGAAATCATATGGATGGTGAATTGCGATGTATGAAGTATTGTCTTTTCATCCTTTTTGTTTTTATTTTTCAGGAACAGCAGTCGCTAGGTCAATTTATTCATCAGACTGACAGCATAGTGAAACGATATATGGATTCGGCTGCTGTCACCGGCATCTGCATTGGAATAATCAGAGACAATAAGATTCTTTACACGAGGGCCTATGGATACCGGATAAAAGAAAAAAATCTTTTAAACGATACGTCAACCTGTTTTTACGCGGCATCCTTATCAAAAGCTGTATTTGCTTACCTGGTCATGCGGCTGGCTGAAAATGGTACCATCAGCCTTGATACGCCTATCGCCCGGTATCTTCCCAAACCGCTGCCTGATTATCCAAACTATAAAGACCTGGCTGGAGACGACAGGTGGAAACTAATTACTCCCGCCATCTGCCTTTCCCATACGACGGGTTTCCCGAACTGGCGGCAGTTTAATCCGAACAACAATAAAAAACTGGAAATATTTTTCACACCAGGTTCCCGTTATGCGTATTCCGGAGAAGGCATTGACCTTTTGCAAATGGTTGTCGAAAAGATTACCGGCCGGTCTCTCGAAGACCTGGCAAAAGAAATGGTATTTATTCCTTTGGGCATGTCGCGCACCGGATACATCTGGCATCCTGAATTTGAAAGCGACTATGCATTGGGTTATGATGAAAAGGGCGACTCCATCAGGAAACGACGCCGCATCAATCCGGGTGCTGCGGGTTCGATGGAAACGACCATCAGTGACTATTCAAGATTTATGGCAGCCGTGATGCAAAATGACCATCACATGTTTACACCCATCATTTCGATTCATTCACTGCATCAGTTCCCTTCTTTGAATAATGATACGTCCAGCGCCAATGAACGGATCCATTTATCTTATGGACTGGGCTGGGGTCTGTTCAGTACGCCAGCGGGTTCCGCTTTTTTTAAGGAGGGTCACGATGACGGATGGGTGCATTATTCTATTGGCATTCCTTCTGCCGGGAGAGCACTTGTCATCATGTGCAATTCCTCCAATGGAGAAAAAATTTTTAACAGGCTTTGCGAAAAATTGCTGGGTATTACCATACCGTGGCAATGGGAGGGGTACGCTTCAGATTTATCCAGACCTCCGCTGTGATCGCATGCAGACTGAATCCAATCCAGAAAGCCGTACCTAGAAAAGTCTCTGGTTTTAATCCAAAGAAAACAAAGGATAAGGCCATGATGGGACGAACGGTTGCAATGGCAAGACCCACCGCATAGGCCCTCAGGAGCCATTCCCATCGCAGTCCGGGTTGATTCATATTCCGAAGGGACATCGTTATCGAAACCAGAAAATATATAGCAAAAAAAGAACTGGCCACGGCTTCATTCAATCCGCCAAGCGGCAAAACAACAAAGGGCATGACCAGTGCGGAAATGCCAATGGTATAGGATGCTATGATAAAAACAACCCTACTTTTACCCGGGACAGAATTCCTTCGATTTCGAAATTGAAAAGGACCGAGTAATATGAAAATTAATCCGGGAGTAATGTGGGCGATCGTAAGCACCGGAAAATTATGCAGACCACTGTCGAAAGGGAATCTGGGTGAAATAAGCCATTTTCCCAAACCAGCCATAATTCCAATGCGTCGCAGTACCAGGAGCACGCCGATGACCGTCAGCGTCCAGGTTCCGGCCCAAAGTAATTTCCGAAAAGTTTTCACGATATAAAAATACGCGCGATCTTCATAAGTTGAATAATAAAACCACCCGCATGACCCCCGCACTTACCGTGGCACACGAAATATTCATTTGGTATGTAACTTAAAAGTTACATATATTTGGGTAACTTTTAAATTACCTAATATGCAGGAAGAAATCAAACAGGCGCGACATTTTAATCAGTCGCCACAGGAGGTCTGGGAATATCTTACTAAACCCGAACTGCTGGAACAATGGTTGGGGAAAACGGATTTTCAACCAATCGCAGGACACAAATTCCGTTTCATCAGTCCGTACGGCAATGATTCTTTTTGTGAGGTGCTGGAAGTAAAGCCATATACAAAACTTTCCTACTCGTGGCAAAAAAAATCGTCTGAAGACAATCAGCCTTTTAATTCAAAAATCGTGTGGACACTTGTTCCGAAAGAAAATGGAACTGAATTGCAATTAGTGCATAATGGTTTCACTTCTACAGAAGATTATGCGGCGCATAACGATGGCTGGAACGTCTGTTTAAAGCTGTTCGGGGATCTTTTAAAAAATCACCAGGAGAAATCAAAATTATACAGCAACCATTGAAGTTGCAAAATCTCCAAAAGTTGTTTTCAACCAGATCAACAATGTTTTAAAATGGCGGAACAAAGATTTTGAAGGCAGCAGCGCAAGGTTCAATGATAAATTTGTCATTTATCATACCGACCGCCATAATTCAGAAATTGGTTGAAGTTATTTCTAACAAAAAAATGGAATGGCTTATGATAGAGAGTAAACATCATACTTTTGTTTAGCCAACTCCTCGATTCATCTGAAAATCAGCATGATGGTGGATTTTTCTTGAATGCCAACCGATCCTCATTCTTCCAGAACCGGTCCCTCCGGAGAATTACTAACTTTATCATAAAACTAAAACCCTCTATATGGCAAAACATATCAAACAAAAAATAAAATTCAAAAAAACCAAGCCAAAAAATCTCTTCGATTTATACATGAATCCAAAAAAACATGCGCTGATCTCGGGATCACCTGTCACGATTTCATCAAAAGACGGTGCTCCATTCAGCTCACATGGAGGTTATATTACAGGAAAAAGTGTACATACTGTGAAGGATAAAATCATTATGCAAACCTGGCGCGCGGTGGATTGGACACCCGAAGATCCGGATTCGCTTTTTACCATTATCCTTGAACCCAATGGCAAAGACACTATCATGCATGTGATCCACAGTGGTGTGCCGGAAGGAAAAGAAGAGAGCATCAACAGGGGATGGCACGAACATTACTGGAAACCCTGGAAGCAATTTCTGGCCGGCAAAAAGATCACGCGCCCAAAGATGTAAAAACGAAATTAAGTACACATCCATCCTGGCTACTGTTAACATCTCGTGAACAAGGCGTGGCATGATTTTGCCCTACATTGCCGCGGCTTAAATCACCAGGCCATTAGATTTAAAATTCATGAGATGAATAAAAAATTCCTTATCGGTGTTTTCCTTTGCATTGCGACAGCAACCGGTGCATCGGCTCAAAGAACGAATATTGATACCATTGCTGTAGCCATCCTTGATCGCATGAGTGCGATGATCGGATCCATGAGTTCCTGCCATTACACGGTAAAATCGAATTACGATATCCGTAGTCAGCACCTGGGGCTTGTCAAGCATGGGGATGACGAACAGATTTATATGCAGGGGCCGAATAAATTACTGATCCGCTCCCAGGGCGACCGCGGTGAGCGGTCCCTTTATTATGATGGAGAAACGCTCAATTATTATTCCCTGGAGAACAACCAATTTGCAACCCTGTCGCTTTCTGCTCCCATCGTAGAAATGATTGATACGGTGAATAAATTGTATGGAATTGAATTTCCCGCATCAGATTTTTTCTATCCTACATTCGTGGATGATCTGCTGTCTGAATCTAAAAATCTCATTTATCTCGGAATGACAAAAATAGATGGCAAAGATTGTTATCATATTGCCGGTTCAACACCAGACATAGGATATCAGTTCTGGATATCGAACGATGCACTGAACCTTCCCCTTAAAATGGTAATCGTTTATACGAACCGGGATATGAATCCACAATATGAAGCGATTCTGTCCGACTGGCAGATCAACCCTGTCCTGCCTTCATCATTGTTTGATTTCATGGTGCCTCCGAAGGCAAAAAAAATAAAGATGGCTAAGGGCCATGTTAAAAAATAAAATGAACATCCGCTAAATTTCGCGTCATGAAAATGTCTTTTCGTATTTTCTTTTCAGCTGGCATGATAGTCCTGATGACAGGCCTGCTAACCATTCCGCAGGCAGGGCTTGCACAGCGCATGAATCATCCCAACTATAGCGGAGGGGGCCGGCCATCCGCTCCTCCACAGAATTTTAACAGGCCCGCGCCAACTGTGAATCGTCCTGCTCCGCCACCGAATCGTCCGCCGCAACAACAGATGCCCGCTCGCCCGGTCGAGCAACCCAGGCAGATAGAAAACCGTCCGATGATTAATGGAGGCAGCAATATGAATCATGATTATAACCAGCATGACTATAGCCGGAATGCTGCAGCCTACCGGCCTCCGGTACCGGTTCAAAAAAATGTAACCGTTCAGCATAACGTTACTGTACGTGAGAATGTGAATGTTTATCATAATCACTATCAGCCGGTATATGCCTATGCTTACCATCCTTATCATCCTTATTATTGGGGACACAACTGGCACCCCCTCGGATATTTTGCCGCTTCTCTGGCAAGGGATGCCTTTCTGCTGTCCATAGCGAACCAGCAGTATTATTATGACGAAGGGGTCTATTATCAGCCTTCTGCGGGCGGTTATTCTGTTGTGCCTGCCCCCATTGGTGTAACAGTCAGTTCCCTGCCACCCGGTTATGAGACTACAATGGTTGGGAATGATTATTATTATTATTATGGAGGCGCTTTCTATGTCGATACCGGCAACGGCTACCAGGTTGTGCAGGCGCCCTATGGAGCGGTGGTCACGCAGATCCCGGATGGAGCGATCCAGCAGGATATCAACGGACAAACCTATCTTGTTTACAATAACACCTACTATCAGCCTGTATCACAGAATGGAACGGATGCATATGAAGTAGTTCAGGTAAATTAAAAGTTATCACGGTATTTGTTAGAGAATCGTTATTACACAAATCGTTGTCATATGTCAGGCATCCTCTGTATGTAATTTGCGTTTAGCATTATATAAAGAAGTGATTTATGAAAAAATTAATCGTTGTAGTAGTGATTTGTGTTGGGCTCGGCTTTACAGCGTCGGCCCAGAAGGTTCGTACTGTTGCTGTTTATCATAACGTGTACGTCCAACCGGCTTTTGGATTCGGTGTCGGTTACTATCCGCCATTCTATAGTCCATACGGATTCTACGGACTTCCCTATGGCGCCTATTATCCCTATGGGAACATGTACAGCCGGCCCAGCAAGCTGCAAAGAGAAGAGGAAGATATCAGATCCGATTATGCGGACCGGATTTATTCTGTACGGCAGGACGACAGCCTGACCAATAAACAAAAACGTCAGGAGGTTCGCAGTTTAAAGAAACAACGTGACCAGGAAATTCACGATCTCGTGGTGAGTTATCATCAACGGCCCAAGACTCAGAAGGATGATCAGCAACCCAAGAGTCAACAGCCGGATCCATCTGTAACGCAATAGCGTCGCGGTATGGACCTGTTGATTATCTGTAAATTTGCGCATGCAAAAAAACATCCTATTGGCTGCCCTGATTTTCGGCTGGTTCCAGATATCTAAGGCACAGGGCAAACACCTGAAGGCAGGAGATATGATTCCGCTATTTTCTCTGCGTGATCAAAACGACAGCCTGTTCAATATCCCAGATTATACGGGGAAGAAAATCCTGGTTATATATTTTTATCCCAGGGATGAGAGCAGTGGATGTACCAAGGAAGCCTGCTCATTCAGGGATCAGTACGATAAATTCACAAAAGCAGGAGCGATGGTCATTGGCATAAATTCGGGAACCGTTGAAAGCCACAAAAAATTTATTCAGAACCATAAACTCCCCTTCACTTTACTAAGTGATCCGGATAATAAAGTTTTAAAAATGTTCGGCGTCAAAAGCAAATTCTTCATTACCGGAAGAGAAACTTTTGTTGTTGATCTGTCGGGCAAAATCGTTTTTACTTTCGACTCTTTCACAAATGGTCCGGCTCATGAAAAGGAAGCATTGCAGTTTATTGACAGCATGCGAAAACCGGTTGGATGAGCTGTCGATTAATATGTAATTTCATGAATGCAAAAGTCCCGGTCAAAATGGATAACCAGGGGAATCGTTGTCGTCTTATTACTGATAGGATACAGGATAATAAGCCGGTATTATTTGAGCGCTCCGACCTACGCCATACTTGCTGTGGTCGGACTCATCATTTTGACTTATCTGGTTGTCTTTTTTAAAGAGATATTTCTCAGGAAGAGAAAATAATCAATTTAGATACTTTTTGTATATGGCCCGGTATCCGAATGCCCACGCCACAGGCGTTAATGTATAGAACAATATTTTTTGTATCACCCCGGGAGGTTTGGCCATGAGGTAAGAATTGTTTCAGCTAACGCGGAATTAAGGGTAGCTTCGGAAGGTTTAAAACTCCCAAATGAATCAATTACCTGTTTTCAAGAATCTTTTTATCGGTTTTATTTTCATTGGTTCTTTAATTTCTTCAAAGAGTTCATTTGCGCAATCGATTGTTGGTAAATGGTACCAGGTAACGGTGAAACAATACTTCACAGATGAGGGAGCAAAAAAATACGGCAAACTTTTTATCGTGACGGATATGTCTACTGTAGGAACGGTTATCAGCGAGTTCAAATCGGACCATACTTATACCACTACTTCAGGCAACAGGGATGGTGCATCGCGTACCTATTCCGGGACATGGGCCATGGATGGAAATGTTTTAACCATGACAGATCAAAAAGCAACTGCTACAGTGCAAAGTACCGTTACTGTAAAATCCGGCATTCTCGTGATGGAGACATTGCATCCTGATAGCAAAATCTCGCGAAAGGTTGAAATAACTTTTAAAAAAGGGTAGACCTTTTTATTCATGTTTATTGCTGCACGATAATCTGTCCAGGATCTTTCACAACGACTGATGGCTGGCCGTCCTGCATCTCCACCGGTCCCTTGACACAAACGGTTTTCCCGGTGTATAATTTTTCTGGTGGTGAAGGAAAATTATCGCGGTCCTTTCCTTTTATTATTATCCTTATTTTCTGTCCCGGAGAAGCGCCGCCCAAACTGATAAATGTAATATGATTGCTATCGGTATATTTTCCGTCAAAGACCTTTTCACACACGGATGTGTCTGAAACATTCGAAAACCTTATATTCTTTACAGCAGAGAAATCTGACTTATTCCACGATAAGCTTTTGGCTGCGAATGCGGCAAATAATAAGATTCCGTATTTGTACATGGCTATTCATTTTCATTACTGCGGCAATTGTTGTGCCCATGAGTAGCCTAAAGCTTAAGCCCAAAGCCTAAAACCAATGTTAATTCAGAAAATTTTAAAATTTTCAAATTTAGTCTTAGGCTTTAGGCTTTAACCGTTTGGCTTTAATAAATCAATATTTCCTTTCTCGTGTTTTCTTTTCCTTCTATGACAGGAAGACTGACCTGGAGAACACCATCTGCATATTTAGCAGAAATGTTTTCTGTGTTGATACTTTCATTCAATGTAAAAGTTCTCTTAAAACCCCCACGACTGTATTCTCTCAATATCCAATCCGGACGGGGAAATCCTTCCGGTGGATTGTAAGAAACGGTGAGTTCATTTCCATTCATATCCAGATGAAAATGCTCTTTGATGCGCCCCGGAGCAAATACCAGCAGTTCATAACTGTTATCCGTCTTGTAAATGTTCACGGCTGCACGCTGCATGGTGCGGGCGTACAGATGTTTGTTCCCGTGCTGATTGCCTTTTGCGGCCCATGACTGATTGTAGTACATGTTTTTCGTTTTTAATTAAAAAATAGATGAACATGATTTTTAATCTAAAAACAGTGCCGGGATTAAAATGTGCAATTTTGTCATCCGGCTATTTATTCATCAACCGAATAGAAAGAGCAAAATGTTTGTTGATGAATACAGATATACGATTCATTTCTTAAGCTTCACAACTGGAAAAGGTTCAAAAGCTGGTTATGGCTGCACGGTTGGTTATAATAGCGTGGCTGATTTTGAAATGTCATAAATCGGCGCTTATAAAAATATTTGGATAATATGTCAAGTATTCTTTACATTTAGTATTGCAAACTTGACATAATGAAAGCAAAATACCTGTTTCCGTATAGCAGCCGCTATTTGGGTATTGGCCTGATCCTGGTGCATATCCCGATTAAATTGCTTTGGGATCATTTCTATCCGAATGGCTACGACCAGCACATATCATCATCCGGCTCAACCGGTTTTTTATTTTCAGCACCACATCTTTTTTTCATCGGCACGACGCTTATGGTGCTGGTCGGACTTTTCCTCGTTGCCTTTTCCCGTGAGCGTGTGGAGGATGAACAGATCATTCAGCTGCGGCTCGACTCATTACGATGGGCCATCTATCTGAACTATGCGATCCTGCTCTTCAGTTTGATATTTACCTATGGCAATGATTCCAATCATATATTAATGCTGAACATCTGGCTACCCTTGCTATTTTTCATCCTGCGTTTTCAATGGGTGATCTACCGGTTAAACCGATCAGCCAGGTCAAATGATTCTGATACCCGCCTATGAAAAACAATCTACATGTAGAACGTGCGATAAAAAAATTGACACAGGCAGAACTGGCTGACAAGGTGGGGGTGTCCAGACAAACAATCAATTCAATCGAAAGCAATAAATATATTCCTTCAACCCTGCTTTCGTTAAAAATTGCACGGGTATTTGGTAAATCTGTCGAGGAAATTTTTCAACTGGAAAAAAAAGATCTATGACAAACAATGAAGAACCACATTATGGGAATGGTAAGATCTGTTACCTGGAATTGCCTTCACGCGACATTGATGAATCCAGTTCATTTTATCAGGCGGTTTTTGACTGGAAAGTACGCAGGCGAGACGATGGATCCATCGCGTTTGATGATGGCGTGAATGAAGTGAGCGGTACCTGGCGCACGGATCGCAAACCGACCACAGAGGTCGGCATGCTCTTGCATATCATGGTGGATGATATCGAAATAACAATCAAGAAAATAATGGAGAGGGGAGGAACGATCGTGAGGCCGTTGGGTTTGGATGCTCCGGAAATTACAGCCTGGTTTAAAGATCTGTCAGGAAATATTCTTGGGTTGTATCAGCATCGTGGTTAAGCTTTAGGCTTGTAAGAGCCTGAATGCGAGAATCAACAATACCGAGCCAAAAAGAATTGTATAAATTAATTTATTATGCTCGCCAGCCGGTTGGACAGAAAAATATCAGAATTTGACGATAATGAGTTTTCTATTTGGAGATAAAACCAATATAAGGAATGATAAATTGGATGAAGACGTCCATTTTTAATTTACAAATTAACAATTTAGTTTTAGGCTTTAGGCTTAAAGAGTAAATTTAGTTCTTAAAAATAAGCCATATGAATACAGTGGGATATTTTGAAATTCAGTCATCCTACCCTCCAAGGGAACTGGCATTCTATAAAGCCATATTTGGATGGACCTTCGTCAAAGAAGAGTTTGTCCCCAATGAATATTATCGGATCGAAACGAATACCATCTATGGTGGTCTGCTGAAACGACCGGCGGCCCTGCCTCCTGACGGCAACGGTACCAATGCTTTTGTGTGTTCGGTTCAGGTTGAAAATTTCGATCGGACGGCGGATTTGATTATGCAGCAGGGCGGGCAGATCGCCATGCCCAAATTTGCAATACCGGGACGGTGCTGGCAGGGATATTTTCTGGATCCGGATCATAACGTCTTTGGCGTTTTCGAAGTAGATGAACAGGCAGGGCGCAGTTGATTTTATTTGTCTACTCGACTGTAAATAAATACCCCGGCATAAACATACCAGGGCTCAACTACTGACAGAACTAAATCATTCAGGATAAACAACAGTAATTGTAATAATATTCGCCCGACCCATGCGCGAACCGATCACTGGTGTAGCCGATTGGGGGGTTAGAACTCTGCAGAACGATGACTTTGCCTTCTTTCATGAATACTAAAATATTTAGCAAACGTAGAACTAAATTTTGAAATTCGCAAAAAATACGGATCAAGGATATATGGTGGGATGTCTGGGGTCATGTCAGCTGAAAACCTTGCCATAATCGAAACAGGGATTTATTTTCCCAGAAATGCCTTGTAATTACCCAAAAATCAGCTCTTTTTTAGCCTCAAAACAGGGGAAAGGTTGTTGATAATAAAAAAGAAGTTCACCACCTTCGATGTCACCAAAACGTTATCTTAGTTAACTATGAAAAAGGTTTTCAGGATCATTCTGACCGGTTTAGCAATTTGCACTATTGCGATTCCCGATATGGGGTCTGAACTTTTGAGAAAGATCAGGAGCAACATACGTGATTTACAAAATAAGACCACAGACGGTATCAATGATCTGGCCCAGGGGCTCGGCAAATCTTCAACAGAAAAAACACATTAATACAAGTGTGGAAGACTGGAAGGGTACATCTAACTAATCTCACCAAACTATTATTCCATACCTCCACTTTTGTGTTTAGTGTTTCGATCTTTCGTAATATTTCATTGCCTCCGGCATTACTTTTTTTAAGTCTTCTATTCTTTGTTCGTCGGCCGGATGATCACTCAGGAGTTCCGGCAGTTTTTGTCCGCCCAATGCTGCCATACGGTTCCAGAATGGGATTGCCTCTTGTGGATCATATGCTGCCATGGCGGCAAAAATTAACCCATAGTGCTCTGCTTCGCTTTCCTGCTAGCGCGAATAGGGAAGAAGGACACCGATCTGAGCAGTGGGTCCATATACCCGGTTAAATATCGATACTGTTTTCGGATTATTTCCCAATGCAACATTTCCGGCAACCTGTATACCTTGCGCAAGCATCTGCTGGCTCATACGTTCGCGCCCGTGCCCGGCCACCGCATGTGTGATTTCATGGCCAAGTACGATGGCCAGTGCCGTTTCGTTTTGGGTAACGGGCAGCAAACCTGAGTAGACAACTACTTTACCTCCCGGCATGCACCAGGCATTTACTTCCTTACTTGAAACGAGATTGAATTCCCATGCATAGCCCTGTAACTGGTCGCTGGCGCCACGTTCATTATAATATTTGGTAATTTGCGGTAGCTATTCTGTTGCCGACCCGGCGGACCATTTCCTGATTCTGATCAGTAGCCGGCGCAACAAGGTTTTTTGATAAGAAATCTTTATACTCGGTAAGCGCCATCGTCTGTAATTCAGACTCAGGTACCAGATCGAGCTGGCTTCTGCCCGTAATAGAATTTGTTTTGCATCCGCAGATTAATAATATAGAAGAAATGATGCAGACGGAGATGATTGTCTTCATAATGGTTGTTTTAAGAGTCTATTTTCTTCATTGCTTGTAACATAATATCATGCCAACAGACTGACCAACTACAGAATTCCTCCTGAATTGAAAGCCATCTTTGCAAACTGGAAACAGAGGATTTTACCTGAAAAAAGGGCTGGCAACGAGGTCAACCCAACCCAACAATAGATTTAAGCATCTATGATCCTTAAAGGACAGAATATAGGAAACATTGATCTGAAAAGGTTGATTGCAGGTTGCCTGGCAAAAGATCGGTCTTGTCAGAAGGAAATCTATTCCGTCTACAGCCCAGCGATGATGGCGTTATGCATGCGGTATACAAAAGACCGGCAGGAAGCGGAAGAAGTTCTACAGGATGGCTTTTTACAGATGTACAGAAGTATTCAGCAATTCAAGAATACCGGAACATTTGAGGGCTGGCTTCGTAAGATTATGATAAACTGCGCCTTGCAAAAATACCGGCGTAAATCTGACCGGTTTAGTACGGTCACCATATCCGAGGAACTAAATTATTTGCCCTCTGTTTTAAGTGTTTTAAATCAACTTCAGGAAAAAGAACTAATCCGGTTAATTCAGTCGCTGCCTCCTGCCTGTCGCCTCGTTTTTAATTTATATGTTTTCGAGGGTTTGAAGCACCGCGAGATCGCGCAGTTATTGGAAATTTCAGAAGGCACATCAAAATCGAACCTGTTTGATGCCAGAACCATTCTTAAAAAACAAATAAGAAAGGAATTTAAAATTGCGAAATAGGCAAAAATGAAAGATTCGTTTCAGAATCATGTGGACAATTTATTCCGTGAAATGCTCCAATTTCATAAAAAGGAGCCTGGGAGACGTGTCTGGGAGAATATTGAAAAAGAACTGGACAAAGAAAATAAAATCGCGCTGGCCAACAAAAGCAAACGGGGGTTGAAAAAAATTAGCGGTTTGGTGCTATTGTCCTTTTTTCTGAGCTCATCGCTTCTCTATTATGGGGTGCATCTGGTTCTGCAAGAAAGATCCGTTATAGCAGTCAATATTAAAAAATCCGGAACAGGAAAACGAACGCTCAAACCGATAAAAAGTTTTCCCAATGGACTTGTTTCCATTGAATCGAACCATACTGCGAAACCCCATTTCATACCAGGGATTGGAATCGAAATAACAGATCCTAACTTTGTTTTTTTGAATATGATCCATTCACCCGTTTCATTGGGTGCTGATTTTATTCCGGTTATTACAAAGGACCAGGTCTTTCAATCGATGACGTTTCCGGTAAACAGGCCTTTATCCCTCCATCCATTTGCTGGTGAACATATCATAAAGCTTCAACAACCAAAATTCAGGGATAAATTTTCAATTACTCCTTATTTTTCACAGGAATTTGCCGGTTATAATTTTACCGATAACGATATAACGGCACCGAACGGAAAGGAAATAGAAAAAGCAGAAAGAAATATCTTCTCAGCATCTGTCGGCGTTTATTTCAATTATAAAATAAATAAAAGATGGATGCTTCAGACCGGATTCAGTTATTCCTGGTCGAGAAGTATCATGGATTCTTCACAATCCTATGCCGTAATGAATGCGTCAGGTGATATCGCGTTTAAATTAAATACAGCATCCGGGTTTAGTTTTTTGCATTCCCCTCCCTTTATAGTGCCCATGGTAGGCGACAGTATGGCCACTGCCAAGACCCACAGCGAACTTCATTATATAACGGTCCCACTCGTTCTGTCATACCGGATTCCCATGCACAGATTTACATTGCTGGCGGGGATGGGTATGACATTTAATGTACTTACGCATGCGACCCTTGAAACGGATATTTACGGAGCAAATTATAAGCAAAACGAATCAGAGATTCCGTTGAGGGGATTGAAAAAAATAAATCTCGGGCTATTGATAAAAACTGAAATTCAATACCCCTTAACCTCAAAAATGGTTGTCAGCCTGATTTCGTCTTTTAAAAACACGTTGGGTCCCATCAACATGAACAGCAGCAGCCTGTCGGCCTATCCATATAATTTCGGAATTGGCGCCGGTATCGTTTATTTATTTTAATAAAATCTGTTCACCCAACCCTGTTATGATATAGAGCATCCTTGTATTCTAGATCATGAAGAACAATTATAACTGGTTGCAAAGCGCGAAAAAACTTTTCACTCGCTGGACTGATGATTTAAGTGAAATCTATATAGAGTTCTTTGCTGCCCTGATTTTTTTTATAACCGCCGGCGGTTTGTTTTATATTTTGATCCATTTCGTTATTCCGGAAAAGGAAAACGTGATTGACAGCCTTTCCTTTTACTATATGAAATCGTGGATAACGGATGCGAATACAAAGGTGGCTGTTTTTGTTTCATATTTTGGCTCCGGACTTTTCCTGTTGCCCGCCTATTTCTTTATTATTTATTCCCTGGCGTCAAAAGGTCGTAAGACCTATGCGATATTTGTTTTTACCCTGTCAGTTTCCAGTCTTCTTTTGGGTCTGGTCTTAAAGGAGCTATTTCAAAGACCCCGTCCCCTGCATAAAATGGTTGGAGCAGGAGGTTATAGTTTCCCAAGCGGGCATTCATTGGGAGGTTTCATTTTTTGCTGCCTGGTTATTTTTCTCGTTTGGAAATTGAAGTCCGGCCGGTTGCATAAATACTTTTTATATTTAATCAGCGCTGTCTTTGGTATAATAATCGGACTCAGTCGCATTTATCTGCATGTTCATTATGCGACCGATGTTCTGGGGAGTTTTTTTGTCGCCATCGGGTGGTTCGCCCTTATTTACACCATGTTTATACTTGTGTACAAAAATGAATTGCATCAGGTTAATGAGCGAAATGCCAGGAAGCAGGATTTTTATGAAAGCAATTATGATATCTACAATTAGAATATCTGCGACTTGTTTATTGCATGGCCGTACTGCTATTGCCCGCTGTTGATGAAACAATGGCTGTTACTTCGACAGTGACATTGAGCCCCTGAGAGGCACTTGGATTTCTCAGGACCAGGAAACAGGATCCGTAGAGGAAATCTTTTACCTGAATTACCCCTGAAATATAATTTTGCCTGGAGTCATTCATAAGGAAACTGACTGCGGGTCGTTTATTGACATACTTGTTTACTTCGTTTGGATTAGTCATCACATAAACATCACATAAACCAGATCCACCCGGAACACTAATTGTTCCAAAAGCATTTGAAGTGATTCCAAGATCGCGGATCAGTAACTTATCCAGTTGCCCTGTTAAATCGCTATTCAAACACTGTTTCCTGTTCGTGGTGGTTGTAACTGTATAATACCACTCAACGGTGTTAGCAGGCAGTTCGATTGGCAATACCTGCCTTGAACTGTTGCCAATTATCGCCCGGGAACCTCCTTTTAAGAAAAACGAATGGCTGGTTATGACTGGAACAACCTTATAAACCGGCTTGGTAATCTGGGCAAACGAAAGGGCTGATTTGCAAAAAATCAACAATAGAAATAGCGTTTTCATCGGAAGGATTTTATATATAACGTCAAAAACTTCTAAGTATTACGGTGGAATTGGATCTTTATTGAGTTTCCGTGCTCCCCCCAACACAATGTTGTGAAAGTCCGTATGATGGATGTCGAAGCCGCACAGTTTTATTTCAAATCTTATTCATAACAACCTTATTTACTGGCAGTTATCCCAAATCACCATTTTATTTGAACGAAACGGTCCGAACTACAGAAGATAAATTGAATGGATAATTTTTTATCCTGACCCTGAAACTATAGTCCTGACTTCTTATACAATCATTATTTTGTTTCAAGGCAAATTGAGCAAACCTGGCAATTGTTAAAAAATGAGACCAGTATTGATAAGAATCTTTCTATACCGGATGAATTTTAAATTCCGAAATTTTACCATTTGTCAGATAAAAATAATGATCGACCCATTCATCGGCCAGCAGTTTCCCCTGTACATCATGAACAACCTGATGTACTTTTATTTTTACAGTTTCATTTTCAATGTTGATCTTTAATGGAGTGACCTTTGACTTTACAATTTTAAACTGCCGGGTCCAGTATTCCCTTACCCCTTCATGACCATATACATAACCTCCGTCCATCCCATTAGCCCATTTTACATCTGTTGTCATTTGGGAAATAACCAAATCGATTTGCCGGTTATTGAAGTTCTTATACAGTTCCTGGAACAAATGTCTGATCGTTTCCATCTTTTGTTTTTCACTAAATTATTTTACAAATAGAGTATAATTTTTCCTCTTCATGTCATACTGGTCTCATTTTTTGTTATGAGACGATAGCAGACATTAACATTAATCGAATGGTGATTTTTTGGGGTACTTGCTGAAGCATAGGGGAATTCTGTTAGTTTTGGCTGACTAAAACCAACATTTGAAAAGAGATCTCCGTCTTTGGCTGGCTTTTGCAGCGATTTATATTATCTGGGGTACCACCTACCTGGCTATTAAAATCGGAATCGAATTTATACCACCCTACATTATGGCTTCTCTGCGCTATTTAATCGCAGGTGGTTTGTTGTTAATGTTCTGCATGGTCAAACGCGAATCTATTTTTTCAACGAACATCCTTCAAAATATTGTACTGGGTGCTTTTATTATGACTTTTGGACAAGCCACCGCTTTTTGGGCTGAAAAATATATTTCATCCGGACTGACAGCTGTGTTTAATTCTTTATTACCGATATGTTATATCGTTACGGACAAAAGAAACTGGGCTAATTACAGAAAAAGTAAATTGACAATCCTAAGTATTGGCCTGGGCATTGTAGGAATCGCGATTTTGTTTATCAGTCCGGCACCCGCTTCTGAATCACATACAGGCTTCATCACTGTGTTGGCGTCAGCCATTACTGTAGCAGCCTGTTTTTGCTGGGCTGCCGGTTCATTATACTATAAATACCATAACAAAACGGGGTCCTTATACGCAAACGTGGGCTGGCAACTCGTCGGAGGAATGATCTGTTGCCTGATTATTTCGGCAATTGCGGGTGAATGGCAAAATTTTAGTTATCGGTCTGTACCCTTGAATGCCTGGGTCGCCGTGTTGTATCTGGCTATTGCCGGATCCATCATTGCGCTGATCGCATTATACTGGCTGCTCGCTCGGCGGCCCGCTGCTGTTGTAGGTACTTATGCTTATGTCAATCCGGTTATTGCCGTCCTGCTCGGATATTTAATTGCCGATGAAAGAATCAGTTTCATTCAAATCTTCGGAATGATCGTAATTTTAGTAGCTGCTTATATCGCAAACCAAGTCAAGTTTGCGACAGGAAATGGATAGCGGTATTTATTATGAAATTATTATGTCTCTGTATTTTATCAGTCATATTATCCGGACCTCTCATTGGTCAGGATAATAAAGAGCACATTGTTACAAAAACATATTATAATAAATGGAATGTTACATATGTATCCGAAGATTTATTTGAATATGAGCACGGATCGGATGATAAGAGCGGGGGGAAGGACGGAGTAACCATATTATATTTTCCCCTGACGATGATCGATGATGGCATTTATGGCTCTGTTGGCATCATTCTGACAAATGAAAAAAAACCGGAACATATTTTGGAACTTTCTTTTCCAATCGGCATCGGAAATAAAAGTTATGAGGATCTTGCAAATAATGATATGAGTGTAAGGGTTTTACTGATGTCGGATAAGGATTCAGTTTTAAAATCTGCGAGCTATGAAAGCATGGAGGATCAGGTGACTGTAGGTGGACATGAATTTGGAGGCAGACTATACCGGTTTTTAATAGACAGTGAAGATTTTAATAAATTAAAAAATCGTGTTCCCAATAAGCTGCAATTGTATTTCAAAAGTAAAGTCAATAAAAAATCAAAGCCCAAGAAGCGCTCTCCGGGCGGGTATATATCAAGTGAAAATGCAATGATCAGCAAATTTTCCTCTTTTGCCAATTCGATTGGTAAAGTTAAAATACTGGAGATAAAATAAACGTTTCCGTTTTTGATACGTCACTGTTGGCGGAGGATTTATACCGGCGCGTTGATTTTATTTTTTCCAGGCTTTGATGCATGCGTCTTCAGGTAGTAATGCCAAAGTATCATCGCTGCGACGGTACGATATGGTTTCCAGATTTCAGCTATATCCAGGATCTCTTCCTTCGAAAAATCTTTTGCAAGACCCTTTACTGCAATAGTGGCATTCCTGACGGCCAGGTCCCCGACAGGAAATATATCCGTATGCTGTAATACAAACATGAGATATACGTCAATGGTCCAGCTACCAATCCCTTTTAATGTTATTAATTTTTCACGAACCTGTGCGTCAGACAAAGTTTCCATTTCTTTCAGATCGATCTGTTTATCCATGAGCGCTTTTGCCAGGGATTTCACATATATGATTTTCTGACGGCTGAAATAACAGTCCCGGAGTTCTCCGTCATTTATTTGCAATAGTCGTTCAGGTGTTATCAACAGGATTCTTTCACGAAGCTTTTCGAGGGCTGCGAGGGCCGACGCCAGTGAGACCTGTTGTTCCAAAATAAAATGTACGAGGGTTTCAAAACTATTTGGCCTTGTCCACATCGGAGGATATCCGAACTGCTCAATGACAGTCGCCAGGTCTCTGTCTTTCCCTGCGAGCCGGTCACAGATAGAATGAAAATTAGAAGCTGAAAAGGATCTGAATTTTTTTGTCACAAGTAATATATTCAAAAATATGCGTTAGTAAACCAGCTGACTTCTAAGAAATGATTTGTAATGTTTTAGAATCCTTCTCGCCGTTGAAAAACTTTTCCAGCACATATTGAAAGACCGGATCTGTGCCTGGCAGCATGGAGAATAAGGTCATGGAGGATTTTAGCTTGAGGTCATCCGGATTTCCAAATACCCTGTGTGCATCAGATGTATTCAGTTTCAGCAATTCGCGGGATATATTTATCAGCCGGGATCCCAAAACCGGGTGTTTTAAAAATTCATCCGCTTCCTGCAGATCTTTTATAGCATAATACCGCGATGTTTCACTAAAACCAAGTCCCGCGATCTGTGGAAAAATAAACCACATCCAGTGGCTTTGTTTTCTGCCCTGCTGAATTTCTGAAAGCGCCATTCGATAAGAATTTTCCTGCGCATCCGTAAAACGTTTCAAACTGTTTTCCATTGATTAAATTTACCGAATATTAAAAATGCAATGCCTGAAACGTATAATAATAAACCCGTATTCACACTGCTGGATGTGACACGCAGTATCCAGAAAACAATCGCAGAACGATATAAGACCCCTGTATGGATCAAGGCTGAATTGAATAAATTGAATTATTATAAACAATCCGGTCATTGTTTTCCCGAGCTGGTTGAAAAGCAGGAGGGGAGGGTGCTTGCGCAGATGAAGGGTACGATCTGGAAGGATGATTTTATAATAATCAACAGGGAATTTCAGCGTGTGCTTCAAGAACCGCTGAAGGATGGTGTAAAAATACTTTTTCTGGCTACGATTTCCTTTGAGCCGACGCATGGACTTGCCCTGCGGATTATGGATATTGACCCGTCGTTTACCATGGGCGATCTGGAAAGGGAAAAACAGGAAACGATACAAAGATTGAAAAATGAAAATCTCTACGATAAAAACAGGGAGCTCCGCCTGGCATTGCTGCCCCAGCGGATGGCTGTCATATCGGTGGAAACCAGCAAGGGCTATGCAGACTTTATAAAAATCATCCATTCTAATGCGCACGGTTATCGGTTCTTTCACCTGTTGTTTCCTTCCCTGCTGCAGGGCGAAAAAGCTGTCGCATCGATGATGGCTCAGTTAAACCGTATCAGGAAAGTAAAAGACCATTTTGATCTGGTAGCGATCGTAAGAGGCGGCGGTGATGATATTGGCCTGTCCTGCTATAATGATTACCGCCTGGCCAGAGCGATCGCCGAGTTTCCACTACCGGTACTTACCGGAATTGGTCATTCCACCAATGAAACGGTCTGTGAGATGATTTCTTATTCGAACGCGATCACACCGACCAAACTGGCTGAATGGCTATTGCAGAAATTTCACGATTTTCGTGAACCGGTAGAGGCCGCAAATAAAACCATTATAGATAAATCGCTTCGCCTGATCAGCGAACAAAAAACAAGATTCAGTTCAGAAGTAAAATTGTTTCGTTCCGTTACAATAAATATGCTTCAGCGCAGGAGGAATGATATGAAAATACAAACCCAGTCATTGTTGCAGCAATCAGTATTCCTTTTCAGACATGAGAAAGCAGATCTGACCCAATTTCAGAACCGGATTTCCGGTGCGACAAATATTTTATTAAAAAGCAGGGGCATGGAGCTCGAGCATATCCGCAAACAGATAAACAATATGAGCCCTGAAAATGTTCTGCGGCGCGGATACAGTATTACCCTGATGTACGGAAAGGCAATAAGGAGTCTTGAAGATGTTCAACCAGGTGATACAATAAACACGACTATTTTCGAGGGAAATATTACGAGCATTGTTCAGTCAACCAATAAACCGGAAAGCCATGAGTAAGGAGCCAAATTACACAGAAGCCTTTGAAGAATTGCAGGAAATCGTTTTAGAGATTGAACAGGGCGAGATATCTGTTGATGAGCTTTCTGAAAAAGTAAAGAGGGCCGCTATTCTGATTAAGATCTGCAAAGCGAAACTTACCAGCACCGAAGAAGATGTGGCCAGAATCCTGAAGGAGCTGGAGAAATCGACCGAAGAAAATGGGTGACCTTTATTCGTTTTTCGTAATTACCAGGTTCGCAAAATCTCCGGACAGGTCGCTGCACCAAAGGCCGAATTTTTCACCGTTATGATTTTTGAATCTTTTTACCCGGAGGCATGGTTCTGCAGCAGCGTTTACATATACCCGTATGCTGTCGGAATCAGCGATAATGGTTGCATGAAACCATCGCGTGGGATCCGGTGCAGGAAAAATCGTATTTTCAAAAACAAGCGGATGAGTCTCTCTGAGTATATTCCATTCATGGCCAGGGAGGCTCATGTATTGAACCATATGTTTTCGATGGAGACTGTCTGAACTTTCAAAATTAAATGGTCTGAAATAAAGACATTCATAGTCACTATCATTTTGAGCGCTAAACGCCACGCCAATAAAACTTTGCCCGGGAATATTTTTCCCCCGCAGATCGATTTCTATCCGGCCATTGGTAAAGGTCACATCCTTCAGCCAGGCATTGCCCTGTAAACTAACTGCTGGCCGGTCAGTACTATCTGTTATCCGAACCGTAAGGTTTCGAGCGATTTTCGGTGCAATCATTTGACCGTCGCGTAATTTTTGAACGAGGTTATAATGGGTAGTCTGGGCTTTGCCAGTGTATGACAATAGAAATAAGAAAATGCCGGAAATTTGTTTTAACCTTTTCATATCGGCGGCGTTTAACATTTTTCAGCGAACCGCATGCCATTTTATAAACAGATGAAAGCTATACAATTGAAATCCGGCGATCTGTTTAACTGTCGGTTTTACCTGGTAATGGCTATACGTGCTTTTACACTGGCTAAACTCACAATCATCGGCTCGTCAGAATTCCAATCAACAAAACAGCGATGAACTTGTTTGCAAAGTTGCTGATTTTTAACGTTTTATGAAATTCATATAAACTACAGCTTCGTAAGTTTACGATAAAAATCGAGTGTTCCCGCGCTATCGGGAATGGCCAAACGAATCTATATTTGATATATCCAATCCGAAAGAAATAACCGATCCAGTCCGAAAGAAACCATCCAATCCTAACGAAAGACAATTAAAATCCTGTTTTTTGAATGACCGCTACCAACACTAGCGGTTTTTTCATTTTATAGAACCCCGTCTCTTCAACTTTGCATCTCTTTAAATAATTGCGGCGTATGTGTGACCTCAATGGTTTCGCCGCTGGTTAACTGAATCCGCGTTACCGACTTGTTGCCGAACTTTGCAACAATTATATGCGACTTGTTGATCAGAACAGGGATACCCTGCATTTCTACTTTTATAAACTGATTTGCCATTAGAAAAATTATTTTTTGAAGTGAAACAAATGCCGAAAGTACGTGCAAAAAAAGATAGCAAACATGAAGCTAAATAAATTAGTAAATTGTGAGCAGGCCTGAACCCATCGCTTAGCCGCCGGTAGAATGACGGCCGTTTTCGAATAATTAAATGGCAACTTTGCAGAAAGGAAGTAAAATCAAGATCATCTTTTCCATATTTCTTTTAATGCATCTCTCTAATGCATATGCACAACATATTCATCGACCCTTTCCCCAACACGCCGGTTATTTTAGCGGAGTCATAACACCCAATCATATTTCTTCCAGGGAAATGGATGACAGTGTCAGGTCTTTTTACTTCCAATGGAAAAACCGATATATCAGGAAAAGCCAATGTTCGGATTCATATTATGTGTGGTCTGAAAATTCCGGCAAAAATCATGAATGTGTTTCCGAAGGTCAGGGATACGGCATGATCATCGTTGCCCTGATGGCAGGCGCCGATTCTTTATCTCAGTCAACATTTGACGGATTATTAAAATACTATCTGGAACATCCCAGCAAAAGAAGTAAGGTGCTGATGTCCTGGGCCCAGCGTAGTGCTTGCGGTCATGATGAAGAGAGCTCCGCGAGTGATGGCGATATTGACATCGCCTATTCCCTGCTATTGGCCGACGCACAGTGGTCCGGTCATGGAAATATAAATTATACACTGAAAGCGAAATCTATCATCGGTGCCGTGCTGGAACAGGAAATCAATGGAAAGACATATTCCGTTTTAGAGAGTAATTCCATAGAATCAGACAGCAGGGACTATTTTGACATGCGTTCTTCAGACTTTATTCCTTCCGAATTTCGTTCTTTCTATAAGGCAACAAATAAAAAGGACTGGCTAAAAACCATTGACAGTTGTTATAAGATATTCAGCTATGTACAACAGAAGTATAGTCCGGATGCCGGACTGGTTCCTGATTTTATTCAGGCGGTTAACAAAAATCCAGGGCCTGCAAAAAAACACTATCTGGAAAGTAAGTATGACGGTATTTATAATTATAATGCCAGCAGGGTACCCTGGCGGATCGCTACGGATTACATTGTAACCGGGGACAGGCGTTCAAAACTATTTCTGGAACCAATCAATAAATGGATACGTGAAACAACGGCTGGCAATCCGGATAATATTTCAGCCGGATACACATTGGGTGGAGAAGACCTGAAGAGCAGGAATTTTGAAGCGTTAAGTTTTATTTCATCTTTCGCAATATCGGCCATGGTAAACGAAAAAAATCAGGAATGGCTGAATAAACTATGGGACTATACGATCCATTTTAAACTGAAAGATTTTGATTACTTCGACAACAGCATAAAAATGCTGAACCTGATTATTTTATCACACAATTTCTGGGTTCCTTAGTTATCCTGAGTCATTTATTAAAGATTCTTTGCCAGGCGCCGGTGGACCATAAAACCAGAAAAACCAGCATTGGCTGAAACGGCAATCGAAGCCATCGTTTGATATCGGTATTTAACCCGAAAGCGTTCCTGTGCTCAACCAATTGGGCAATGTTGCCCGGAAAAACCAATACAAAAAAAACCGCGACGATCCATCCCATCTGAATTCGTTGTTTGCCCAATAATACAAGGGAAGCACCAAGCAATATCTCAACAATTCCGGATAAAATGACGACCAAGTCCGGTTTCATCGGCACCCAGATTGGAACCTGTGCTAAAAATTCCGTTCTCGAGAATGTCAGGTGACTGATTCCCGCGAAGATCAGAAAACACCCCAGCAGTATGCGAACTGTGATCTGAGCGCGTTTTTGTTTATCATTTACAAGCGTCATTCTTCAGAATGATATGTCTACAATTATACACTGTATAAATTATGCCACGGCAAAAATTCTACATGTCCGGTTTTTTATAATGCCGGATGAGCTATCAGCTTAATAATCAAAAGGAACAGGGAAGAAACGGCGTTGTAAACGACAGCGGCATGGTTTGGGATATATGCAAGGTAAATAAAAGTCATGGCAGAGTTACATGTACAACGCAAACGAAACAGCCATCTGTGGTTATGGCTGATCATCATCGTAATAATATTATTTCTGGCCGGATTATTTATTTACGGTCGCTTTGATCATCAGGCCCAGGTCATAAAAGGGAAACCGACCAGTCAAACAAAGACAGATTTTTCTAAAACTAAAACAATCAATGATGTCTAACAATAAAACAATCTATAATAACCATCTCGTAGCCCTGGATGAAAGTGGATTTGAAATTGTAGACGGCGAAACAGACATCAGGAACTGGTCGGTTGTTGCCAGTGAAAATCAATTGGTGGGGCGCGTATCCGAGTTGATATTCGACGAGACATCCCATCGGGTCATATACATGGTCGTGGATATCAATGGCAAGCCATTGAATCTGATTTCCAGGAGCGTGATTGTGCCTATTGGTCTTGCCGAAATTGACCGTAAGGAGAATCTTGTGATCATTCCGGCTCTTACGGTTGGACATCTGGCGTCTCTTCCTTCTTATGAAAAGGGGAAAATCAGCATCGATACCGAAAATGCCATACGATCGGTTTTTGTGCGGACTCATGGGGTTGTTTATGTGGGTCAGGAATTGGCTTATCGTCCCAATGTTTCCGAACAGGAATATATAGATGAAGAGACACCATATCGTACCGGCCGCGTGTTAACCGACAATGCGACATTCAAAGAGGAGATCAGGGAGAATATCATCAAGGTAAAAGAGACTGTGAAGAAAATGGAAAGAGACTTGGAGAAGTTAGATTAGTATAAGAGTATAGGAGTATAAGAGTGTAGGAGTTGGGATACCGTCAGGACCGGAACCTGGATTGTATTTCGTTTCATAAGTGAACGCGCAGGGATCCTTGTTTTAGCCACTGGTTGGTAAATATTACAATTCGTTAGCCAATGAATAACTCTTCGGCTGGTTAAAAAAATTATTCTTTTTCGTAAAATTTGATTTTGTTTTCCTGTAGAAATTTTTTTATAATATCCACGTGGATACAATGACCGACATGCAGGAAGGGTTGATTGGTCACTTTAATCTTCACGCCATTTAAATTGTATTAGAAATTTTTCATGTCGAAGCCCAGATGCAGGTGATTCGTACTGGATTGCATTCCGCAAACGGTGCCCTCTTTGTCAAACAGGGGACCGCCGCTTTGACCCCTTAGTCCGGGTGTGCTCAATTCGATACCTGCAATTTCTTTATCTCCCTGAATATGTCTGGTCAGCATCCCTTCCAGAGGGAACCTGGGCGAATCAGATATGCCGGTTTGAGTCCATTCGATATCATCCTTTTCTGCGTTGTATTGGAAATTTGAAAACTCCGGGAACGGAAAACCCAGGCGACACAAGAACTTACCCTGTTTTAGTACGGAAGAATCTTTCAGGAATTTTGCATAAGACTGGTATAATGAATTTTTAAAATTCTGGATGATTAAAATGGACAA
>JABDFX010000038.1 GCA_013286315.1 Bacteroidota bacterium | reverse complement strand
GTTGATGAAGGGGGCTTTTTTGTTATGAGTGGAAAAGAAGATCCGGGGAGATTTTATAGCTTCGGCGCAAATTGATATTATGCGATTCTTAAAATATTTAATACCGGTCATATTTTGTGTATTAAAAACGCCGGTATATAGTCAACCTCCCGTTACGGAAAATCCTCTTTTAGTACATTCCAATAAACCCATCTCATGGGATAAAGTTAATGCGGACGTAATCAGAAATGCAATCGAGCAGGTTATCCAAGTTTCTGACAAACGGGTAAAAAATATTATTGAGGCAGTGAAGCCGGGAACCGGACCGGGAAGCACACTGGTTGCACTGGATCTCCTGTTTTATGATATTTATGACCTCGATATGAAGATGCAGCTGATTTCTAATTCAAACCCTACTGACAGTACAAGAAATGCGGCAGAACAGGGAGATCAGGCTCTCACCGATTATCAAACGGCCCTTTCTCTGAATGAGCCACTATATAAAACAATTAAAGAGTATGATCTTCAATCCGGATCTTCCCTGAAACCGAATCAGAAAAAATTTATTCAGGAGCAAATCCAGTACTTGGAAAATAACGGAATGAAGCTAGACGGTGCCGGCCGTAAGGAACTCCAGGTGATAAAAGACAGGATAACCATACTTGGGATAGAATTTGACCGGAATATCGGAACCAGCCGGGACAGCATTCAGTTTTCCGAAAATGATCTGCAGGGAGTTCCGGATAATCTGAAACTAAAATGGAAGCGGCCGAACGGAGACTACATACTATATATTAATACGCCGAATCAGGTGGACATCGCCAAGTACGCAATTTCCGATGCTACCCGCCGGCAGATGTACTATAAATATAACAACCGGGCATATCCGAAAAATATTTCCGTACTGGACAGTTTGTTATACTATCGTAAACAATATGCCATGAAATTGGGATACGGTAGCTATGCAGCTTATAAATTAACCGATAAAATGGCGGGTGTTCCTCAGGCAGTATGGAATTTTGAATATGGACTGGCAGAAAAACTGGCCCCGAAAGTAACATCGGACCTGGCTTCAATCCGCAGTATCAAACATCAGATGCATCCTGAATTACCGGATACTATTTTTGCATGGGATGTGGAATATTACAAGAATATTCTGTTGGACACAAAATACAAACTGAACACCGATGAGGTAAAAGAATATTTCGAAATGAATCAGACCATACGTGGTATGTTCGAAACATACCACCGGCTGTTTGGTATCACTGTAAAGGAAACGTTTGGATTACCTGTATGGTATAGTAAAGTGAGGACCTTTGAAATGTATGTCGGAAATAAAAAAGTCGGCAGTTTTTATTTCGATCTATACCCACGGCAAAACAAGTATACCCATTTCGCCTGCTTTGCAATCAGTGAGGCCAACCCGACGGTTTCAAATGAGATATTACCCGTTGCGGCGTTGCTTTGTAATTTTCCGGAAGCAACTGCCGGTGAACCGACACTAATAAGTCATCAGGATGTGATTATTTTGTTTCACGAATTTGGTCACCTGGTTGCCAATATGGTGGTTCGTTCGGAATTGATTACACAGCCTGCCAGTTTGAAAGCCGACTTTGTGGAAGCGCCTTCACAGTTTCTGGAAAATTTTTGCTGGCAATATGCAAGTCTGAAGTTATTCGCCAAAAACTATAAAACAGGTGCGGTATTACCCGAGACTCTTTACAATAAGTTGAAAGAGTCTGAACATGTGATGGACGGGCTGGATTATTCAACCCAGGTTTATTACGGCATGATTGATTTTACGTTTGAAGATAAATACGACAGTATTCGGGGTATGGATCTGACGGCAGTTACAAAATCATTATACAAGATCAGGCAAATTCCTTTTCCCGATGGAACGCATATGATTGCTGCGTTTACACACCTGAATGGTTATGGGGCGAATTATTATGGGTATCTCTGGTCACGCGTATTTGCCCAGGACATTTTTTCTGTATTTGAAAAAAATGGTGTGATGGATCCTTCAACCGGAGAACGTTACCGCAAAGAAATTTTAGAAGTGGCAGGCAGTCAGCAGGAGATAGAACTGTTGCGACATTTCCTGGGAAGAGAACCAAACTCCGATGCATTCATGCGTTCAATCGGCTTATAAGCCGATTGAACGCATGAATGCATCGGAAGACTGGAAGTCTGGAAGTATTAGTGATTTACTTGTATCTGTACTTTCAGTCTTCCAGTCTTTCAGTCTTCCAGACTTGTGTTTAAGTTAAAGTGTCTTCAGTTTAATGTCCCGGAACCAGACATCGCATTGATGATCCTGCAGGTCGATATGACCGGACCTGGATTTCGCAAAGGAGGGCCATTGGTTGAATTTACTGCCTTTCACCAGTGCATCCCAGTTGGCGTCCCACATTATTGTTGATACAACGTTTACACCATTCAGATAGAGATCCAGTTTTCCGTGATCCAGTTTTATTTCGGCATCATTCCATTCGCCGACAGCACGTACTGGTTCACTGGACGAAGCGATCAGGTCGTACAAATCTCCCGCGCGATGTTTATGAATTTTTCCGTCCGGATGTCCTTCATTATCCAGTACCTGCATTTCAGGGCCCGTAAAATAAGGGGCGTCGTATTTTTTTGATTCCTGTACGAGAAACATGACACCGCTATTCCCATTTTTTGCAATTTTCCAGGAATATTTCAGATCGAAATTTTCATATTCTTTCTCTGTACAAATATCTCCTTCTTCTCCCCTGGGTATTTTCACTGTGCTGTCGCAAAATAATGTGCCATCTATCACTTTCCAGGCGGGCCCAAATGTCTTTTTATTATAAGTATGCCAGCCATCCGTACTCCTGCCATCAAATAATAGTTTCCAGCCATCTTTTTTTTCCGCTTCCGATAGTTGGTTGTAAGTCTGTGAACGAACGGCAACAACTGACACCATCAGCATGATGAAGGTGATACCTATTATTTTCATATATATTAATTTTTTAAAGAAAGTATATAAGTGACCATATCCTTCACGTCGGCGGGCGCCAGTGCAGGATGCGGTGTCATGGGAACAGTTCCCCAGACGCCGTTTCCGCCGGCGATGATTTTATGAACCAATCTGTCTACTGTCGTATCCGCAGCAGGAGAATATTTGGCTGCTACTTCACTATAAGAGGGTCCGATGGACGCACCGGCAGCTTCTTTATGGAGGCGATGGCAGGTAGTGCAGTCGCTGGCTCCGATCAGTTCGAGACCTTTCGAATCAGCAGCAGCCGGGGCTGCCGGAGCAGCGGCAGCGGAATCTGATTTTGCGGCTGAACCGCCGGAATTACATGCCAGGATAACGCCTGAACAAATCAGCAAAAAGAGAATCGTTTTTTTCATTGTTGCATTGTTGAAGTGAGATGATAAATTTCGTAAAAAATACCGGAATAGCTAATGCTATTTTATGCCGAGCACCGAGCGGTTGAAAGCTTCATCAGATCCTGTTCCTGCAAAATCATCAAAAGCTTTTTCTGTGACACGGATGATATGGTTCTTTATAAAAACAGATCCTTCTTTTGCTCCGTCTTCCGGATGTTTGATACAACATTCCCATTCAAGCACGGCCCATCCCGCAAAATCATATTGTGTTAGTTTACTAAAAATGGATTTGAAATCCACTTGTCCGTCGCCGAGTGAACGGAACCTGCCGGCCCGGTCGATCCACGGCTGATAACCACCATACACGCCTTGTTTACCTGTGGGATTGAATTCCGCATCTTTCACATGGAATGCGCGGATGCGTTCATGATAGTAGTCTATATAACTCAGGTAATCCAATTGTTGAAGTACAAAATGTGAAGGATCATACAGAAGGCATGCGCGCGGGTGATTGTTTACTTCTTTCAGGAATCTTTCATAGGTTAATCCGTCGTGTAAATCTTCTCCGGGATGAATTTCATAGCAGAGGTCTACGCCGCTTTCATCAAAAACGTCGAGGATAGGTTTCCATCTTTTCCCGAGTTCCTTAAATCCTGTATCGACCAGTCCGGAGGGTCTCTGTGGCCATGGATAAAAAGTAGGCCAGAGCAGGGCACCGCTGAAACTGGCGTGGGCATTGAGTCCCAGGTTTTTTGAAGCAATAGCTGCGTATTTTAATTGTTGCACAGCCCAGATCTGTCTTGCCTTAGGATTTTTCCTGTAGGCTTCCGGTGCAAACCCGTCGAAGAGTTCATCATAAGCCGGGTGAACCGCCACGAGCTGACCTTGTAAGTGGGTGGACAATTCAGTTATTTCCAGACCCGTGGATTGTACGATGCCTTTTATTTCATCTGCATATGTTTTACTTTCTGCTGCTTTTTTCAAATCAATGCAACGGGCATCCCATGTCGGAATCTGTACGCCAATATATCCCAGCGATTTGGCCCATTTACAAATGGATTCCAGTGTATTGAATGGTGCTTCGTCACCGAGAAATTGTGCTAAGAATATTCCGGGACCTTTGATTGTTCTCATTTATTTATAGTTGACGGTTGACGGTTGGCGGTTGACGGTTGACGGTTGACGGTTGGCGGTTAGTTATTAAATGAAAATACCACTCTCATACTCCCATACTCTCAGACTCTCAGACTTGCACGTTGTGCTCATACCACTTTTCTTTTGACTGGGAGGAGGCCACCACGCTGTCAATAAACGCCATTCCGCGGATGCCATCGTCTACTCCGGGAAAATCAAGGCTTTCGGGAGAAGCTTGTGTTCCATCAATACGTGCAGTCAGCGTTTGCGCGAAATTGTGGTAGATGTTTGCGAATGCTTCCAGGTATCCTTCCGGATGCCCGCCCGGTACACGGAGATTATGCGTTGCGTAGGTTGAGAGTGGCTCCTTATATCCCACACCCGCCCGGAAAATCTGAGTCGGTTGATCCAGCCATCTTACGATCAGTGAATTGGGTTCCTGCTGCTGCCATTCCATTCCGCCTTTTTCGCCGTAGATTCTGATGCGCAAAGCGTTTTCTTCTCCCGCAGCTACCTGTGAAGCCATGAGCACCCCATTTGCACCGTTATCAAATTTGAGTAATACATTTCCATCGTCATCCAGCGGCCGGCCCTCTACGACAATATTCAGGTCGGCGCAGATTTTTGTTATTCTCAGTCCGCTGATATATTCTGCGAGGTGGGCTGCATGTGTGCCGATATCACCCATACATCCACTTTTGCCAGAACGTTTGGGATCTGTTCTCCAGGCTGCTTGCGCGTTGCCTTCCCGTTCTGTGAGTTTGCTGAGCCAGCCCTGCGGATACTCAACCCAGATTTTGCGAACTTTTCCGAGTACATTATTTTTTATCATCTGCCTCGCCTGCTTCACCATCGGATATCCGGAATAAGTATGTGTGAGGCAGAGAATCAGACCAGTTTCTTCCACTTTCTTTTTTAATCTCTTTGCTTCGTCGAGCGTAAATGCAATCGGTTTTTCAATTACAACATGGAATCCCTTTTCCAGCGCCAGCATAGCGGGTGCAAAATGAGCAAAATTGGGTGTGACGATGGTAACGAAATCAATTTTTTTATCCGCGGGAAGTTTACTTTCCTTTTCCATCATTTCCTCATAATTCAGGTATGTGCGATCAGGCGATAGAAATAACATTTCTCCGGAGGCTATTGCTATTTCCGGGTTTATGCTTAGTGCGCCACAGGAAACTTCTACCAGTCCGTCCATATGGGCTGCAATGCGATGAACGGCACCAATAAAAGCATCCTTACCACCACCTACCATACCCATGCGTAATTTTCTGTTCATATAGGCGATTTTAATATTTTTCTTTGTACCGGGTTTATATGTTTACAACCGCGTACCTGAGTGATTGTAAAGATAAGTGTGCACAGCTATCAAAAAACCATTTATTCGTAACCGATTTGGAACAGGAAAGAAAAAACTTCCAGCGCGATCAGTAGCCAGTTTCGCATTTTAAAAAATGAATGCCCGGGGTCGCCTGATTATAAAATAGTTTTTAATTGCAAACTAATTACCATCGAAAGCAGGAGATCTAACTGATGTCGCGAATGCTAAAAATGTTGTTTCAACGATCGGATATTCTTCCTATTTGCACTTGAGTCCGAGTCTTTTACATGTGTACACAGGTTTGTTTTTTATTTCCTGGAATAAAAAATTACATTTACTTTTCTTTCTGATCAAAGGATTCCTGACGATTCAAATAAAAACGATTGCTATGACTTCCAACGCCATTCCGCGCAAACAGTTATTTACAGCCAGCTGTCTGGCTTTGTTAGTCACTTCTCTATCATTTGGTATACGGGCCGGAATACTCGGTAAGCTCGGGACTGAATTTAACCTGAATGCTTCTGAACTGGGGACCATTGCAGCAACGGCATTCTGGGGTTTCCCGCTGGCGGTGGTGATCGGTGGTTTTATCGTCGATATCATCGGTATGAAAAAACTGCTCGTGATGGCTTTTATTTTTCATCTGGCAGGCATTCTGCTTACTATGGCCTCCACAGGCTATTGGACCTTATTTATTTCCACTTTACTGATTGGTATCGCCAATGGAACTGTTGAGGCGGCTTGTAATCCCCTGGTCGCTTCATTATTTCCCGAGAATAAAACAACCAAGCTCAACCACTTTCACCTTTGGTTTCCGGGAGGAATTGTCATTGGGACACTTATTGTATTCGGTCTGAACAAATTAGGCGTTTCCTGGCAGGTGGAAGTAGGGATTATGCTTATTCCTGCCCTGATTTATGGTTATTTATTCTCCAAACTGAAATTCCCTGTAACTGAGCGCGTTGCAGCCGGCGTGTCCAGTTCCACCATGTATAAATCCATTTTCACAGGGTTGTTTTTATTTATGATCCTTTGCATGTTTGGCACGGCCATTACTGAATTGTTTACCGGTCAGTGGATCGATGTATTGTTAAAGAATGTGACCGACAATGCTTTGCTGATATTGACCCTGGATACGGGTGTAATGGTTGTAGGCAGAGCCTTTGCGGGTCCGGTGGTCAAACAGTTCTCACCTCAGGGCGTATTGCTTATATCGTCTGTTTTGGCTACCATCGGTTTATACCTCCTGGGTCATACTACCGGAAACATGATATTTGTGGGCGCATTGGTGTTTGGTATGGGTGTATGTTACTTCTGGCCCACAATGCTCGGTTTTGTTTCTGAAAATCTGCCAAAGACCGGCGCTGTCGGAATGAATCTGATGGGCGGAGCGGGTATGTTTGCTGTATCTATTTATATGATATTTATGGGAAAGCATTACGATGCTATTGTGGCCAGCAAACTTCCCGCCGGCGCCAGTTTGCAATCCTATACACAGGCGCCACCTGGTTCCGAAATGGCTAATACTTTATTTGAGGCAAATAAAGCCGCAGGACCGGCGATCATCAACTTTACCATGATGATTCCACTTTGTCTGATCGTGGCATTTGCCGGTTTGAATTTATATATGCGCGGACGCAAGAAACCCGATATACTGGTTGCTGCTTCCGCTGGTCATTAAATTCTTATTCATCCGTTTTCATTTCGTACATTCATTTCCTATAAGGCGCATGAATCCTCCCTCATCCAGGCGTAAACTGATTAAAAATATGATTGCTGGTTCTGCGGTTCTGGCTACCGGAACCCAATTACTTTCATCATATACTCCTGTTTCAAAATCAGCAGAAGAATTGAAACCAAAAGGGAACATCCATCATTCAGTTTGTCGCTGGTGTTATGATTCCATACCGCTGGAATCCTTTTGCCAGTCAGTAAAAGAAATCGGCATTCCTGCCATCGACCTGGTGGCACCAAAGGATTGGCCAATGCTTCAAAAATATGGTCTCTACAGTTCGATGTGTTATGTGGCAGGAGATGTAAGTCTGACTGACGGATTTGCTGAATCGAATTTTCATGCTAAACTGATCCCTCAATACCTGGAAGTGATTCCAATGATGAAAGCGGCTGGTTATACAGATGTGATTTGTTTTAGCGGCAGTCGCCGGGGCATGGACAATGAAACAGGCTGGAAAAATTGTATAAAAGGTCTTCAGCAAATTTTATCCCTGGCAGAAAAAAACGGCATTACTATTCAGATGGAACTGCTCAATAGTAAATTGAATCATAAGGATTATATGTGCGATCGTACGCCCTGGGGTGTGGAGCTTTGCAAGAGGCTGGGCAGTCCCAACTTCAAATTGCTGTATGATATTTATCATATGCAGATAGATGAGGGAGATGTGATTCAGACCATTCATGACAATTATGATTTTATAGGTCATTATCATACAGCCGGTGTGCCGGGAAGACATGAAATCGATGAGACGCAGGAGTTGTATTATCCGGCGATCATGAAAGCCATACTGGCAACGGGTTTTAAAGGATATGTCGCACAGGAATTTATTCCAGCGAGTCAGGATAAAATCGGTTCATTAAAAAAAGCAGTGGAAATTTGTGATATATAAAATACTAAACGACAAATCATGGCAGACAATGTTTATGACGCAATTGTAATCGGATCAGGAATCAGCGGCGGCTGGGCCGCGAAAGAACTATGCGAAAAAGGACTGAAAACGATTATGCTTGAAAGGGGAAGGGATATCGTGCATGTTAAAGATTATGTAAACGCAAATAAGGAAGCATGGAATTATCCGCATCGCAATCGCCGGACGCAGGAAATGATCAAAGATTATCCTGTTCTCAAAAGAGACTATCCACTGAGTGAAGCAAATTTAGACTACTGGTGTAGTGACAAGGATAGTCCCTATACTGAAATCAAGCGCTTCGACTGGTTCCGCGGATATCACGTAGGTGGTCGTTCCCTGATGTGGGGAAGGCAAAGTTATCGCTGGAGTGATCATGATTTTGAAGCCAATGCCAAAGACGGACACGGAGTTGACTGGCCTGTCCGCTATAAAGAAATAGAGCCCTGGTATGACTATGCTGAGAAATTTGCCGGAATCAGCGGTAACCGTGACGGTCTGGATATATTACCTGACGGACATTTTATGCCCCCGATGGATATGACCTGTGCGGAAAAAGATTTTTCCGTTAAATTAAAGGATCAGTTCAAAGGCACGCGTCATGCTATCATTGGCCGTACAGCAAATATAACAGAGCCACTGGAAGGCAGAACCAATTGCCAATTCAGGAACAAATGTGCCCTGGGCTGTCCCTTCGGAGCTTATTTCAGTACGCAGTCATCCACCTTACCCGCTGCGATAAAAACTGGTAATCTGACCGTCCGACCCTGGGCGATCGTTACAAAAATTCTTTACGATAAAGATAAAAAAAGAGCCACGGGTGTTGAGGTTTTAGACGGCGAGACCAATCAGACATATACGTATCATGCAAAGATTATTTTTCTAAATGCCTCCACACTGAACAGTGCATGGATCCTGATGAATTCGGCGACTGATATCTGGCCCGACGGATTGGGAAGCAGCAGCGGCGAACTGGGACATAATATCATGGATCATCACCTGGGCGTCGGGGCAGGCGGTACTGTAGAGGGATTTGAGGATAAATATTATTTCGGACGAAGAGCCAACGGTATTTATATTCCCCAATTCAGAAATGTTGGCGGAGATAAACGCGATTATCTGCGTGCCTTTGGATATCAGGGTGGTGGCGGCCGCGAAGGTTTTTTACGTAGTCCGGAAGAAATTACCATTGGAGCCGGACTGAAAGAAGCTCTGACCGAACCGGGAGCATGGACCATTCATCTTGGCGGATTCGGGGAGACACTGCCTTATCACGAAAATAAAGTGACCCTGGATAAAACGAAAAAAGATAAATGGGGAATGAACGTGCTGGCAATGGATGTAGAATATAAGGACAATGAAAGGCGGATGCGTGTGGATATGAAAAATGACGCAATGGAAATGCTGACAGCTGCAGGTTTGAAAAACGTGAAAGGGTTCGATGGTGATGGTACACTGGGAAGAGGCATTCATGAAATGGGCTCAGCTCGTATGGGTAAGGATCCAAAGACATCCGTACTGAACAAATATAATCAGATATGGGATGCACCCAATGTATTTGTCACCGATGGTTCTTTCATGGTTTCCTCATCCTGTGTGAATCCTTCGCTCAGTTATATGGCGTTCACTGCGAGAGCAGCGGATCATGCGGTGAGTGAATTGAAGAAGGGGAATATTTAACTTTACTAAGACACAAACTAAAACACAAGTCTGGAAGTATGGAAGTATGGAAGACTGGAAGTGGAGTTTATAAGTATATTAGTTAAAAGTAGTTTTAGGCTTTAGGCCTTGAGCTTTAGGCATAAAATATTAAAATCAAAATCATGAATAGAAGAGAAGCACTATCATCCGTTGCGTTGCTGCTCGGAGGTACACTGATTGGTTCCGAAATGTTTCTTTCCGGTTGTACCAACGAAAATAAAAAAATCGGAACAGCCGGTCTTGATTTTTCACCTGAAGATATTTCGTTTCTGGACGAAGTAGGAGATACCATTATTCCTGCTACGGATACGCCGGGTGCCAAGGATGCCAAGATCGGAGAATTCATGCATACGATCGTAAGGGATTGTTACAACAAAACTGACCAGGATATTTTCATAGCCGGTATGGGAAAACTCAATGAAGCCAGCAAATCCATGAACGGAAAGTATTTTCTGGAATCCAGTCCGGAAGAACGTAAGAATTTACTGATCGCTCTGGACAAGGAACAAAAAGATTATACTGCCAGTAAAAAAGCAACGGATCCTCATCATTACTTCCGCATGATAAAGGAACTGACTATCTGGGGTTATTTTACATCAGAACCAGGCGCAACCAAGGCGCTGAGATATGTTGCGGTTCCCGGCAGGTATGAAGGTTGTATCCCCTATAAAAAAGGCGATAAAGCCTGGGCTACCTAATCGCCTTACCAACCTCATTGTTTCCCGTTGGGCCCTCATTGTTTCCTGTTGGGTCCTCATTGTTTCCCGTTGGGTCCTCATTGCAACCCCGGTGGATCCTCATTGTTTCCCCGATGGGTCTTCATTGCTGCCGCGGATTCCGGATACCCAAAGAATACCCAAAGGATAGCCAAATGGGAGAACACCGGGAAAAACTATTTCATCATGGCCTGGTGTCCTTGTCTCAAAGCTTCCAAAGACTTTTTTGATTTTTAGGTTAGTAACTTGATTTAAATAAAGAAGCTGTAAGCTTACCTTAAGTATAATAATGAAAAAGGCCCGGTTGTTTTATTAAAACATACCGGGCCTGAAGATATTCAGACTGCAATCGGAACCTATCAAATAATATTATCTGGTAGAGCCATAACCAACATATCCCTGTGTAGCTTTACATCCGTTTCTGGAAGAACTGTTGTAAGTGGCGCACGACGTGAATAGGGTTGTGGCTACTGCGAGGATAGCGATGAACAATAGTGACTTTCTCATTTTCCTGGGTATTTTTAATTAATAATAAGGGCCTGGTTCAGGTAGATCTACCAGGAATTTCAGAGGTACGGGATTTAAGCCTAATGCTTAAAGCCTAACGCTTAACGCCAGACAAAATGGTCATTTTCGGAGGGAGGATTCAATTCGTTTAAAGCTTTCTGTTTTATGCTTTCAGCTTAAAACGTCGTTATTCGAAGGATTGATAAAGGCTAGAACAAAATAAAACAATAATTCTGGTATATGCAATAGGGCAGGGGTTTTTAAGCATTTATTTATGATTCCATTATGGCCCTGCTGATCAGCGATGAATTCATTTTTTGCCCCTTAATCTGACAAAAACGGTATGTTTTGTTTGCTCCTACAGCTCTGTTTTACGAGGAACAATAAGTCCTGGTTATGTCAGAAACATACCGTTCCTGATATGTTGAAAATCAAGTGATTGGGGATTGAAATCCAGTGCTACACAATTTAATCTTTTCAGTTTAATCCGAGGAATCCGGCATAGGAATTGTCCCTTTTAAGGTGCTCTGACCATTTCAATAAAACGAAACGGCTTCATCTGGGTTCGATCAGTTCTGATGGATTGGATATTGCTACATTTGCAAAGAAATTTATTGCATAACCCATAAAAATTCATGTTACAATTAACTAAACCCCTGGCAGTTATTGATCTCGAAACGACCGGTATCAATCTTGCCTCAGACCGCATCGTTGAAATCGCCATAGTGAAATTGATGCCGGACGGCATCAAGACAGTAAAACATAAATTGATTCATCCGGAGATGCCGATTCCGAAACAGGCGTCCGATATCCATGGTATTACTGATGAAGATGTAAAAGATGCACAGACTTTCCGGCAGGCTGCGAATGAACTAAAGCAATTTCTCGACCATAGTGATCTGGCGGGTTATAATTCAAACAGATTCGATATCCCGTTGCTTGTAGAAGAATTTTTACGTGTAGGCATTGAGATCGATATGAAGGGGAGGCGGTTGATAGACGTTCAGCGTGTATTTCATTTGATGGAACAACGCACCCTCACCGCGGCTTATAAATTCTATTGCGATAAAATACATGATGGAGCCCATGGGGCACAGTCAGATGCCGAAGTAACCCTGGAAATCCTGATGGCTCAGATTGACCGCTATCCGCAGCTGGGAGCTGATCCTGAAAGCATCGTTAAATTTACCGGCGATGAACAAGTTGTTGATTTCGCCCGTCGATTTTCCATGGAAAATGGCGTGGAAATCTTTAACTTCGGGAAACACAAAGGAAGGCCGGTAGCTGACGTACTAAAATCTGAACCCCAGTATTACGATTGGATGATGAAGGGAGATTTCCCGATGCATACCAAGCAAAAATTAACTGAGATTTTCAACCGGACAATGCTGAAAAAGGACAAAACGGTTAGTTAAGTATTTGATATATTGGAAAAGATAGCAATCATACCAACGTATAATGAAAAAGAGAATATAGCAGCCATCCTGGAAGCTATTTTTTCTCTTAAACAGGATTATCATGTTCTCATCATAGATGACAGTTCCCCGGATGGAACAGCCGATATCGTTCGCAATCTTCAACAGCAATATCCAAATAGACTTTTCCTTGAAATCCGGAAGGGTAAACAGGGGCTGGGAACCGCGTATATCTATGGTTTCAAATGGGCTATTGACAAAGGATATGCGTTCATCTTTGAGATGGATGCCGATTTTTCCCATAACCCCAGTAATCTTGAAAATTTGTATATCGCCTGTAAATACAGTGGAGCAGACCTTTCCGTAGGTAGTCGTTACGTGAAGGACGGTGGTTTTATTAACTGGCCCAAGGAAAGAATCCTTCTTTCGAAAGGAGCTTCTATTTATACCCGGCTGATTACCTGGATGCCGGTTAAGGATCCGACAGCAGGTTTTGTTTGCTATCGACGTGAAGTACTGGAAACTATAAATCTGGATGAAATCCATTTTGCCGGTTATGCGTTCCAGATAGAAATGAAGTTCGCAGCCTGGAAATTGGGTTTCAAAATAAAAGAGGTACCGATTATTTTCGAAGACAGGAAATTGGGTGTTTCCAAAATGAATAAGGGAATTGTGAAAGAAGGCATTCTCGGAGTGCTAAAACTCCGCTGGAACGCGCTGTTCAAGAACTATCGTAAAAGAGTTAAAAATATTCCGTTAGTACAAACCGTAAATCATTTCTCTAAGAATATGGTGGTGGAAGGAAAATAATCTTTCTTTGCCAACTCCATGAAAAGAGCATTTCTCCAGTTACATATTGCCGTTTTTCTTGCTGGTTTCACAGGTGTTCTCGGAAGACTGATT
This sequence comes from Bacteroidota bacterium, assembly GCA_013286315.1. Classification (GTDB taxonomy): domain Bacteria; phylum Bacteroidota; class Bacteroidia; order Chitinophagales; family Chitinophagaceae; genus Puia. The sequence goes on along the minus strand of JABDFX010000038.1, from coordinate 13,746 downwards.
ACGCTCAATGAGGCCGTGCTCGTTTGGTATCGAATGATGATTGCCTGTTTTGTACTATGGATATCACTGCTTTTCCAAAAAAGAAAACCTGCTGCATCACGAAAACTATTTATTCAGGCATCAACCGTTGGGTTTCTCCTTGCCCTGCATTGGGTGACCTTCTATGCAGGAATTAAAAATTCCAATATTTCAACTGCCCTGGTTTGCCTGTCTGCCATGGGCTTTTTCACTGCTATACTTGAACCGGTTATGCTTCGCAGGCCATTTGATATGATCGAAGTCTTACTGGGATTACTGGCGATAGCAGGAATCAGTATCATATTCCATTTTGATCCGCATTACAAACTGGGAATTATCATTTCACTTTTTTCTGCTTTTCTGGCCAGCATTTTTCCGATACTCAACAGGCAAATTTTGCAAAAGATGGATGCAGAAACTGCCACGCGATACCAGCTCAGTGGTGGATTTATATTTATCACTCTGCTGATGCCGGTTTATCTACACTATTTTCCGGTCGATAAGCTATTACCGTCTTTGTCAGACTTTGCCTGGTTGCTCGTACTCGGTATTTTATGTACAGTTATCGCTTACGACCTTTTCATGAAGGCTCTTCAGAAAATCTCAGCGTTTACCGTAAACCTCACTTACAATCTGGAACCTATTTACGGAATTGGTATGGCATTTTTAATATACAGAGAAGATAAAGAAGTGAGCCAGGGATTTTACTATGGTTTTTGTCTGATCGTTGCGGCCGTTGTTTTACAATCGTTGAGGTTAAGGAAAACTTCGCTTCCTGAAAAAACCGGCTGGTAACTGAATAAACATGTTTATGACAGACGTTAAGCAGCTTTTGATGAAATATAACGAACAAGACTTCGCTTGGCTACCGGCAATAATGTTTCGTCCAGCGGGAATTTAAGTTGGGTCTCTATTGCATAAACAGCAGGGTTTGGCAGATCGGGTTTGAGACTTAGTAATTCCGACTTAATTTGTTCATAGGTGTTACTAAAACTTCGTTTCCAGGAATTAATATATTCCGTTCGCATGCTTCTGTATTTTTCATCATGTTTTTCAAAAAAACTCAGATAGTAGCTATATACGCGGGTTGCGTTGGCGGAACCGTCACTAAGTAAAAAATATCCTTCTTTTGAATGTACCGGCATGATGCCCACGGGGTGAATGCTGATTTTATCTTCTACAAATTCGTAGATTTCTGTGCCGTTTGTGATTGCAGCTTTCATATGACCGGCAGAATATTCGATAATATCCTCCAGCTCGCGCATGAGTTCATCATCCTGAATCAGTTGCTCGTAAAGAACCTGTATTTTTTCCATTTGCAGGCCGGTTAATTTTTTTGGGAACTGTTCCTGTAAATATTTTTTATTCTCCCGGAAGGCAATGAGATTATTATAATGGAAAATCACATCTGCGAGTTGAGGGTAAAGTTTATTTTCCTGGAAATTCCGGTTAATCTCCTGCAGATAGGCGAGCAGGGTATACTTTTTCAGTTCAAAATCTATGTAGCCATCGGCGAACCATGTTTCTGAGAGTGTTTTCATCTTGTCAGATTTAGTAAGTATCGGAATTTACAAAACTTCTCTTACATATAAACGACAAGATTGGGGAATTGTTATGATCTCCAAAAAGGCCTAAGGCCCAAAGCCTAAAGCCCAAGACTTATAATTGAAAGTAAACACTTACTAACGATATGGAATAGTTGAAAATTGATATTGTTCCGGAATACCGAAGAGTTTTGGGCTTTAGGCTTTAGGCACTTTGAAACCCTTCAAGCTCTTTGGCTACAGCGGTCAAAAATGTTGCTCCCAGGCTGCCATCAATGATCCGGTGATCATAGCTCATAGAAAGATACATCATATGGCGTATGCCAATTGAATCACCCTGGTCAGATTCGATCACCACCGGTCTTTTTTTAATGGCACCCACAGCGAGGATCGCAACCTGGGGCTGGTTAATAATGGGTGTGCCCATCAGGCTTCCAAATACGCCCACATTCGTGATGGTGAACGTGCCATCCTGAATATCTTCCGGTTTTAATTTATTGGTGCGGGCTGCATTTGCCAGCGTATTCACCTGTCGTGCCAGGCCGACCCGGTTATAATTATCAGCCGTTTTGATAACCGGCACGATCAGATTGCCGGATGGAAGGGCGGTTGCCATTCCAATATTGATATCCTTTTTTATTATGATCTTATCCCCCTGCAACGAACTATTAATGAGAGGGTATTTCTTAATGCAATTGATAACTGCCTCAATGAACAAGGGTGTCAGGGTCAATTTGGTTCCTTCCCTTTTTTCGAACTCGTCTTTTTCTTTCTCGCGCCAAATCACCAGGTTGGTTACATCAGCCTCTGTGAAACTGGTTACATGCGGACTGGTTTGTTTACTTCTTACCATATGTTCAGCTACCAGTTTCCGCATCCGATCCATTTCCTGGATCTCCACATTACCACTAACATTTAGCGAAATGGATTCTGAAGCTTTGTATTTCTCTTCTTTTATGGTCTGGGTGTTTTCCTGGCTAAGTTCATAGATGGGTTCTGCAACCGGAGGCTGACTATGGAAGCCATTTCCATCCTTCCTTTTGGAAACATATTGCAGTATGTCTTTTTTTGTAATCCTGCCTTCGTTACCGGTGCCGGGGATTTTTTCCAATTCTGACAAATTTATTCCCTCATTGCTGGCGATATTGAGAACCAGGGGGGAGTAAAATCTGTTTTCGTTGACCGATGTCCGTTGACCGTTGCCTGGAGAATGGGTTGGTCCCTCCTCGTAGCGGCGGGGGCGGTTGGCGGTTGACGGTTCTTCATCGCCTGTTTTGGTTGCCTGATTCTGACTGGTTGACGGTTGACGGTTGACGGTTAATGGTTCTTCCTTATTGAAACTCTCAGATTCTTCGTTCGGCGTTACGCGTTCGGCGTTATGCGTACCTGGCTTGGTCTCAATTTTGGCGATTACAGCGCCGACCGGAACCACGGAGTCAACGGGGAAAAGGATTTCCGTCAAAACGCCGGCGGTTGTGGAAGGCACTTCGCTGTCTACCTTGTCGGTTGCTATTTCAAGTAAAGATTCATCCTGTCGTACAGATTCTCCTGGTTGCTTGTTCCATTTGAGAATGGTAGCCTCCATGATGCTCTCACCCATTTTAGGCATTAACAAATCGACAATCGCCATGAAGATGATCTTTAGATTCGATCAAAAGTATTAATTAATTATCTAAGTCATGCAGACGACCTTACAGCGGCCGGGACAAAATGAATGTTCTTAACAAGTTGAGCACATTTATCGCGGTCATCTCTATATTTCGCTGACGGTCAAAGCGAAACCAGAGCTTCCGTGTGAAGATTTCATGGGCGCTTCCAGCTGCGATCCATACGGTTCCCACAGGCTTTTCTTCAGAACCGCCGCCAGGACCCATAATGCCGGAAGTCGCTAAAGCAAAATCTGTTTCCATATTACGGATTGCTCCATGTACCATGGCTTTCACGGTTTCTTCACTGACAGCTCCATGGGCTGATAAAACAGCCGGATCGACGTTCAGCATTTTCCTTTTAATTTCATTATCATAGGCAATGACAGATCCATGATAGTAGACGCTGGATCCCGGAATGCTGGTAATCAGGTGGGCGATATAACCACCCGTACAGCTTTCGGCCGTAGAAACTGATTGTTTTCTGGCTATCAATAATTTGCCCAGGGCTTCCTGTAATGTGATGTCTTCATCGGTTACCATCCATTCGTTTACAAGTGACTTCAGAATTTTAAACGCATGATCCAATTCCCGTTCCAGACCATCCGCCTGAGCAGCATTTGCCGTCAGGCGTAAACGCACCATACCATAACCCGGCAGGTAGGCCAGTTTTATATGTGGCGGCAGGTCAGATTCAAATTTGCTGATATGATCCGCTAAACCTGATTCACCTATTCCGGCTGTCAATAAAGTTCTGTGCGAAATGTAATGCGTCACGAATCGACTTTTCAAAAAGGGAATTACATCATCGGTCATCATGCCCTTCATCTCATAGGGCACACCGGGCATAGAGACGAAAATCTTTTCATTTTTATCAAACAGCATTCCGGGTGCCGTGCCCCGCTTGTTTTGAATCACCTCGCAGGCAGCGGGCACTTCGGCCTGTTTCAGATTGCGCTCAATAATTGGACGCTTGAAGATTTTTGTGAAAATATTTTTCACATTCTCCAATGCTGCTTCGTTTACGACCAGGGTGCTGTTGAAATATTCACAAAGGACGGCTTTGGTAATATCATCAGCTGTGGGTCCGAGCCCGCCCGTAATTAAAATAACTTCAGCGACTGCGGATTCTTCTTCGAGTGCTTTCAGAATATCCTCCCTCCCGTCACCGATAGCCACCCGGCGTCTGACCCAAAAACCCGCTTTATTCAGCTCCTGGGCCATCCAGGCACTATTTGTGTCGATCACCTGGCCAATCAATAATTCATCTCCGATCGTTACGATAGATATGTTGGTCATACTGCTATTAACTCTGAAGAAATGTTTTTGTTCAGCGTTCAGTTTATTTCGGGAAAAAATGGTTTCAGGAGGTTTCGCATGGTTTCCGGCATAACCGTTTTTTCAAAACTTCCAATTTTTACAAAATAAAGGGTCACTTTTCCCAGCGTGAGCAATTTTTTTTCCTGATTGAAAACTTCGTGTTCGAATAAGATACGATGGTCGACAGGTAATTCCCTCATGATGGTTTTGATTGTCAACAGGTCATCGTAGTGAGCAGGTCGCAAAAATTTAGTTTGCATTTCAACCACCGGCATCATTACACCGGCGGATTCCATTTCTTTATATGTAAGGCCGAGATTACGAATGGATTCAGCACGTGCCACTTCGAAATACTGGGCGTAATTGCCATAATAAACCACATTCATCTGGTCCGTTTCGGCATATCGCACACGTATAAGAGTCTCAGTAATGAACAAGGCAGGAATAATTGTTAATTGTTAATTGTCAATTGTTAATTTTCAAATTCAGACTTCCAGACTTCCAGTCTTGTGTTATTTCCCCATCATGCCATCCACACTTACCCGGCCGGGACCAATGATCAAAATAGTGAAAACACTGGTCAGGTACAACGCCGCGGGTTCAACAATTTTCAAAGGTTGTCCGTGATGAACAAGGAATACGGCGACTGAAAATTCAAACACGATGATGAATGCAACGATACGTGTGAATAATCCGAGTGCGAGAAACATCGAACAAAATAATTCTGCAAGAATGACCAGAATAAGTGAACCACGATGACCGATGCGCAAAGGATCGTAAAAGGTTCCTGATAAATCGCTGAAGTTTTGGATTTTTGGTAAACCATGTCCGATTAAAAGTAAGAGACCGGTAGCAACCCTCTGTACCAAAAGCGCGAAGTTGAATGCGCGGTCGGAATAAGCGGTTGATAATAATTTTGCCATCTTTAATTATTTGAGTCAAAAGTAAAGTATTTGCACTTTTAACAACTTGATCTAAAGAAATGTTAATCATATCAGTTATCCACAAGCTGTTTGGAACAATCTTTGGTATTAGGGGAAATAATTCAGAAACTTGGGTGCGTGAATAATATAATCCGGATGAAACGACCGATTCTTCCATTCTTTCTTTTATTCTGTTTTTTTGCAAAGGCGCAGCAGACATTCTGGTTAACAGATCCCCAGGCCACTTATAAGCAGGCACAGGAATACTATCAAAAACAGTATTATAGTCTGGCATACCCGATTTTCAAGGAGCTCGAACAGGATCAGACTGCGCGTCCGCAGCTTTATGAGTCCTTTAATTTTGAAAATGTTCACTATTATAACCTGGTCTGTTCACTCAACCAGGATGATAGTACCGCAGTACATCCGGCTGAAATTTATATTGAGAGAGACGATGATGCGGCACGGACGGAAATGCTTGCTTACTACCTCGCAGAATATCATTTTCGTCATGGGAATTATGACGCTTCATTAAAGCTTTATGAAAGTTCTGGCATTGAAAACCTGAATAACGAAGAGATCGCTAATTTGAAATTTCATAAGGGATATGCTTATTTTATCAGGAAGAATTTCGATCAGGCCAAACCGCTTTTTGATGCCATCCGGCAGCTTCCTAAAAATGACCATTATATCGATGCAAACTACTATTATGGGTATATCTGTTTTTACCAAAAGAAATACAGTGATGCACTGACTGCCTTTTCTGTAGTAGAAAATAATCCGAAATACGATCATATCGTTCCTTATTATATTGCAAATATTTACCTCGTACAAAATCAAAAAGAGAAAGCAATCTCTTATGCCGCGGCAAAACTGGCCAGCGGGAATCAGTACTATACTCCCGAACTGAAGCAGTTGGTTGGACATGCTTATTATGATGAGAAAAATTTTGTTAAAGCGCTGCCATTCCTGGAATCTTATGTGAATAGTTCAAAAACGGTGAGCCGTCAGGATCTCTTTGAACTGTCTTATTGTTACTACCAGGCCCAGAATTATACAAAAGCCATTGATGGATTTATACAGCTGGGCGGTAAGGAGGATTCACTGGCGCAAAATGCCATGTACCTGCTGGGAGACGCTTATTTAAAAACCGGGCAAAAAGCAAACGCCCGGAATGCCTTTCTTTTTTGCGCATCCAACAGCAGTTATCCCGTCCAAAAGGAAATATCTGAATTCCACTATGCTAAACTTTCTTATGAATTGGGATATCCGGATGTTGCCCTCTCAGAATTTCGTAGTTTCCTGGAGCAATATCCGAATTCAACCTATGCACCTGAAGCCCGTGAATTATTGTTGAATGTATTGGCCAACACCAGCAACTACAAAGATGCGCTGACACTGATGGATAGTGTAAAGAATCCATCAGCCAATGCCCGCCAGCTCAAAGCCAGAATTCTTTACGGAAGAGCTACCGAACTTATAAACGATGGTATGCTGGTAAATGCTGCTGAACTGCTGGACCGCGCTTCCCGGGAACCTAATAACACCGAACTGCTCCCATTTATAAACTTCTGGAAAGGAGAAATTGCTTATCGGACCAATCATCTGGACGATGCTATTCCCTACTTTGTTGAATACCTGAAAACGCCCATCGCGAGAGAAGAAGTGAATCCTGTGAATGCAAAATATAGTCTTGGTTATTGTTATCTGAAAAAGGAAAATTATAAAGAGGCGTTGAATTATTTCCAGCAGATCGCCAGAAATCCCGGAATTCATGCAACGCCACTTGAACAGGATGCTTATATCCGTAGTGCTGATTGTTATTATATGAATCGTGATTTCAAAACGGCCGTACCGATGTACAATAAGGTTCTTGAATATTCCTGGCCGGCTTCTGATTATGCGACTTTTCAAAAGGCCATGGTGGCCGGTGTGAATAATTCATCAGAAAAAATCGATCTGATGAATGGTCTTATCCGGAAATATCCCGGTTCAGATCTCGTGGTGGATGCCAATATGGAAATCGCCAATACTTATCTCTCTAATGAGCAATACAGGGAATCTCTTTCCTATTTAAAGATTGTTATTCTCAGTAATGGTAATGATGCATTGAAACCCCGGGCGCTGCTGCGTTCCGGACTAGCTAATTATAACCTGGGAAATAACGCAGAAGCTCTCAGTAAGTATAATGAACTGCTGAAAAATTATCCGAATTCCGTCGAGGCCCAGGAAGCACTGGATAATGCAAAATCTATTTATGTAGAAGAAGGCAGATCGGGCGAGTATGTAAATTTTGCAAAGGGGATGGGAATTGCCATTTCAGTAAGCCAGGAAGATCAACTGGCTTACCAGGAAGCGGAAGTGCAATTCAATAATGGAAATTTCTCAGGCGGACAGCAAAAATTCGAAGACTATCTCAAAAAATTTCCGGATGGTAAATATGCTTTAGAAGCCAATTTCTACAAAAGCGAAATGTACGCCAGCCAGAAAAACTGGATAAAAGCCGTTACTGGTTATCAGATGGTAGCTGATAAAGCGCCAAACAAATTTGCTGAAAAATCCATCCTGCAGGCTGCCCGTATCAATTTTTTTAATCTGAAGGATTACAGCAAAGCGGAAATATATTATGCTAAACTAAAAGACTTTGCTACTTCCCAGGAAATTAAAATGGAAGCCATGCGGGGTTTGCTTCGCTGCCAGTTTGAGTTGCAGGAATGGGCCATAGCGAGTGATAATGCCAAAGATCTGCTAAATGTAAAGGGGATTGGTTCTGATGACAAGATTCTTGCCAGCATGATTGTGGGTAAATCTTATCAGGCAAACGGACAATGTGAATCAGCGATTCCTTATTTTAAAACGGTCGCCTCCCTTAGCCGGGCGGCTTATGGAGCAGAGGCTCAATATCAGATTGCTGCCTGCCAGTTTCAACAAAACCGTTTGAAAGAATCAGAAAAATCAGCTTTTGAGGTAATCCATAAATCCGGTTCATATGAATTATGGGTTACCAAAAGTTATTTCCTGCTGGGAGATATTTATTTGAAGGAGAAGGATTATTTCAACGCCAAAGCGACATTTCAAAGTCTGGTGGAGAATGCAAAGATTGATGAGATCCGCGTACAGGCTGAGCAGCGGCTGGATGAAGTAAAAAAAGAAGAGGCTGGCAATAGTAAAATCAGCAATGAGAATTGAGTTATTTCAGAATGCATTTAAAATTATGAAGGGAATTATTTGTTTGACGATGTTTATGTTGCTGGTCTCCATGACCGTAAAAGCGCAGGATACCCTGAAAAAGAAGACAATTAATATTACGTCTACTTTTAAACCGGCATTGAAAAATACTGCCAAATTAAATTTCAATGCGGAAGCACCACTGATAGATTCCAGCCGCCCGGATCTAAAATATAACCTGCCCACCCAATTTCTTTCTCTGACATATCAGCCAAATGGTTTAAATCCTGTTGCACTGCCGGCCGATAGTATCAAAACCTGGAATAATGATAATTATATTAAAGTGGGAGCGGGGAATATTCACTTACCCTATGTTCTGGCCGGACTCAGCTTTGGTGACAGGAAAAAATCTTTTTTTAATATATCGGCCGAGGGATATTCAGCCAAAGGAAAACTTCCTTACCAGGAAAATAGTCTACTGGCGGCATCGATCAGTGGCACTATCAAGTCTTCCAATAACCTGGAATGGGATGGCGCCCTGGGTTTTCGTGCAGACGGATATTATCTGTATGGCTTTCAACCCGACACACTGAAATTTGCCAAGAGTCAACTGCAGCAACAATTTTTTACATTCGATGGGAGACTCGGCCTGCGAAATACTGTACCCAGCAGTTATGGTCTCACATATAATCCCAACATTAAAATTGCTGCATTCGGACTGAATAATTCACCGCGGAGTTCCGAAGCAGATATGGTTTTTAATGTGCCAGTGGAAAAAATCCTCAACGAACATTTTGCCATAGATCTCGCTTTTACCGCTGATATTACCAATTATTCTTACAGAGGGGCATCTGCGATCAACAATAACCTGTTCATTGTTTCACCCGCTGTGGTTTATCATTCAGATAATATTGCTCTTCATCTTGAAATGAGTCCATCCTGGGACCAGTCTGATTTTCACCTTCTTCCCAATTTCAGAGCTGAATATACTACAGATGACAAGCGGTTCACGCTTTTTGCGTCCCTGGACGGCTACTATGATAAGGGGAGTTTCAAAAGATTTGCCGGGATCAACCCATGGCTTTGGGAGCCCACCACATTGCTGAATACCAGGGTCAATGAGTTTTTTGGAGGATTTAAAGGTTCGCTGTCCAATCATATTTCTTATCTCGCGAAAGCCGGTTTTTCACAGTCACACAATATGCCACTTTTCCTGAATGACAGTCTGGATGGTAAAAATTTTCGGGTCGTGTATGAAGAGCGGCTCGATGATTTCAATGTGCATGGTGAGATCAGTTATATAGAAGGAGAGGACCTGAATATTACTGCAGGCCTGACACTCAATAATTACAAGACGACAAGCCAGTACAGGGCCTGGGGTTTACTTCCATTTGAATTTACAACCAGTTTCCGATGGCAACCGATAAAAGACCTCTGGTTGAAGGCAGATCTGCTGGCTTTTGAAGGAGGATATTTCCGTAATGTGAATAAGATAGTCGCCAGCACAACGGGAGGATTTGACATCAATGCGGGGATTGAATTCCGGATCGCCCGGCAGCTGAATCTCTGGTTACAGATGAATAATCTGTTTAATGATAAATATCAGCGCTGGAACCAATATTCTGTGTATGGATTTAATATCTTAGGGGGTGTTATTTTTTCATTCGGAAGATAGACCCTCTTAAATCGTTCTATGTACGCGATCCTGAACAGATACCTTTTTTTACATAAGAGTATTCCTATACCCGGACTGGGTACTATTTGCATGGAAAGCCAGGCGGCAGCCATCGATGCAAGTACCCGAACTATACATCCACCGGTTTACCGATTTCGTTTTGATAAATTTTCTGATTCACCGGATAAAGATCTTTTTGCTTATTTGTCAGCGCAGCAAAAAATTTCAGACTATGAAGCATTGAGGCAGTATAATGATTTCGCGTATTCTCTTCGCGATCGCCTTAATTATTTCAGGGAGGCTCCATGGGAAGGTCTCGGTATTTTAAAAAAGGATGATATGGGGGATATTCATTTCGAATCTTCCATTTTAAATCCATCTTTTTTACAGCCGGTGCCTGCGGAAAAGGTGGTACGAACGAATGCCAAACATATGTTGCTGGTTGGAGATCGAGAGCGCTCCAACAGGGAAATGAGTGACTGGTTCGCAGAGGAGCCCATTCACGGAAACAGGCTCTGGTGGCTGGTTGCGCTCGTTGGAGGTATTGCAGCCGCCCTGATTATCATGTTTCATTTTTCATCCAAGGGATGGAATGTAGAATCTACCGGTAATCAACAAACGATACAGGTAAAATAATTCACCCCGCCTTTAGCGGGATCAATCCTTCATTGATGAATTCAAGTGGTGAATTGATCGTTAGCTGTCCGGTTTGCAATAGTAAAAACACATATTTCGCGCTGAAAGTAAAAGACCATTCAGTGAGCGGCGAGTTTTTTGAAGTTTTCGAATGCTCCCGTTGCAGTCTGCGTTTTACCCACCTTGCTCCTCCCGGCGAAAAAATCGGAGTATACTACGAATCGGAGGATTATATTTCACACAGCAATACCCGCAAGGGATTCATAAATAGTTTATATCATTCCGTACGACATCATACTCTGTCTATCAAATTTCACCAGATAGAAAAGTTCACCGGTTTGAATCTGGGCCACCACCTGGATATCGGAGCTGGTACAGGTTCCTTTGTTCAATATATGAATGAACATGGCTGGAGGAGTCAGGGCATTGAACCAGATGCTAAAGCGCGCGAACTTGCCATGACACACCATAATACCCGCCTGTTGCCTTCCGAAATGTTCGAGACGCTTTTGCCGGAAACCTTTGATGCCGTTAGCATGTGGCATGTATTGGAACACGTGCATGACCTATATCCGTATCTGCATCAAGTAAAAAAGATTTTGAAATCCCGGGGACTGGCATTTATTGCGGTCCCGAATTATACCAGTTTTGACGGGAGGAAATACGGCCCATTTTGGGCAGCATATGATGTTCCCCGTCATTTATACCATTTCTCTCCGGCTTCCATGAAATGGTTATTGCCAGCTGCCGGATTTCAATTAACAGGAATGATACCTATGTGGTATGATAGTTTTTATATCAGTTTATTGAGTGAAAAATATAAAAACGGGTATTCATCATTTCCCAAGGGAATTATCAGCGGCGCTATTTCCAATTTGAAGGCCCTTCAGAATAAGGAGAGATGCAGTTCTCTGATTTATGTTGTTTGTAAAGCCTGAGGCGGGAGGCTCGAGGCTTGAGGATTTTTTAGTGTATTAATAATTATTGAGTGCCTCCAGCTTCATGCCTCGAGCTTCCGGCTAATTATTCAGTCGTACTTCGTACATATTGGGCCAGAGTTTGCCGGTAATATAAATTTTATTTTTTGCGGAGTCCCAGGCAATGCCATTCATATAATCTACATCGGGATCTTTTAATTTTACTTCTTTCACCAGATTGCTGAAGTCTGCCTTACCCAATACTTTTCCTGAATTTGGATCTATGCGAATAATATAGGGCGTCTGATATATATTCGCTAATATATTCCCATTCACATATTCCAGTTCATTCAAATTTCCAACGGGGCCGTTATTATCCGTAACTCCCACTATGCGATTGGTTTTAAAAGTTAACGGATCAAGATAAGTCAGATTACTGCTGCCATCGCTCATGATCAGGCTACTGCCATCCGTGGTCATGCCCCAGCCTTCTTTACTGGGGAATGTAAACTCTCCGATTTTTTTAAATGTCTTCAATTCGTATATAAAACCCTTCTTGTTGGTCCAGGTAAGCTGATAAAGTTTATCGCCCAGGATAGTGATCCCCTCTCCGAAATATATTTTTTTGTCAAGCTCAGCTTTAACTGAGATAACGCCGGTAGCAGGATCCACAATGCCTACCATTGATCTTGTTTTGTCATTCCCTTCGGGTGCGCCTGAACTTTCAAATAATTTACCATTGTGCATCAGGAATCCTTCTGTGTAAGAGTCTTTATCGTGCGGAAGGGCATTTAAGATCGTGTAAGTAATAACGGGTGCTTCGTTGACGGAAGCTGTTTCCGTAGCCGCAGTTGAAGTTGCAGATGAATTGGAAGAATCCCCACAGGCTGATACTAACTCTATAATCAGGAACAGGGGTATAAAAAATTTGTACATATTCTAAAATGGTTCGCAAAAATAATCTAAAAGCCTAAAGCCCAAAGCCTAAAGCTTAAAACAAAAGCAAACTTGCCAAATCTTAACAAATGGATTGATATTTCCTTATTTAGATACGGGTTTAAGCTTTAGGCATTAAGCTTTAGGCGTTAATATGTGCTTCAATCTTTTTTACAAAGTTGCTTTTGGGTTGGGCTCCTACCAATTTGTCAACGACTTTGCCTCCTTTGATAAACAGAATAGCCGGGATAGATGTAATACCATAATTCACGGATAATTGTGGATTGTGGTCAACGTTCACTTTACCCACATTGATCTTCCCATCGTACTCTTTAGAAAGTTCTTCAATGACAGGACCAATTGCGCGGCATGGTCCACACCATTCTGCCCAAAAATCAATGATCGTCAACTTATCAGATGCAAGTACCTTCTCCTGAAAGTTCGCATCGGTGTATTCAAGTGCCATATTTATATATATTTAATTTTATGTAAAAGTCAGTCTATTTTCCCTAATTCTATGTCGTGTGACGGACAACTATTTATTTGCTTCGTTCCTTCCGGATTATTCATCACGGCACCCTTACTGCAAATTTGTTTCCATATGAGTCCGGGTTCCATTCTGTCATATTCCTCCTAATAAGTAACTACCTGAACGTCAAACTCAGGACAGTCCTGCAAAAAGGCAGCCATTTCGTCATTCATTTCAAAGCCGTTTTCCAGGCTGTACAGGCTGATTTTTGCATTTGTTTTAGACTCCTGAACATTAAACTTCAGCGTCGTTTTGCCAGGATGTTTCCTGATATTTTTTTCCATAAATTTTACCATGTACTCGTTTAAATGCCGCGCGTCCAGATCGATCACCAGTTGTTTTGTTAACAGGGCCTTAATACTTTCCAGCAGTAACATTTTCTCAACTTTGAATTCAAATTCCACGCGGTTATACCGGGTTTTGAAATAGCCGGT
>JABDFX010000037.1 GCA_013286315.1 Bacteroidota bacterium | reverse complement strand
AGCATTTCAGCAACCGGGCCAATGCCATGTGTCGGGTACAAATCACCGTTACGATGCACGCTGTGATTGGTGCGCCAGCGGGCTTCGGAAAAACCCTTTTCACCGAATTCAGCACCACTGTCGTAAGGTGTTTTACCGTCATTGAATTTTACACCACGCAGATCGTGCTGGTATCCGCACTGCATATGAATGAGTTCCCCAAAAATCCCCTGTCTGACCATTTGCAAAATGGCCATTATATCTCTGCGGTAACAAACATTTTCCATCATCATAACGTTGGCACCGCTGGCAGCCGCCGCATTCACCACATTCCAGTGATCCTGCAGGGTTATACCCAGCACCACTTCTGTTCCGATATATTTGATACCCGCAGAAATGCCATCCAGGATCATCGGGGTATGCCATTCCCATGGCGTGGCGATCAGGATCGCCTGCAGATCTTTTTCTGCCAGCAGCTTTCTATAGGCATGCGGATCGCCGGTAAATATTTTTGGCATCGGTCTGCCGGATTTTGTAACCAGCTCGCGGGCGGATTGCAGGCTGCGTTCATCCACGTCACAAATGGCTACGACATCTACATCGGATCTTTGTAGTGCATTCCACAAATGATTTTGTCCCCGGAGACCTGTTCCGATAATGCCCAGCCTGACTTTTGTAATCGTGGATCTGGAAAATAAAAGTGAAGGATGTAAAAGTCCGATGCCCGCTCCGGCGATAGAAATATTTTTTACGAAGTCCCTGCGTTTCATATGAAAGTTTTTTTTCGTTGACCGTTGACCGTTGACCGTTGATCGTTGATCGTTGACCGTTGACCGTTGACGGTTGACGGTTGACGGTTCTGATTTCGGGAAGAAAATTATGCATTTATATTAACCTGCTGAAATACCCTTTGAGTTGGTATTGTCTCAGACACTACCCTTGAGTTGGCTTTACGCTTATTACAATTGTACCAACTGATTCTTTATCGCATAAAGAACCAATCCAACGCGGTTAGAGACATTGAATTTTTTGAAGAGGGATTCGCGGTAGCCATCTACAGTACGTTCACTGACGAACATATCACTGGCAATCTGCTGATAGTTTTTTTCGCTGCAGGCATGTTTCAGAAATTCCATTTCCCGGTCTGTCAGGTGAGGGAATGCATTTACGGAATCTGATCCGGCATCGTGGATCGACTGGATTACTTTCCGCGTCATCATTTCATTGTAATAATATCCTTTCGCAAGAATTTCTTCAAATGCCACCTGCAGTTCCTTCGGATCGGCATCTTTGAGAATATAACCCCGGGCTCCGTGATGAATCATTTTAATAATCGTGGCATCATTATCCATGGTGCTGAGTGCCAGCACCCGGATGGACGGATGGTTTGCATGCAACCAGGCGGCTGTAGTATAACCGTCCATAACCGGCATATGAATGTCCAGTAAAACGATATGAGGTAAATGATCAGGGTCTAGCTGATCAATCAATTCCCGGCCATTACTTACGTCCATTAAAACTTTGTATCGGGGGAATAAATCGATCAACACCGCCAGCCCCTTTCGGAACATGGTATGATCGTCTACCAATGCGATATATTTCAGGTCAGGCATGGCTCTTGATTTTGTTTCAGATCAAACTATTTATTTCCTTTTTCTCAGGCATGGTCGCTTAATTTTCGTTTCAGGTTTCCCGTCAGGCATAAGCCATTTGAATTTGAAGTGTGGTTCCCTCACCTGGTTTACTCATGATATCCGCCTTGCCTCCAACCAGCGTTGCCCTGCGCAGGATATTCTGAAGTCCAAGGCCCTCACGCTTCTTTAATTCTGCTTCGGGGTTAAACCCGATACCATTGTCAAAAATTGAAATAAACATACATTCATCCAGGTACCGGATTGAAACTTTCACATCAGAAGCGCCGGCGTGTTTGATGATATTTTGTAATCCCTCCTGTACAATCCGAAAAGCAATGAGCTTATGCTGGTCCGGAATATTTTTTTCTTCACCCTCCACATTTGAACTCACTTTGATCAGACCGCTGCGGTTGATCCGGCGGATCTCCTGCGTAATACTATCCTGCAGACTCAGTTTTTGTAATCTTTCACTGCTCAGGCTTTTGGCGATATCCCGCAGTTCGGTCATCGCCAGGCTGATACTTTCTTTCACATTCGTCAGCAGTTCTCCCTCCACAGACTGTTTTTGTTCCATGATACTCAGCTGCACTTTCGCCAGACTCAGAATCTGTCCGACATTGTCGTGAATTTCCTGGCTGATCATATCGAAGGTTTGTTCCTGTATCTCTAATTTGGATTCAAGTAATTGTTTATCGTAAGCGGCTCGCATGAGTTGTTGTTCTTTGCTCATTTGTCCTTTTTTATTATTATAATAAAACAGCATGACAAGAAACAGCACGCCCAGGAAAAGCAGAATAACGACGACTGCTATAATGGTGAAGATGACCTGGCTCTTTGCGTCCTGCATAAAGTAAATGCGTAACTATATCCTCCGTAAACAATAGCGTTTACGGCTGGTAATATGGCGTGGTATAAGGTTTTATTGGCAATTTCAATTTTGTTGATCAGAATATAAGACTGAAGACCGAGTACCACCAATGTGATCAGACTGGAAAGTAAATTCAGGGAATTGATCCAGAAAAAAGGCTCCCTCATAAAATTCAGTTCCTGCTGGTCAAACATCGTCAAACGCACAAGACAAAGGCTCGAAAACACGATGATCATAATGTCCACCAAACCCAGGGAATAGGAATTGAATTGTATAGGTCCCTCTATAAATCCAAAGTTTATGCATACGAGCAACATGCATAAAATGCAGACTATATAAAAGATAATGGCTTCCTTCCTGGTTAAAAATAACATTTTGCCAGCTAAGTAGAAAAAGAACGGCGTAGATACCAGGAGATACAAATTATATATACGATAATTTGATGACCAGCCAAATGCGCGATAATTATCAGCAATCAATTCTGTAGCATTCACGATAACCAACAGAGGAATAAATGCAAGCAGATTACAGGATTTTAATCCTTTCCAGCAGTAGATGGCTGTAATAAGACTTAGAATCTGAAAATATTCGAACCAGGCAATGTGCATATTTTATGGTTGTAGCCCCGAAGTCTTAAGCGTCTCCAAAACCTTCAGTGATTTTCGTCTTTTATGGTTGTAGCCCCGAAGTCTTAAGCGTCTCCAAAACCTTCAGTGATTTTCCTCTTTTATGGTTGCAGCCCGCCGAAATCTTAAGCGTCTCCAAATCCTTCAGTGATTTTCCTCTTTTATGGTTGCAGCCCGCCGAAATCATAAGCGCCACCGCCTCCGGATGGTGTTCCTCCGGCAATATTCGCATGTGGTTGTAAGGTTTGGCCGGAAGAAGTATCGTAAGGGACTAAAAATATTGCGATCCGATTATTTTTTTTGACCCTTTTAGCCGGATCAGGTTCATACATGTTTAGATAAGTCATATCGTAAACTCCAAATTCAACCCGGATGGAGAAGGTTTTACCTGCCTGTGCATAAGCGGCTGCAGTGGCATCCAGCCAGTCACGTAAATCGGTTCCGCTGAATGACTCTCCGGTTGTCAGTTGAGCTGTTGTGGTGATCGTTTGCGTGAAGGGCTGTCCTCCCGGGTTTGAAAATCCATGAGCTTTCATCAGTTTCCTATAGTTCGTCAGACAGGTCTGGATCGAATCCTGGTTGACGATTCGCCCGGTATCCAAACGAAATTCTTTTTGCAGCATTTCAGAGCCATTGAGCCATTCTTTGCCAGAAGGTTTGTCGATGTTTCTGAAGGAAAAAAGTAAAATAGAAAAGAGCAGAAATGAGCAGAGGATTACAGGTTTAAAAATCATATGGTTGGTTTTGATTCTGAAAATACATAGAATCCGGTTTCTTCGCGCGCAGATTGGAAGAAACGGGATTTATCCCTTTGATACCGGGAAAAATACCCGGATGAGAATCCTGTTTTATCCCCTTTTTAGCGTGTGTGAGTGATTGTAAGTTTGTTCACGAGGTTCTGCATTAAGAAAAACTTTATAACCATTACCTTATCCTTATCTGTATTTCGTGGAAACGGTTTGAGTGTATAATTTTACTCGTGGACTAGCAATCGTAGGGTCTCCTTGTTCTCAGGGAGGCCTTTTTATTTAATTTTGGCCGAATCACTTATGTCATGAATTCTTCCGAAATAATGGGCAGTTTAGGAGTAGCCATTCTGTTGCTTGCCTTCGTACTTAATATGCTGAAAATCATTAGGACGGAAAGTCTGTCTTATCTTTTACTCAACTTAATCGGGGCAGGTATTGCCTGTTTTGCCAGCTGGCTGATTCCCTATTTCCCCTTCGTGATTTTGGAGGGTGTTTGGGCGGTAGTGTCGTTGGTTTCTTTGGTGAAACATTTGGGGAATAGTTGACAGTTGACGGTTGACGGTTGACGGTTGGCGGTTGGCCCACCTTCGCTAAAGCTTCGGCGGGTGAAACAGTTGGCAGGAGAGGCGTTGCGCGTTACGCGTTGAGTGTTCAGCTCAGAAGAGGCTAAGCTGTTGTTTCTTGCTGTAAATGATTTTCGGAAGAAGCATACGCAATGGATGTTCTTTGAGAGCAATTTCATAGACGGCGGATTCGCGATACCGGCTGGCAATTACTACCTGCGTATCAAAAACGGTGGATGCAAATAAAGATTCAACCAGTTCCGGTGAATTATTTTCCTTTGAAAGATGGGAGAGCAGAAGATGACTCATAAAAGATGGCCGATGATTTATGTACAAATCCAGGGCCTGCCGGTTTGATAAATGTCCACTTCCACCTCTAATCCTGTTTTTCAGATATACAGGATAGCGGCCCTTATCCAGCATGTCCTCATCATAATTTGATTCCAGGAATGCGGCATGACATTGTTTAAAATAATGGATCAGCCGGTCGCAGGGTGCCCCAATATCCGTGAAGACACCGATATTGGTTTTGTCTGCGCTGACAACAAAACTATGCGGGTCGCAGGCATCGTGTTTTTTCTGAAAAGCAGTTATCCGGAGGCCACCGATTTGGACCGGTTGCTGATCTGTAAAATGAAAGGTAAACTTCCTGATTTTCCAGAAACCTGCTTCTTTCATGGTAGTCTGGCTGACATATACGGGAATCTGGTATTTCGCTACCAGCTGGTTAGCGCCCAAAATATGATCACTATGTTCATGGGAAATAAAAATCGCCTTTACCCGGCTCATATTCAGTCCCAGCCTTTTCATTCTGGCCTCCGTTTCCCGGCAGGATAATCCGGCATCTACAAAAACGGCCTCATCCCCATTACCGATATAATAACAGTTTCCGTTACTTCCTGAATTCAGCGAGGCAGTGAATAGGGACATAATTAGCTACGAAATTAACGGTCTCGCGCTAAAATCAAGGCTGTTTCGAAAATAAAAAACGAGGTTGTAGATTATTTTTTTGAGAATAGCAAAATAAAGCCAAAAGTTGCGCAAATCTGCCCGATCCAAAAAACGAACATCCATTTGATAATGTCCGTTTTTGAATTGGCTAAATCTTCCTTTGTTGCAAACACTTGCTGTTTATTATTAAATTCCTCATTAATCTTTTCCTCAACATATGAAGTCAGATTTTCCGCAGTTTCCTTACCCACCTTTAGAGCCAGCAGATTATAAAATTTAGTAATGGATACAGAACTCATCAGGAGGAATTGAATACAAAAATAATAATTTTAGAGATAATTGCATTATAACTGAAATGGTATAATTACACTGGCATTACCTTTAGAAAACATTCTTCATGAATTTAAAAAAACTAAAACCGGTACATTGGATTTATAACCTGATCCATTACAAAGCTATCAGGCATAACCGGGAAGCTTATCGGAAGTATGAATTGAATAAACCACTGATCGCGTCTGTGTCGAGCAGGGATTTTCCGGATAAGGAATCAAAGGCCTGGCTGGATCTGGGAGATTCGAGGTCTCTGGCGCCGCTCAAACCCGTATTTGCTGCTTTCCCCGGTCCCGTTCAGGAAAAGATTCTTTCCTGGAGTGACAATGGATATATGATTATCGAAAAATTATTCAGCGAAGAGACGATTGATAAAATCAACGATGAAATAGACCTGTTGATCCGGAAAAAGAAATTGAATTTCAACAGCAGCCATAAGCTGCTTTTTGCCAACCGGAAATCAGCATTCATAAAATCAATTACAAAAGATCCCCTGTTGCATGCTGTACTTGAATTTATTCTCGATAAAGAAGTGGTTGCTTTTCAAACCATCAATTTTTTCATGGGCAGTGAACAGCGGGCGCATTCTGACAGTGTACATATGACCACATATCCATTGGGCTACCTGATCGCTGCATGGATTGCCCTGGAAGATACAAATTCAGAAAACGGCCCCTTGTTTTACTATCCGGGCAGCCACCGGTTGCCCTACCTGTTGAACAATGATTTTAATGAGGGTGAAACCGCTTTAACCCTGGGTAAAAAAAATTATGACGATTATGAGAATCGGATTGAAACACTACTAAAGCAAAATCCTTTTGAAAAGAAATCCTTCCATGCAAAGAAAGGAGATGTACTGATCTGGCATGCGAATCTGGTTCATGGTGGATCTCCGATTATTAATCCGGCGCTCACCCGGAAGAGTATGGTGATTCATTACTATGCCAAAGATGTGATCAAGTATCATGAAATTACGGAGCGGCCATCACTTTTGCAGGATGAATGAGCATCATCTAAAGCGGCGGAGTTGACGATTCGTGTGCCGATATATATCCGTTCGAATTGGCCATTCTTTCAATTTCTATTGTCAGTATACAATAAACTTTTCGGGATCCAGTTCTTTGTTTCCTTTCAGCACGAAAAATATGATCGATTTATAATCGTTTGGAATCAATTTTCTTTGTCCGATCAAATCCCCACTTTTTACAAACTCTCCTGGATTTACTACGACGCTATCCATCTGCGCATACGCATAACTGGTGTCATTTTGCATGATCACCATGGCCCAGTCAGCACCCACTTTAAATACGTTTTGTACTTTACCATCTGAACAGGATCTCACATTGAAATCGGTAGAAGGCTGTATGAATATTCCCCGATGTGCGGGTGAAGATTTGTCTTTTAAGTCCAGAATCCTTCCACCGTACATGGGTAATCGCATGGTATCGAAAGCCGTGTGTATGTTGAAGATGGCCAAAAAAATAATACCGGATATCATCATTAAAAATAATAAAAAAAGGCTGCCCAAATTTCTTCGAACAGCCCATCGTTAACCACCAGGAAGATTATTATTCTGAAACCGGCAACGGGAACAGATTCCACTCATTGTCTCCGGGACGATAGTTCGATGTATGCCATATCCTACATTTTATATATCGTTGTATTCGGATGAAATTGTTTCCAGCTATGCCAGAATTCCTGGTAGGCCGCCAGTGTTTCAAGCTGATTATCTTTATAAGGGCCACTGATACAAAAACCATTCAGGTTCCATATGGAATGTGTATTTGTATCCGTGAGCTGGCTCAATGTTTTGTTCAGTGAAAAGGATAATGTTTGTCCCTGCAATACCCGGCTAAAAGCATGAAAACTGCTTGTGTCTTTTTCAAGCACCAGTAATACCGGTTGCCTGCCAATGGTATCTTCTATCATATCATCTCTCAGCAGGTCATTCCAGTCATATACTTTTTCAAATCCGTTTGTTTTTACGCCTACCACCCATGATTTCATTTTCCATGAAGCGGAATCTCTTTTTTCCAGATGTCCCCTGATCGTACCCTTGTCGAAATTGGCGAGGTCGTGATAGTCATCTTTAAAATTGCTGTCGGGTTGCAAAATGGTTGAGTTCGGATGAAGCCTCATCCAGGAAGCAAGGGATGACTGGTGAGAGGGGATTTCCTCCAGGTGTATACCTTTCAACGGACCGGCGATTGCAACACCCGTGGCCTGCTGCCACCAGCTCTTGGTGGTTTCATCTTCAAACATGGCATTAAAATGATCCATACCCACCAGTCTGAATTTTTCCAGCTTTCCGTTCACGACGGGAGAGTACACGCGGCCTGTGCGGCAAACGGTGCAATAAGTGATCATCACAGGCGTATTGCCGACGGTATCTTTTACCTGGTGGTGATAGCCGATGATCTGTATGGGGTAGGCCCTGGATTCACCATGGATATCAATTCCGATGATGAGTTTATTGCTGTCAACCGTATTTCCGGAAACAGACGAGAAGTTTTTAATGGATGGCTGGTAAAACATTTTATCGGCCTCGAACCTGAAATTGAAAAAGAAGAAAATAGTTCCGTAAATAATAGCTACGAGTGAAAGAAGGATCTTGGGATAGAGTTTCCTGCCCGTAAATACCCGGTAGGCTGGTTTCGCAATCAATGCAAGTCCGATGATCCGAAAGAGCCATTTATATTTTTCGATATTAAAAGCCCAATCGATTGTATTCGATTGCTGACTACCCGGGAAGGGCATGATATAATAAACGCGCAATATTTCTGTAGCTATTAACAGAAGTATGCCGATTATTAAAAATAATCGCGACATGATATCATTATATTTAGAAGAAAAATAGGAAGCTAACGCATAGATCAGGCCATGTCAGTTTCCGGCGGCTTACCGGGAGAAGGGATGAACTGGCTCACTAACTTTGCATTTACCACACTAACCAGTATGGAAGTATGGAAGCATGGAAGTATGGAAGTAGAGAGTTGGCAAGTTTCTGAAGTGTAATCGTTGCCGCTAAAACTTTTTTGTGTGCCGGAGCGGGAGGAGCCTTTGCTGTTTCCGTTTAAATCATTGGCGGTGTTGCCGTATTCTGCTTTAGCTTTCTTTAAAACCATTTTACGGGCATCGGGAATACAAAGCAGGATCAGCTTGCCATCGGAAACTTTACATTTGACATATTTGAAATTCTTACCCTGGAAGTTGAATTCACCATCGATGCGCTGGAAATTTCTTTGTTCGAGCTGATAGGGATTATCAAGGGGAACCGTAATGGAAATCAGGTCGTTTACATCGTACTGATCCTTATCCAGCCGGGATTCCATGGCCATATCCGCTTTCTGTTCGGCATAGTAAAACCAAACACGGTATCCTATTATATTAAACAGGAGTATAAGCAGTAGAATAACGGCTGCGGACTTTCTCAAGAGCAATTGTTAATGAAGTAAATATAGGAATTATCCAAATAATCCGAATTTTCCTGTTTTATTTCCGTTTTAAGTTGATTTTTTATTCAGGAACTTCAGAACTTTAAAGGATAGCGCCTTCATTCACCACATCGAAAACTTTTAACTTAGCCATATGGAAATAAATCCAGCCGCAGGCAAACCTGCCGACCCGTCGATTCTCACTAATATTCCACGCCTAATCACCGCCTATTTTTCCCAGCAGCCGGATGTTTCTGTTCCGTCACAGAAAGTGGCTTTTGGAACTTCCGGTCACCGCGGTTCTTCGTTGACAAACTCATTTAACGAATGGCATATTCTGGCTATCACTCAGGCTATTTGTTTGTACAGGAAACAAAATAAAATCGAAGGGCCGCTTTTTCTGGGCATTGATACCCATGCATTGTCCGAACCTGCCGCAGTGACCACACTGGAAGTTTTAGCAGGGAATGAAGTAGAAGTAATGATCGCCGCTAACAATGAATACACACCCACACCAGCGGTATCTCAGGCTATCCTGACGTATAATAAAGGAAGAACTGAAGGACTGGCAGATGGTATCGTGATTACCCCTTCCCACAATCCGCCTGATGACGGTGGATTTAAATATAATGCAACGCATGGGGGACCAGCCGGAACCGAAATCACTTCATGGGTGGAGAAGACGGCAAATGAAATACTGGAAAAGAAACTTAAAGCGGTTATCCGCATGCGTTACGAAAAGGCGCTCCGGGTAGGTACTACGCACCGATTCGATTACCTCAATCATTATGTGGATGATTTAAAAAACGTACTTAATCTGGACATCATCAGGGATTCGAAGATCAACATCGGCGCAGATCCGTTGGGCGGAGCCGGCGTTCATTACTGGGGTCCCATCGCTGAAAAATATAAATTAAATCTGCATGTAGTGAGTGACATTGTGGATCCAACATTCCGTTTTATGACAGTGGACTGGGACGGAAAGATCCGGATGGATCCTTCTTCCAGTTACGCCATGCAACGATTGATTGGCATGAAAGATCAATACGATATTTCAGTTGCCTGTGACACCGATCACGATCGTCATAGCGTGGTTACAAAAAGCGTAGGTCTTGTGCCGCCGAATCATTACCTGACAGTCTGCATTTTTTATTTGCTGCAACATCGTCCTGCCTGGAAAAAGGATATTGCCATCGGAAAAACGCTGGTGAGCAGCCGGATGATTGATCGTGTTACCAAAAAACTGCATCATCCGCTATACGAAGTACCGGTTGGATTCAAATGGTTTGTAGACGGTCTCATAGATGGTTCACTCGGCTTTGTGGGAGAGGAAAGCGCGGGTGCCAGTTTTTGCCGGAAGAACGGTGAAGTCTGGACAACAGACAAGGACGGTTTTATCCCCGCGTTACTGGCAGCTGAAATGACAGCAACACTTGGAAGGGATCCGGGAGAAATATATAAAACGCTGGCCGATGAGCTGGGGCAATCCACATACGATCGCGTGGAAGCGCCGGCCAATCCTGAGCAGAAAGCGAAGTTGTCCAGGTTGAATCCTGATGATATTAAGCAAAAGACCATGGCCGGCGAACCGATCACAGCCGTTCTTACCAAGGCGCCCGGAAACGGCGCTTCTATCGGCGGGCTTAAACTGGACACAGAAAACGGATGGATTGCCGCCCGGCCATCGGGAACCGAGAATATTTATAAAATTTATGCTGAAAGTTTTCGGGGACGCGACCACCTGAACCTCATGTTACAGGAAGCGCAATTAATTGTAGACACTGCTCTTAAAGCCTAAAGCCCAAAGCCTAAAACCAATTCAGGCCCAAAGCCTAAAACCAGTTCAGGCCTAAAACCTAAAACTAAGATTTGGTATCACATAGCATTTAAATGAATAAATTTTATTATACAGATGTCTAAATTTAAACACTAAGTTTTGGGCTTTGGGCTTTGGGCTTTAGGCGTTATTATGAAATATTTAAAAGTACTCTACATACAGGTTTTAATCGGCATAACCCTCGGTGTGTTATGCGGCTGGCTCTTTCCCTCCTTTGCAACTACTGCAAAACTGATCAGCGATACGTTCATCAATATGATCCGGATGATTATCGCGCCGGTGATATTTTGTAGTATCGTTACCGGAATAGCAGGTGCCGGAAGCATGAAAAAAGTGGGCAGGGTGGGGATCAAGGCCCTGGTTTATTTTGAAATCGTTTCTTCAATGGCACTTGTGATCGGACTGATTGTTGCCAACCTGATCAAACCCGGAGCGGGTATTGCACATGGATCCGCGGAAACTTCACAGGTAAGCGAAATAGCCAAACAGGCTGAAACATTCAACTGGGGAGATTTCATTTCTCATATTGTACCGTCCAATATCATTGAATCCTTCGCGAAGGGCGATATTCTACAGATATTATTTTTCAGTATTCTGTTTGCTGTCGGATTGAAGCAATTAGGGCCTTCCGGTAAAAACATTATTGATGGACTGAATAAAATCAACCAGGTCATCTTCAATATTCTAAAGATTGTCATGAAACTCAGTCCCATCGGTGCTTTCGGAGGGATGGCTTTTACGGTCGGGAAGTTTGGTTTCGCAAGTCTTTTTGTTTTAGGTAAACTGATGCTTTGTTTTTACCTGACCTGCCTGCTTTTTATTTTTGTCGTTCTCAATGCTATCTGCCGTTATTTTAAATTTAGTTTCTGGAACCTGCTGAGATATATAAGAGATGAAATCCTGATCGTATTTGGCGCAAGCAGCAGTGAAGCGGGTTTTCCTTCTCTGATGCAAAAACTGGAAGCGGCGGGCTGTGAAAAGGAGGTAGTCGGCCTGGTCGTTCCTACGGGT
This sequence comes from Bacteroidota bacterium, assembly GCA_013286315.1. Taxonomy (GTDB): domain Bacteria; phylum Bacteroidota; class Bacteroidia; order Chitinophagales; family Chitinophagaceae; genus Puia. The sequence continues at coordinate 15,544 of JABDFX010000037.1, read as the reverse complement.
TACAGTTTTAATCTAGACGGCACAACGATTTACCTGAGCATGAGTGTGATTTTTTTAGCGCAGGTTTTTAATGTTGATTTAAGTCTGGGTCAGCAACTGGTTATCATTGGTATTCTGCTGATCACGAGTAAGGGTGCAGCCGGTGTTACCGGAAGCGGTTTTATTGTCCTGGCATCCACGCTGACGGCAATGAAAGTAATTCCACTGGAGGGGCTGGCCCTGCTGATCGGCGTTGACCGGTTTATGAGTGAGGGGAGGGCCCTGATTAATTTCATTGGTAATGCCGTGGCGACGGTTGTCATCTCTAAATCCGAAAAAGCCATTAACGAAGAAGTTTATCTGCGGGTAGTTGAGAAGGCGTAAAACGTAAGGCTTCAGTTTATTCTGCGCATATACATGCAGGTTAGTGATCAAAAAAAGGAGTATGATATATCAATGCTTCATTATGAACAATAACATAAACCGGATGATCACTCATCTGAAAATTTTCCATATGTGACGTTTGATATTTAGAAACGATCGGCCGAATAATGTATTCCGGCAGCGGACCGGATCCGGTCCATCGTTTCCATGATCAGCAAAGAATCGTTGTGGCTCATGACGGGACTTTCTATTAAGCCTTTTCGCAGGCATTCACCGACGTGACGTGCCTCATATTGATAGCCCGATCCGCCCTCTTTAAAGACAGGGATTATTTCTCTGCTATCTTCTCTTCCCGCATATAATTCTATCGTGGCACTCGGGGCATAAAAGCGTGCGGTGAGTCGTACCCTGCTTTTCGTGCCGCTGATATCCGCATCTGTTCCGAGGTTGGATGACAGAGAAGAGAAAAGCTGCGCCAATGCACCGTTCTTATATTTGAACAGACTCGCGCATTGTATGTCAACTCCCTCCGGACTGGCCGTCATCGATGCTTCAATCGTATCGGGCCTTCCCAGAATCGAAAGAACCAGAAACACATTGTAAATACCGATATCCAACAAGCTGCCTCCTCCGAGTGCGGGATCATATAGTCGTGCCGGCACGGGCGGTTGTGGGATGAATCCGAAATTAACCAATATGCTTTGGATCTCTCCCAATTCACTATCGGCGATTAGTTCCTGTAACTTTTGGTACTGTGGAAGGAATTTTGACCACAGCGCTTCCATCAGGAAAACTTTCCTGTTACGGGAAACAGCCACCATTTCTTTTGCCTGCCGGAGATTTAATGCGAAAGCTTTTTCGCATAACACTGCTTTCTGATGATTCAGGCACAGCAGGGTATGTTCATGATGCAGGGCGTGTGGTGTAGCAATATAAATCACATCCACGTCCGGATTGGATACCAGTTCCTCATAACTACCATGCACATGCTGAGCAGGAAACTCTTTTGCAAAAGCACGCGCATCGTCTGTGCGGCGGGCGGCAACTGCAGAAAGTATTGCTCCCTCAACCAAGGTCAGGTCGGAGGCGAATTTCCTTGCTATCCGGCCACAACCCAAAATTCCCCACCGAATGGTTTCCATCTAATATTTTGTACAATTTAGGTATTTCGTCGAAGTAAGCCTAAAGGTTAAAGCCCAAAGCCCTAAAGCCTAAGGCCCAAAACCAATACAGTAGTTCCGTGATTTAGTGATATGATGATCTTGTAAGTACTGATGAAATTCTTTCTTTAGTTTTAGGCTTTACGCTTTGGGCTTTAGGCTTTTTTTATGACTCACTGGAAAGACAAAGAAGTATATAAAACAATTCAACTGGCGATTCCCATTATCATGGGGGAACTGGCCCAGATGAGTTTGCACCTGATCGATACGGCTATGGTCGGAGCGATCAGTTATAAACACCTTGCGGCGGCTTCTCTGGTAATGACGGCCGCCAATATCCCATTTGTGATTGGTATCGGGATGACCATTTCAGTTTCCCAATTGGTCTCCATGGCAAACGGCCGACGTGACCACCAGCTGATTTCACATTATCTCTTCAATGGATTTCTGCTGTGCACTTTTTTTGCACTGGTCATCTCCGGAGGACTGGTATTCGGAAGAAACATATTGAGGCATCTGCACCAGGATCCACAGGTGGTTGAACTGGCACTGCCCTTTATGTCGCTGGTTGGACTTTCGATTATCCCTATGCTCCTGTTCATGACGCTAAAACAATTTACTGACGGTCTGGAGTATACGAAGACTGCCATGATGCTGTCTCTTGCTGCCATGCCCATCAATATATTTCTGAACTGGTTACTCATTTATGGCCACTGGGGATTTCCCAGGCTTGAACTGGCAGGTGCGGGATACGCGACACTGATTACCCGAACGGTGATATTCGTTGTGCTTGCATGGATCGTATTAAAACATAAGACCTTCAGACGTTTTATCGTCGTTAGCGAAAGCCAGTGGAGATATAGTATTAAAACCATCCGGGAACTCCTGCGTATTGGCATTCCCAGTAGTATACAGCTGGGCGTGGAAGTGTGTGCCTTTGCAGTTTCCGGTATCATTATCGGAACGATCGGCGCCGTTTCGCAGGCTGCCCATCAGATTGCCCTGAGCTGCGCCGCTTTTACTTTTATGGTTTCCATGGGACTAAGCCAGGCAGGATCCATCCGCGTCAGCAATGCATTTGGAAGATCGGATTGGAATAAAATACGGGTGATCGGTAAGACGACACTGATCACAGCTTTGTTGTACGGAAGTTTTTGCGGACTTATTTTTATCATATTCCGTTGGCAGCTTCCGTTGATTTTTAACGAGAATCCGGAGGTAGTCAGTTTATCGGCCCTCCTTTTATTATTCGCTGCCGTGTTCCAGATTTCAGATGCGACACAAGCTACGGGCGCCGGATTGCTGCGCGGTATCAAAGACGTAAAAATTCCGACTATTCTGATTACTCTAGCCTATTGGGTTATTGGTCTTCCCTTCGGATGGCTGTTCGCATTCCACTACCATATGGGAGCAGCGGGGATGTGGCTGGGATTAATTGTAGGACTTACACTGGCTTCTATTTTTCTTGGCGCCCGGTTTATTAGCAGGGTTCAAAAAGCTTAACGCGTAACGCCTAACGATGAATTGTGAACAGAAGACAAATTTGAAAATGTAAACAGTCAGATATCATCTTTTAGTCTCGCACCTCCTCAATCCTCAAGCTTCGCTTGTAAGCGTCAAGTTTCGAGCCTTAAGCATCAAGCATCGGGCCTCACTTTATTTTTTCAAATCCAAGTGCGAGATCAGCAATCAGGTCGTCGATATATTCAACGCCGACTGATAACCTCACCAGATTGGCCGGACTTCTTGGAGAATTTCCCTCTGCGGAACGACGGTGTTCTATGAGGCTTTCCACTCCTCCCAGGCTTGTGGCGTGTTTGAATAATTTCATACCACTGGCAAAAACCAGTGCCTGTTTTTCGCCACCTCTGAGACCGATCGAAATCATAGAACCAAATAACCCATTCATTTGTCGTTTGGCGATATCATGGCCCGGATGATCCGGAAGTCCGGGATAATAAACCTGTTCAACCTGGGGTTTTGTTTTTAGGAAATCGGCAATCGTTGATGCATTTTGAATTTGTCGCCCGAGGCGCAGAGATAGTGTCGAAAGACTTCGATTTAATAACCAGCAGTCAAAAGGTGAAGGCACGGAGCCCCCGATCACCTGATATTCGCGTATCCGTGCAACCAATTCATTTTTCTTATGAACGATAATACAACCTCCGAGCACGTCAGAATGGCCGCCGAAAAATTTTGTGGAGGAATGGAAAACCAGATCAGCGCCCAGTTCGAAAGGCCTTTGAATCAGGGGCGTGGTCCAGGTATTATCACAACCCACCAGAATACCTTTTGATTTTGCCAGTTTGCAAACCGTTGCGATGTCCGTTATTTTCAGCATGGGGTTTGACGGCGTTTCAATGATGATCAGACGGGTATTTTTTTTTATGGCTTTTTCAATCGCTCCTGCATCTGACATATCAACTTCTGTATATGTAATCTTCCATTTGGGCAGCATGGATTTTACTAGATGTGCAATTCCATGATAACAATCATCCGGAATGATAAGATGTGTTTCCGGTTCCAGTACGGATTGAGTGAGGGCCATAGCGGCAGCCATGCCTGAAGGAAATGCGAATGCTTCTTCACCACCCTCCAGTAATGCAAGTTTTGTTTCCAATTGCCGGCGGTTTGGATTATCCCAACGCGTATATACATAACCTTTGCCACCTAAATTTCCAGCTTCATCGCGCTCAAACGTGGTAGTAACATGAATCGGACTCATCACAGAACCAATCTGATCATCCGGGCGTCCGCCATGTATGGAAAGTGTATCAAAATGCATTAATAGTTTTTTGTTAAAGATAATCAATACAAGCCTAAAGCCTAAAGCCCAAAGCCTAAGACCAATACTAGCATAAAGCGTAAAACTTATTGCGGGATATGATATTAGATTACATATTTTATACGACCAAAAGTCTTGGGCTTTAGGCTTTGGGCTTTAGGCGTGAAAAAGTTTTAGGCTTTGGGCTTTACGCTTTAGGCTTAAGATCTGGAAGACTGATCACAAACATAGAACCCTTGCCGGGTGTGCTTTCCGCCCTGATTTCACCACGATGCAGTTCTACAATTTTTTTGCAGATCGATAAACCAATACCTGTTCCTTCAATCTGGTGATAGCTATGCAGTCTTTTAAATACGACAAAAATGTCTTCGGCAAATTTTTGATCGAAGCCGATGCCGTTATCACGTATCATAATTTTATATATTCGTGGCACTCCATGAGGTAAATCTATATCTGCATGATCCGCAGAGTCAACGCATTCACTCCAGATCCGTATAGCCGGATAAATTCCGGGACTCGCGAATTTGATGGAATTGCTAATCAGGTTTTGAAACAACTGTCTCATTTGTGTCGGAATCACTACCAATGAGGGCAGCGGCTCGATATTAATCGATGCATTTGTCTTTTTTATTTCTATTTCAAGATCCGAGATGACGTCTGATACGAGTTCATTCAGATCACACATTTCAAAGTGATCTGCCGTTTGAATATGACGCGAATAGGTCAGGAGATCGTTGATAAGAACCTGCATGCGACCTGTCGCTTTTTTTATTTTTTCCAAATGTTTGCGGACAGTTTCCATATCCGCTGACGCGAGACTGTTGCTGATTAAATCGTTAAATATTAATATTTTCCTCAAAGGTTCCTGCAGATCATGTGAAGCGACAAATGCAAAGCGGTCCAGCTCATGATTTATTTGTTTTAATTCTTCGTTGTTTTTAACCAGCTGCTGATTTAAAAGACTTATACGTTCTTCTGAAATTCTTCTTTCTGCAATTTCAGACTCAAGATAAGAATTGGTTGATCTGAGTTTTTCTTCCTGAATAGTCAGCTCTTTCGTCTTCCGGTATAATTCTACGAAAACGCCTACTTTGAATCTTAACAGGGCCGGATCCACCGGTTTATGGATATAGTCTACACCGCCCATTTTAAATCCCTTAAACATGAGGTCTTCACCATAGCGATGTGCTGTAATGAAAATAATAGGAATATGTTTTAACCGGTCCCGTTCATAAATGAGGTGAGCGGTTTCCAGGCCGTTCATCTGTGGCATCTGCACATCCATTAAGATCAGGGAAAAATCCTGGTCTTTTAAGAGCAGTTTTAATGCTGCCATACCTGAATTGGCTTTGTAAATATGATAACCTTCTTTTTCAAGAATGCTCTCAATGGACAGGAGATTGTCTTCCCGGTCGTCTACAACGAGAATTTTTGCATCATACGCTGATCGGTTCTCCCTGACCGGAATTTCGGACTCAAATGTTTTCATCTGAATTTATTTGTAAAGCCATACACGCATCAGTGATAATAACTGATCAATTTTAACCGGTTTTGTAATATAGTCAGAGGCGCCTGCATCGATACATTTTTCACGGTCGCCCTTCATTGCCTTCGCGGTTACAGCAATAATGGGCAGGTTATTGTTTTTATGTTCCCTTCTGATTTTCTGGGTTGTTTCGTAACCATCCATGGCCGGCATCATGATATCCATCAGTAACATATCCACATGCTTTCCTTCACTTAAAATATCAATGGCTTCCTGGCCACTTTCCGCGGTCATTACCTTCATGTTATATCTTTCAAATGCTGTTGTAAGCGCAAAGAGATTCCTGACATCATCGTCTACAATAAGCACGGTTTTGTTGGTTAAAATATCTTCCCTGGATCTTAAATTTTCTATGATCTTTTTTTGTTCAGGTAACAGATCCTTATGATTCAGATGCAGGTGCATGACGACTTCTTCGAACAGCAGGTCCAGGGAATTCAGATCTTTCACGAGTATCCTGTTTGCGTACTGCTTAAGCTGGGTTTTTTCCCTTGAAGTGAAATCCTTCGCAGAATAAATGAGAATGGGAATTATCTGGAGCTTTTTAATTTCATTTATTTCAATAATGATTTCCATTCCGGGAATATCGGGCAGCATATAATCCACAATCACGCAGTCGTAGGCGTTTTCCCTGACCAGTCGCAGGCCTTCCTGGCCGGTCGGTGCAATCTGTACTTCCACCAGTCCCTGATTCTCCAGCAGGTTTGCAATCGTGGAAGATTCGATTTCATTATCCTCTATCAGCAAAAGTTTTTTTGGTTTCTGGCTTTGATAGTTCTGGATATCATCAAACAACATATTGAGTGCTTCATTCTTTAAAGGCTTCAGACTGAAACTTCTGGCACCTCTTTGCATACCCAGCAATTTGTTTTCCTCCCCTGATATCAGATGCACCGGAATATGTCGGAAATTGATATCATTTTTAAACAGGTCCAGAATACGCCATCCACTGGCCTCCGGCAGTTTAACGTCGAGTGTTACCGAAACAGGATTAAATTTATTCACCAGTGTGAATACATCGGCGAAACCGGTTGCCACCACGGCTTTCATGTTTCTCTCATGGGCCTTTTCAATAATGATCCTTGCAAAACGTATATCATCCTCGATGACCAGAACTACCTGATCGTTATCGTTAATGATATTCCTGTCATCCCCCGTTTCATTTATAATTTCACTGATTACGTCCAATTCCCTGGCCTCCGGAAGTTTAACTGTGGGGACCGACTGAATGGCTGACTCATCACTATCCTGGGTAAGTAATTTATATTCGCTGATCGTTAAGCTGCTTTGTTTTTCTTTCTTGACATGGGTAGGATTATATTCCAACGGGAGAAATAATGTAAACCGGCTCCCCTTGTCAACTTCGCTTTCCAGTTCAATCGAACCACCCAGCAAATCTGCCAGCCCGCGACTGATTGAAAGACCAAGCCCTGTACCACCATATTTTCGGCTGGTAGATCCTTCCGCCTGCTGAAATGCTTCAAAGATGATATTTTGTTTATCCCGGGAAATTCCAATGCCGGTATCCTGGATTTCGAATGCAACTACTTTTTTTGCATTGTCAAGACTGGTAGTCGTTTGTTTCCAGTTTCTCTTTGCTTCATAAATCCGCAGTCTGACTTCTCCCTTTTCCGTGAATTTGAATGCATTGGAAAGCAGGTTTTTTAATATCTGATTCAGCCTTTGTATATCAGTCTCAAGACTATCGGGCAGCGTTTCATCCAATTCAATTACGAAGCGCAGGTTTTTACTTTCAGATACGTGTTTAAATGTTGTTTCAACAAAAGATGTTATTTCATTCAGTTTAACCTTGATAAAGTCTGTGGAAATATATCCGGATTCGATTTTTGAAAGGTCAAGGATATCATTGATCAGCTGGATCAGGTCGTCTCCGCAACTATGGATGGTTTTGGCATAGCGAACCTGTTTTTCAGACAGATTGCCTTCCCTGTTTTCAAATAATTGTTGGGCAAGAATGAGCAGTGAATTCAGTGGTGTCCTCAGCTCGTGCGACATATTCGCGAGGAATTCTGATTTGTATTTTGATGTCAGCTGCAATTGGGCCGCTTTTTCTTCGAGCGATTTCCTTGCTTCTTCCACTTCATTGTTTTTGTCTTCCACTTCTTCCTTTTGTTTAGCGAGAAGGTGGGCTTTGTCCTGCAGTTCTTCGTTTGTTCTTCTCAATTCATCTGTCAGCGACTGGGATTGTTCCAGCAGTTCTTCCGTTCTTGAATTTGTTTCAATCGTATTCAATACGATACCGATACTTTCCGTTAACTGACTCAGAAAGTCCAGGTGCGTTTCATTGAATGGTTCGAAGGATGCGAGTTCGATGACAGCTTTGATTTCTGTTTCAAATAATACGGGCAACACGATCAGGTTGACAGGAGAGGAGTTTCCCAAACCTGATTTTATCTTAATATAATTTTCAGGAACATTCGTTAACAGAATTCTTTCTTTCTCCAGTGCGCACTGGCCAACCAATCCTTCACCCAGGGAAATTTCTTTCTGAATAATCATTTCCTTATCATAAGCATACGCCGCAAATAATTTCAGGTGCTGGTTTTGCATGTTTTCATCCTGTTCAAAAATATAGAACATGCCCTGCTGCGCGTTGACCACCTGTGCAAGCTCCGACAGGATCCTGCGTGTTACGGTATTGAGATCCTTCTGGCCCTGCAACATCTGCGTGAATTTTGCCAGATTCGATTTCAACCAGTCCTGTTCCTGGTTGAGTAAGGTTGTTTCTTTCAGATTCGCGATCATCTGGTTAATGGTGTCCTTCAATTCTTCTACTTCACCTTTTGCTTCCACACGAATCATTTGAGTCAGGTCCCCCTTTGTTACAGCGGAAGCCACTTCCGATATCGCGCGCACCTGTGTCGTTAAATTTTCTGCCAGCTGATTCACATTTTCTGTCAGGTCCTTCCAGGTACCAGAAGCACCCGGCACACTTGCCTGACCGCCCAGTCTTCCATCCACACCCACTTCACGTGCAACGGATGTTACCTGATCTGCAAACACCGCCAGCGTATCAATCATTTCATTGATGGTATCAGTCAGCTGGGCCACTTCACCGCGTGATACGATCGATAATTTTTGTTTCAGGTTTCCCGTAGCGACTGCGGTTACTACTTTGGCGATCCCGCGTACCTGGTTGGTCAGGTTGGAGCCCATCATGTTAACAGAATCCGTCAGATCCTTCCAAGTACCACCGACGCCCTGCACCTGTGCCTGACCGCCCAATTTACCTTCGGTACCGACTTCGCGGGCCACACGGGTAACTTCATAGGCAAATGAATTCAACTGGTCCACCATGGTGTTGATGGTATTTTTCAAATCCAGGATTTCTCCCTTTACATCGATGGTTACTTTTTTTGATAAATCTCCGGAAGCCACGGCCTTCGTTACCTCCGCAATATTTCTAACCTGTGAGGTCAGATTGCCCGTCATTTGATTTACGGAATCTGTCAGATCTTTCCATGTACCGGCGACACCTGGCACAAAGGCCTGACCGCCGAGTTTTCCATCTGTTCCCACTTCGCGTGCCACACGGGTTACTTCCGATGCGAAGGCACGCAACTGATCCACCATCGTGTTGAGCGTTTCCTTTAACTGGAGAATTTCTCCTCTTACGTCTACCGTTATTTTTCTTGACATATCTCCATTCGCCACAGCGATGGCCACGTCTGCAATATTTCTGACCTGTGCTGTCAGGTTGCCAGCCATCTGGTTTACGGAGTCAGTAAGATCTTTCCACGTTCCTGCCACACCCGGTACATTTGCCTGGCCTCCTAATTTTCCTTCCGTACCCACTTCCCGCGCCACCCTCGTTACTTCAGAAGCAAAACCGCGTAGTTGTTCAACCATCGTATTGATGGTGTTTTTTAATTCCAGGATTTCGCCCTTTACATCCACTTCGATTTTTCTGGAGAGGTCACCATTGGCAACTGCCGTTGTTACTTCTGCAATATTTCTCACCTGCGAAGTCAGGTTGGATGCCATTTTATTTACTGAATCTGTCAGATCCTTCCAGAGACCTTCCACACCGGGTACATCAGCCTGTCCACCTAATTTTCCTTCTGAACCCACTTCCCGTGCCACACGAAAAACTTCTGATCCGAATGAATTCAGCTGATCCACCATGGTATTGATCGTGTCTTTCAGTTCCAGAATTTCCCCTTTCACATCCACGGTGATTTTTCTGGAAAGATCACCCCTGGCGACCGCTGTTGTCACCTCCGCAATATTTCTTACCTGCCCTGTGAGATTGGATCCCATTTGGTTTACAGAGTCCGTCAGATCCTTCCAGGTACCACCCACACCCTGCACTTTTGCCTGACCACCGAGTTTTCCTTCTGTGCCCACTTCGAGTGCCACACGGGTTACTTCCGAAGCAAAGGAATTCAATTGGTCCACCATGGTATTGATGGTCTTCTTTAATTCCAGGATTTCACCGGCCACGTCCACTGTGATTTTCTTGGAAAGGTCACCGTTTGCCACGGCCGTTGTTACTTCCGCAATATTCCGCACCTGCGCGGTGAGGTTGGATCCCATCTGATTTACTGAATCCGTCAGATCCTTCCAGGTACCACCCACGCCCTGTACTTTTGCCTGTCCGCCCAGTTTCCCTTCCGTTCCCACTTCCAGCGCCACACGGGTAACTTCTGATGCAAAGGAGTTTAGCTGATCCACCATCGTATTGATGGTATTTTTTAATTCCAGGATTTCACCTTCCACATCCACGGTAATTTTTTTTGATAAGTCACCGTTTGCCACCGCAGTTGTTACTTCTGCAATATTTCTTACCTGACCCGTTAGATTCGAAGCCATCTGATTTACTGAATCCGTCAGATCCTTCCAAACACCGCCAACACCTTTTACTGTTGCCTGACCACCCAGCTTTCCTTCGGAACCCACTTCTCTGGCGACGCGCGTCACTTCAGCGGAAAATGAATTCAGCTGGTCAACCATCGTGTTGATGGTATTTTTTAATTCCAGTATTTCTCCCTTTACGTCAACGGTAATTTTTCTGGACAGGTCTCCGCGGGCAACCGCCGTGGTTACTTCTGCAATATTTCTTACCTGTCCCGTTAAATTCGAAGCCATCTGGTTTACCGAATCCGTCAGATCTTTCCATGTACCAGCCACACCCTTTACCTCTGCCTGTCCGCCCAGTTTGCCTTCAGTTCCCACCTCACGGGCAACCCGGGTTACTTCAGAAGAAAATGAATTCAGCTGATCCACCATGGTGTTGATGGTATTCTTGAGTTCAAGAATTTCTCCCTGCACATCAACCGTAATTTTTTTTGAGAGGTCCCCTTTCGCAACGGCGGTCGTTACTTCCGCAATATTTCTTACCTGGGCTGTTAAATTACTACCCATCTGGTTTACAGAATCCGTCAGATCTTTCCATACACCGGCGACGCCTTTTACTTTTGCCTGACCTCCGAGTTTTCCTTCTGAACCTACTTCAAGGGCAACGCGGGTTACTTCCATTGAAAAAAGGTTCAACTGTTTCACCATATCATTTACTTCTCTTGCTATTCGCAGAAATTCACCTTGTAGTTTATGCGTCCCGATCTGCAGAGGCATTTCTTCTGAAAGATTTCCCTTGGCCACGGAACTGATTACATGTGCAATTTCAATGGTCGGATGAACCAGATTAGAAATTAATTCGTTGATGGAATCCACTCCGTCGCTCCATTGTCCGCCGGCTATCCTGGGAAGCATGATACGATGGGTCAGGTTTCCCTGCCTGCCGATAATATTTCCGGCTTTGGTGAGTTCCAGCATCAGCGCTTCATTCAGAGATATGATCTCGTTCATCGTGTCGCAGATTTTGCCATCGAGGCCCATATGTTCCACCGGTAAACGAACACTGAAATTTCCGTTTCGCATCTCTGAGAGAAAACGCAGAAATTCGCGGCTGTTTAAAAAAGCTTTTTCTCCATTCCCGTTTGCACGCGATTCTGTTTCTTTTAATTTTATTCCGTTGGTCAATTTATTGCCCACTTTGGATTTTTTCCCGTTTTTTACCAGGGGCTTGTCAAGCAGATCTGCTTTATCGTTTTTTGATTCTGATGATCCGGAGTCCTTTTTTTTATAATTCATAGTTTTAATGAATTAAATTGTTGAGTTTATAGTAGTTTATTAAAACGGATTAGATTTTTTATGAAGCAGTTCCCAAATAAATGATATGAATGAAGGAATAGGGATTGAGTATGCATCTTTACCTGATAAATATATGCTGATTGCTGAAGATGATGAAGACGATGTCTCCCTGCTTAGGTCATTTTTAATTGACTTGCCTGAAGCACCTGAGTTACTGGTAATTAATAAAGGAGACAAAGTTATTTCTTTTTTTGAGAATCTTCCGGGAAACCGCCTTCCTCTTCTGGTCCTTCTGGATTACAATCTTCCGTCAGTCAGTGGTTATGAAATCCTGATAGCACTGGCTGAAGATAAAAAATTCCTTGCTGTACCTAAAATTATCTGGAGCACATCCAATTCGACGCATTTTGAAACTCAGTGTCTGGCAAAAGGTGCCTTTGCCTATTTTGTAAAGCCGTCCAATATCCATGGTTTTAAGACCCTGGTACAAAAATTGCAAGGCATTCTCTCCCATTCAAAATAATACCGGTTTATATCCGATTCTGAAAGTTTCCCCCCTGGTTGGTCATCAATCGTTCTCAAAAAGCCTGGTTTTACCTTCGTTAAGTTTAACTCTACAGGATGATGGATCTGACTATGAATCGGATTTCAAAAAGATCTTAAAATAATATCAAATGCTATGCCTAAGCAGGCTTAAAGCCTAAAGCGTAAAGCCTAAGGCATTATTATGTCGGATAGAAAATAAATTTGGTCAATTAGCGATTAGGGGAGGATTGGGTCATGGGCTTAAAGCTTTCCGCTTTGGGCTTTAAGCTTATAGAGGTTTTTTGTTTAAATTGTACGATAAAACCGATTGTATGCCAGCTGCCCGCTCCGTTATGAGTCTTCACCTTAAATACCGTTTAGTGATTGCAGAACTAAACTTCGACATAAACGTGCTGCGTATTTTTGGAGATTATCTGACAGAATTACGGGCTAAACGTAAGGAGGCGGAAGTGAAATCAAAAAGTGATTATTTTGAAAAGGAGTTCTATGCTCTGAGAGCCGAAATAGATGATATCCGCCATGAAATGCAATTGGTAAAAATGAAGCTGGGGGCTTTCTCAAGGGAAACCCAACCATTTGATTATAAAATATTTAATAAGGAGTACCGTTTTCCCTTAAGAAAAAGGCTATTAGATTATAAAAAAAGGTTTAAGAAAATATATAAGGAATTTGAAGAGTTTGAAGGCCAATGGCTCACTTAAAAAAGCCAGGATAAAATCCTGGCTTTTTTAAGCTTAACGCCAAACGCGTAACGCTTAACGCCAAACGCGTAACGCTTAACGCCAAACGCGTAACGCTTAACGCCAAACGCGTAACGCGTAACGCGTAACGCGTAAAGAGTAATCTTCGTACCTGTCAACTGTCAATAGTTAATTAAAATTATTTTACAGAAACAAATACTTTCAGCTTTTCCCATCTCAGGTAAAACCCTTTGTCCATCATTTTATCTTCGACAGCATAAGTGAGTTTCTCCTGTACTTCTTTCTCTGTCTTTGGTTTTACTTTTACTTCCAGTACATTTTTTGCCGGATCCAGATTCGCATCTCCGGAATTTTTAATACCCCACTGACCGGTTTGTGAATTGAAAATAACAGTCCATTCTTTTTCTCCCGGTGTCATAAAAAGACTGTATTTACCAGCCGGAAGTTTCTTTCCTTCCACTATAATATCCTTATCTGTTGTAAAAATGGTGGCTTCATTGGCACCCGCCCTCCATGTCTTGTTATAAGGAACCAGGGAGCCCCAAATCTGTCTTCCTTTCACCGACGGACTACTATAGTCTATCGTTATAGTGGCATCTTTAATTTTCCCTTTGGCAGTTGCCGGCGGGCTGGGTCTTGTGCTTTTATCACCCTGCGCCCACGAATGACTGCTTAGTAAAATGCCGGCAAAAACAAAAACGGCTAACCTGGCAAAAATTCTTCTTTTCATTTGAAAGTCGTTGTGTGGTTAAATAATATTGGTTTAAAATGGTTTGTCAAGTTACTCAATTTCAGGAAACCTGATGACCTGCTGGTTATAAATTTTGTTAATGGAATATTGAGTAATTCTTTACCCATTTTTTTTTATTACTCACGGTCATTTTTTTCCTTTAAAATGGCGACCTTACAAAACTAAAATGATTAATTTTTTCATTAAAAAGTAACAAATGAAACGGTTTGCTTCCATTTTTTTATCTCTGCTCGTTATTTGTTTTATGATCGGATGTAATGGGTCCTCTTCTTCAACGCCCACCTCCTGAATCTGGAACATAATATCAAAACGGATTGGGTCGCCAAAGGATATCCGCAAGCTTAATGCGTAAAGCGCAAAGCGTTAAGCATTTTAATGCAAAGGGCTGTATGGATAAATCATTTTATAGATTCCCTGCACTATTACACCATAGCCTGACGCTTTGCGCTTTACGCCTTGAGCTTATTTAATGTTTCCTCCAATGACCGGCCACCCAGTATTCACCGCGTTCATGGTTCTTCCAATGACCGGGAACCCATACCCAGCCCGGATGTGGTGGCTCGGCCCAGTATCCGCCGGCATAGGCGTAACTACTCCCATTGGGTTTCCATTCTTCAGCAATCCAGACATGGTGCGGACCGGGTGCAACGGGTCTTACCACAACCGGTGCTACCGGCCGAACCTTGACATAGATCGTCTGGGCAGACGCAGATAAACTAATTCCTGTTGTTAAAAAGCCAAATACAAATAGTACAGACAAGAGTTTTTTCATAATGCATATTTTTCGTTTGACCATTTCCGGTCGAAATGGTTTAATACCTGTAGTATGCATAACGTTTGCCAAACGAAGACTGAAATGTAAACCGCTTGTTAATGCTCCCGTCTACTGTAGTTTTTGAATCGACTATTGTAGTTTTTGAATCAGCGAATCATAATAATTTTTGGTGAAAATCACATCCGGAAGGTTGTGATACCAATTGGATTCATGTTCTATAGAGAGCATACCTTTAAAGCTCTGTCGTTTTAACTCCGCCAGCACAGCCGGAAAATCTACCACACCCTTGCTGACAACTGTATCGTTCGCTTTTGGATTGTTAAATTCCACAATGTCCTTCAGATGGACGCCAATGATATGACCTTCTAATTTTTTAAGACAATCAACAGGGTTCAATCCATTTCTGGCCCAATGTCCCACATCAGCGCAGGAACCAATATGTGTGTGACCCTGGATTGCTGCCAACACAGAGTCGGGGCTCCAGTACATATTCGGTTTGGGATGATCATGAATGGCCACAGGAATTCCATATACGCCTGCCAGACTATCCACCAGATCCCATTGAGTTTTTATAGGCTCAGCGGCGATATAACTCATTCCTAAATTTTTGGCCAGCTCAAAAGTCTTAATCCATTCTGTCTTATTCTTTGGAACGATCACACCCATAGCTACCGCCTGGATACCATGTTTACTCAATGAAGCCTTCAATTTGGCAAGCGTTTCGGCAGACATGTCCAGTCCGTATTTGCCAGGCATTCCACCACCCAGGTCCTGCCCGATAAACGCTTCGATATTTTTAATTC
>JABDFX010000036.1 GCA_013286315.1 Bacteroidota bacterium | reverse complement strand
TGAGTAAAGTGGCCTATGTAGAAGTACTAAACCATGACTCTAAACCGGTAATACAGGGGAAAATTTTACTTCAGAAAGGAGTCGGCAGCGGTTCTTTCTTTATCCCTTTGTCGTTGCCTACGGGCTCTTATAAAATCCGTGCTTATACAAACTGGATGAAAAACTTCGGCGCGGATTATTATTTTGAAAAAAATATCACGATCGTAAACACGATGAAAAGAAGCCAGGATTCCCTGTTGCAGAAAACCGCGGCCGTCGATATTCAGTTCTTCCCTGAAGGCGGCAGCCTGGTAGACGGCACTGTGAGTATTGTGGGATTTAAAGCTGTTGATGAATACGGAAAAGGAGTGAATGTGGAAGGAGAAATTGTTGACCAGGATAAAGCAATCGTGGCGCATTTTCAAAGCGGGTTATTTGGCATGGGCCGTTTCGAAATCACACCTTCAGTCAGTAAACAATATAAAGCTTATGTGCGTGTAGCTGGCAACCAGTTAACCGTCGCCAATTTCCCTGCCGTGTCTCAGAAAGGTTATACGTTGAAAGTTGTTACTGACCAGAATAATCTGACGATCTCCGTCACTTCGAATTATGATGGCGATAACAGGCCGGTATACTTGCTGATTCATACACGCGGACTGGCGAAATATACGGGCAGTCTTCCACTGGATCATGGTAAAGGCAGCGTGACCCTTCCCTTGTCGACTCTGGGAGAGGGCATTTCCAGTATCACCCTGTTTAGTGCCAACCAGCAGGCGGTTTGTGAAAGACTTATTTTCCGCATTCCATCCAACCTCGAATTATCTGCGCAATCCGAAATGGAAGAATATCAGAGCCGAAAGAAAATTACGACACATATTCATCTGGATAACCTGTCTGCTGACTCATCCAAATCAGCCAACCTGGCCATGTCTGTATTCAGAATAGATAGTTTGCAAAGCGAAGAGGGTCCGGATATCCGGACCTATTTATACCTGTCCTCAGATATCAGGGGGAACATTGAACATCCGGAATATTATTTTACGCATAAGGGTGAGCAATATGAATCTGCCATCGAAAATCTGATGCTGACGCAGGGCTGGAGGCGATTTAAATGGGATGAGGTATTGCAAAACGCAGACCCGGTGTTTGAATATATTCCAGAATGGACAGGTCATCTGGTAAATGCCCGAATTACCGACCGCATCAGTGGTCAGCCGCTGGGTAATCAGGGTGTCTATCTCGCCGGGCCTGGTATCAAATCGCAACTTGCCGGCTCCGTCAGTAACAAAAACGGACAATTGCTTTTTGATCTTCCACATTTACTGGGATCGAATGTGATCGTCCTTCAGGCAGAAAACAGAACCGACAGTAATTACAGAATCGACGTTTCAAATCCCTTCAGCGAAAAATATTCAGCCAGTTATTATCCGATTTTTAAAATGAACAGCACACTTAAATCAGATCTGCAGTTTTACAATATCGGCACGCAGGTGCAGAATGTTTATCTGCTAAACAACCTGATTAAATTTAAAGCGCCGGCCTATAGCGACAGCACTTCCTTTTATGGTGAGCCGGACAAGAAATTTTTCCTGGACGATTATACACGTTTTAATACCATGGAAGAAGTCGTGCGCGAATATATCACCGGCGTGTCGGTGCATCGCAGCAGGGATCGGTTTACTTTTCGCGTAATGAATGATCCGCAGAAGATCTTCTTCGATCAGGATCCATTAATTGTGTTGGATGGTGTGCCCATTTTTGATGCGACCGAAGTAATATCTCTCGATCCTTTGAAAATTAAAAAAATAGAAATCGTAAACCGGAAGTTCTTCCTCGGATCTGTTGTGGCCAGTGGCATCTTCGCTTTGTATTCTTATAACAATGATATGGCAGGACTACAGATGAACAATCGTGCATTGATCCTTGATTATGAAGGTTTACAATTGCAGCGTGAGTTCTATTCTCCTAAATATGATGCGTCCCAAACCGGTTCGAAACGTTTACCAGACTTTAGAAATGTACTTGCCTGGGAACCCAATATCGTGATTGGCAAAAGTGGCGAAGCTGAAATCAGTTTTTATTCATCCGACCGGAAAGGGAAATATGTCGGTGTTGTGGAAGGCATTAATCAGAATGGGGTTGCGGGGAGCGTTAAGTTTTATTTTGAGGTTCAGTAAATCATTTCAAGTGTGGTGAATGTGGAAGGGTGGAAAATGTAGGAATTCAAAGTTAAATGTGGAAATGATAGTTTGAAAATGTGGGATGGGCTTCGCACGTGTCAAATTGGAAATGATAGTTTGAGGATGTGGAACCCGCTTCGCATGTCGCAAAATTATATGTAGCGTTTAAAATATACCTCCACATTGTCATTTCCTTTATCAACTTTGAATTCCTACATTTCACACCCTTCCACATTCACCACACTGGTAGTATGGGTTGACTCATTTAGAAATGTTTTTCAAATACAAAAATGCGGGTCCTTTTTTAAAATCAACTTTTGGCTTTATAAAACTGGGGGCGATAGAAAAATTGCCGAGTAAGATATCTGGTTTGCCATCCCCGTTCAGATCACCTACATCCATTGTCAGCCACCGGCCACGTTGGGTTGCCGGTAAGGAATGTGGCAGGAAATCAAAATCACCCTTATTCTCGAGATATACAAACCCTTCTTCTGGTTGTTTCTGGTAGTCCGCAAAAAAAGAAATCACTGCCAGGTCCAGGTCGCCATCACCATCAAAATCACGGGCCATGGCTTTATAACACCCATTGATGGGGAAAAAGTACCGTTGTTTGAAATTCCAATGACCGTCGTTTAAGAAAATATATACGCCGTGATAAGGTTTCAGCACGACAGAGAAATCTGCGTTGTCACCGCAGGTATAAACAATATCCGGAAATCCATCGTGGTTAAAATCATCCATTTCAAAATAAGTGGATCCATAGGAGGGCGGGAAGCTCAGAATTTCCTTCTGATCAAATTGTCCGTGTCCACGGTTGGTAAATAAAAAAATCCCTTCTTCCCCCTGTGCGAATAAAACAATAAGATCCGGCAGACCATCGTGGTTGTAATCCTGCACGTAGGCCTTTATGGCGCCGGGTACGGGGCGCAATACATGCCGGCTATAATGATTGTCACCCAGATTTTCATACCAGCTAAGAGCGCCTGTTAGATGCCCGAACTCGCAAACCAGTTCGTCCGGTTTGCCATCTCCGTTTAAGTCAACCCTGATCGACTGAACAGGTCTTTGTAATAAATTAATCGACGACGTAGTATCCAGTATCATCTTTCCCTGTGCATTGGTGAGAACGGTCTGAAGCTTTCCAAGCTTCGCATTGTTCGGATTTAAATTTCCAATATTGGTCGCCACCATCGTTCCGGCATGAAAGTCAACATCAACCACGGGACCTGAAAAATGAAGGGAATCAACTGGCTGGAGTTTATCATCGTAACGCATTAGCGACTCGCGGAAAATATCAGCTTGCAAAACAGTATATGGAGGTCGGGATGAATCAATCTGTATAAAACAGGTGGTCGGACTGAGTTTTGTAACGACAGGTTCAGAAACACTAAAAATAGTCAGGTCATTTTTGATCGGGTAAGGCCGCTGTTGTAAAGGCAGGGAATCAGGTGCAGTGGCTATATAATAGTTAATAATATTTTGCCACTCGTCAGGATTCATGAGTGGTTGGGAAGGATAGAATCCCGGAGGCAAATGGTTGTCCCTTCGCATCGAGGGATATTCCTTCCAGTAATGATTAAATATGCCCAGCCTGGGTCCCATATTCGGCAATACCCCGTTTTCCCATGAGTTTACATCAAGAAGAGATGGTTCGGGAAATGAATGGCAGCCCTGACAAAATTTTTTTGCCAGTTTCTCCCCGGCTGCTACAGAATCCGTTGGTATTTGTTTATGAGATTGATTTCTGTTGTACGGATCACAGGAATAAATGGAGCAAAAAAAGCCAATGATAATAAGATAGCGCAAGATTAAAGATTTATTTTCCGTTTCACCCCTTTACTATCTGTTACCTCGACCCCGGTTACCTGGTCGTCCACCCGAATGAATCGCCCGGATTCGGAGAGGAAGGATGTTCCATAATAAAATTCCTGTTCAACTGTATGGCCATTTTTATATTTTATGCTGGCTTTTACATCCAGCGGAGCCAGTCGAATAATCTTCTGATTTCTGTTTAATCGAAATACTTTCAGAGGGCCTTTGTTCTGACTGGCCGCCACCAGGTATTGTCCGTTGGCGCCGCTTAGTTTTACAAGTGCCTTGCCATTACCGGGAATAAAAATTCCACTCTGTAAAATGGATTTTGACTGGAAACCATTTTGACCATCCCCACTCAACATCAAACCATTCATGGCATCGTACCTCCCAACCGTCACATCGGTACCAAAATCATTTGAATTCAATAGCAGGTCGGGATTCCCGTCTCCATCAAGATCATCGGCGATCATCCCGTTGATCATGGAGAACTGTGCTTCCTTCGGAAGCGGAATCAATGTAAATGAACCGTTTCCGTCATTTCTTAGCAACATGGTCCGGAATTCGTTTGCCTCCAGTATCAACGCATTTTTTCTTTCCTCATCCGTAAGTACCTGACTCATATCGGCCGTTGCGTAAGACCGGTAGGTCGGGAATTTCTTTCGCATGGCGTTTATCTGTTTTAACAGATCATCCCGGCCCTGTGCCGGAAATTCCTTCTTCTTCCCTTCCAGGTCTGGAAGGTAAAGCGAGGGGATCATATCGTAAATCCCGTTGTTATCAAAATCTTTTGCATACACGTGCACCGGATACTGCTGATCGCCACGGAAATAACTATTCTTTCCCAGGTTCCCAACAAAATAATCCATATCACCATCATGGTCGAAGTCACAGGCCGTTATACTATTCCACCATCCATGAACTTTGTTGAGGCCGGTTTCCGGTGTAACATCCACAAACTTTCCATGATCATTTCTTAGAAATGCGAGAGACATATATTCACCCGCCAGGATCAGGTCGGGCCATCCGTCATTGTCAAAGTCAGTAAATACGGCGTCGCAAACCATACCGCATTTTTCCAGGTCCCCGGCTACAGTTGCCGTTACGTCAGTAAAAAGAACATGACCGTCTTTCGAGTCATTTCTGAATATAAAACTGGAAACCGGTTTGGGATAATTGCCCGGATCCACTCTTCCTGAAATAAAAAGATCCAGATCGCCATCATGGTCATAGTCCGCGGCCCGCACACAGAATTTGCTCGTCAGATTAATCGGAATGGATTCCGGATGCTCGGTAAAATTTCCTTTGCCATCGTTGAGATAAAAATGATCACGGTAAGCGGCGGAATTCGCATGTGATTCATTTCCTCCGGAGGCAATGTAGAGATCCAGGTCACCGTCTCCATCCGCATCAAATAACAGCAAACCCATATCGTGACTGATCTTTGTAAGTGAATCGGCGCCCAGCAGAGATTTCTGAATGAACTTGCCATTCTTCTGCTGCAAAAAAATTCTTGCACTGTGAAAAGCCGATCCACCCATGATCAAATCATCCAGTCCGTTGCCGTCAATGTCTCCAACAGCCAGCGCCGGGCCATAATCAGACAATTTGTGCGGAAGTAGTTTCTGAATATTAAAATCAATGTAGTCCCTTTCCTGGTGCGTGAAATTCATGCCGAGAGAATCAGTGACTTCAGTAAACAGATTATCTTTTGCCAGCAAATCTTTCCTGAAATCATAAAGTGACTGTGCATCTTTCTGATTCACGGTTAACAACTGATCTGACTTCACATGTGTGAGCCACTGGTATTTCCCACCCTGCCAGCGGACCAGGATTGAATCCACTTCAACTATTTTCCCAAGCCCAAAGAATGCGATATCCTGCATCGTAGACAGGTACCCGCGGTATGGACTGTTTTCATATACCTGTTTTTTACCGTGATCATAGTGCAGTTCAACCCATGCACCCAATCCATTCAGGTTTTTATTTTCCCCTTTAAATTTTATTTTCAGAAAGTGATTCGGCTCTTTTTGAATCTCCCGGCTCTTGTTACGATATATACCTGCTTCATCATTAATATTGTTTACGACCAGGTCCGGGAATCCGTCATTGTCCAAATCCGCATAAGCGGCGCCGTTAGAGAATGTAGGAACCATCAGTCCCCAGTCCTCACTTACATTGGTGAAACTGAGATCGCCATTGTTATGAAAGGCGTAGTTATGCAGTTTGACTTCCGGAATCTGTTTCAGCAAATCGGACGTGGATACCAGAGAAATGGATTGATTTCTGAAAGAAATAAAATCATGATCCGTAACATCTTTGGGAAATCCATTGGTGATGATCAGGTCCCGGTATCCGTCATTGTCAAAATCGGTAAGCATGGGTGTCCAGCTCCAGTCTGTTTCTGCAACGCCTGCATAAAAAGATATATCACTGAAAATCGGAGCGCCCAGAGAATCGTTACTATTTATTCTTGGCCCCTGATTCAATTGGAGGGTATTGCGTACGTATTGATAATTGTAACCAAAAAGATCACTGTTCTGATAAGTCAGATAACTTCCGCTGCTCAGCATCATCTTCTTCCTGAAATTATCTTCCGGGTTCATATCCAGCACGATCATATCTTCCAGGCCGTCATTATTGATATCATTCACGTCAATACCCATGGAATTAGAAGAAGTATGCTTGAAATACTCCGACAGGTGATCGGTAAATGTTCCGTCGTGATTATTGATCAGCATCAGGTCGTTTGGAAGATAGTCGTTGGTTACATATAAATCCTTCCAGCCGTCCTGATTGATATCACAAACGCTGACACTGTGACCATATCCTTCAATAGCCACCCCCGCAGCTTTACTTACATCGGTGAATACGGGATGCTTCAATGAATCGTTCCAGTCATTACGGAAAAGTTTGCCACTGCTGCTGAATGATCCATCTCTTGCCAGTTTGTGAAAAACATTTGGAATGGTTGAATTTACAATTTCATTTACAACCAGGTACATATCCAGGTCCCCGTCATTGTCGTAATCAAAAAAAGCCGCCATAGTGGAAAAGCTGGTATCCGCGAGTCCATACTCAGCGGCCATATCTTTGAAATGAGGTATACCATCTTTGTCCAGGCCCTGGTTAATATATAAAATGTTTTTTCGCTTTTCCCCCTTTGGATTGATGGTAGCAGATACATAGATATCAGGCCATCCATCGTTGTTAATATCCACCACGCTGACCCCGCGGCACCACTTTCCTTCACCATCTGCTCCGGAAGCAGCGGTAATATCTTCAAATTTAAAATCTCCTTTGTTCAGATATAACTTATTCGGCACGAGGTTGCCCGTGAAATAAATATCCGGTAACCCGTCCTGGTTGAAATCGCCAATCCCCACACCGCCTCCATTATAAATGTTGGAAATCTTCAGCACATTCATGGAATCCGTTTCCTTTATTTCGTTTTTGAAATGAATACCTGAATGATCCGATGAAATCGTTTCAAATAAAGTCTTATGGCGGTTGCAGGAAAAACAAGTACAAATCAGGAGAATAAAAAATAAATACCGGGTACCTCTCAAATCAAACATTGAAAAAATTTTCTGCTGCAATATAATTGATTCAAAAATAAAATGACGGCCGTTAGAAAAGCAAAGTCCTGTCTGGACTGGCCAAGACAGGACTTTGCTTTTAATTATGAAAACCGGTTTAGTATCCAGGGTTCTGTATCAGGGTTGGTTTACCTGCTATAGTACTGGCATCTATTTCCTGTTGAGGAAGAGCGAAATAAATCGAAGTTGGTTTAAAGGTCGCTCCTGCCATCAGGTTATATCCTGCTGCTACTTCATGGGCAACATATCCATTCAGTTCAGTGGCAGCTGTTCCCCAACGTACCAGGTCGAAGAAGCGGTGACCTTCCATCGCCAGCTCTATTCTTCTTTCGAATTGTACATATTTACGGGCACCTGCCTGACCTTGAGCTGTGAAAAATCCTGGAGCATAAGGAGACACTTTGTAAAGTGCTACGGAACCAGGAACCCAACCGGTAGGATCCGCTGCTCTCATTCTGACCAGGTTCACATCCGCCTGTGCATTATCGAGACTTCCCACTTCCACTTCAGCTTCTGCTGCCCAGAGTAATACATCTGCGAAGCGAATCAGATTGATATTGATAGCTGTATAGCCAGGTGTCCAGGAAGACTTATCTGTGTATACACCAAGCTGCGCTTTGTAAGGCACATTCTTGATCGGCAGGTACGGACCGGCGCTTGCCTGGTTACGAACCCACACGAATCCGGGATTCAGACCCCAGTCAAGATAGGGAATTCCCCTTCTTCCCACCGTCCAGTCAAGGCGTGGATCGACTGGGGTTGTAGTATCCGGAGTATATGCATCTGTTGATTTCAGACCCTGATCACTTTTCAGGTTGCCTGTGTTATAAGTATCAGGCATGGTATAACCGGTAACGGGATCTGTTTTAAATGCATTCACGAGACTAAAAGATGGCTGGTTAAATCCGCAACATCCGATCGGTCCCTGATAATCGAAATTCAATACATCACCGTCATTTGCGTTTGCTGCAGTAGATCCGTCATTTACGGAATTCTGCGCTGCAAACACTGATTCAGGCCCGTTTTTAGTTGCTGCATTAAAGTTGTCATTAAAATGCTTGTTCAACGCGTATTTCGCTCCGCCGGAAGTTTTACCGTTTGCAATAATGGTTGTCAGCAATGGCAGCGCATCTGAATATTTCTGTTCAAACATGAATGCTTTGGCAAGCATGCATTCCGCAGCCCATTTATTTGCTCTACCAACCTGGGCCTGAGTTTCAGGCAGATTCGAAGCGGCATAAGTTAAATCTGCTTCGATCAGAGGCCATACTACGCCATTATTGGTTGCTACGTCCGCGCTATTCGGAACGCGCCAGTTACCGGCTGTATACGTAACGCTTTCGTTTACATATGGAATATTACCATACATTTTCTTAAGTTCCATATGATACCATGCGCGCAATAAACGAGCCTCTGCCACAATTTCAACCGTATCAGCAGGGGCGATATCTTTCGCCAGTCGCAATTCTCTTATCACTTCATTCGCACGCTGAACGGCATCATACATGGCTTCCCATTTACCTTCGAGGTAGTTGTTGGTGGAGGATTCGGACCATGTCATCAGGGAAACAATATCAGGCTGGTCACCCGGATCGGAACCTTTATGTGAGTCATCGGCACAAACGCTACCATAAACCCAGTTGCTACCTGCGGATACCCAAGTACCGCCGCCAGGCACATTGGTTCCTGCTCCACCCACTCCATCAAGCAATGAGTAGGCTCCGATCAGGAGACCTTCGACGCCTGCTTTTGTCGCAACCACGTCCGGTGTATAACTACCAACCGGTGGTTTCGTCAAAAAGCTTTTGCTGCAGGAGAACACCAGCGCAACCATGGTTATCCCGAGCGGAAGAAATATTTTAAAATTTGCTTTTTTCATATGTTTTAATTTAACAGATATTCAATGAGTTAAAAAGTTAGACTTAATCCAACGGAATAAGATTTCTGGTTGCCAGGATATGATCCATAGTCAATTCCAAAAGCCTGGGAAGATCCGCCGATTTCAGGATCAAGACCTGTATATTTCGTGATCGTGAAAAGGTTTGAACCCTGTACATATATTCTTAACCTATCAATACCTACGCTTTTCAATGGGGCAGTTGGTAATGTATACCCGATAATCAGAGAACGCAATTTCAGGAAGGATCCGTTTTCCAGATAGAAAGAATTCGGCACTGTGTTCGTACTGAAAGTTGACGCGTTTTCGAGAATAGGTGCTTTTGGATTCAGATTTGACGGTGTCCATGAATTATAGAGTAAGTTGATGCTCTTGTTACCCTGGAAGGAAGCCCACATATCAGTCCAGTAGCGTGTATAGTTAATTAATTGGTTACCATAAGATCCATAAAACAGAGCAGTGAAATCAAAATCCTTAATGGTTGCATTGGCATTGATACCATATGTAAATTTTGGATTTGGATTACCGAAGAATGTACGGTCGCTGGCATCAATCTTGCCATCGTGATTGATATCAGCATATTTGAAACGGCCCGGGGCAGCGTCCTGTTGGGTGGGTGATTTTGATACATCATCCGCATTGGCGAAATAACCGATCACCTGGTATCCAAAGAAAGCTCCTACCGGATGACCCTGTTGGTTACGCACGAAATTTCCGATACGTGAACCCCCTGTTTCGAAGTAACCGCCTGCATTCGGGATGCTTACTACCTTGCTTGAATATGTAGTGAAGATACCGGTCACGTTTAATTTAGAAACCGGACTAAGTACTGCATGATAGGTCAAACTCATATCAACCCCGTTGTTCTGAACGTCTCCGATATTAACCGCCGGCGCCTGCGCACCTGGTTCTGCACTGGAAAACGCACCGGATGTAGCAGCTGCATTATCCTGGAACAGCAGACCATTGATTTTCTTTTGATAGTATTCGGCTGTGAATTCAATTTTGTTTTTGATCAAAACCGCATCCAATCCGATATTGGTGATCACATCCTGTTCCCAACCGGTATTCGGGCTGCCGTACTGTGCCGCACGGAAACCTAAAACTGTACTGTTGCTGGTTCCGGCGATATCATAATAGGAAGTACCTGCACCTGCTGAATAAAGAGTAAACTGATTTAAAGGATTTACATTGGCATAAGAACCCAGTTTACCCCAGCTGCCCCTGATTTTCAGGAAGTTCAGCCATGTAAGACTGCTCATGAAATCTTCCTGGGTGAGTACCCATCCGGCAGAGAAGGCCGGGAAATAACCATATTTCTGGTTTTCACCGAATACGGAAGCGCCGTCCCGGCGAATCGTTGCGGTGAACAAATAGCGGTCATTATAAGAGTATATGCCCTGAGCAAAGAGAGAATATAAAGACCCTGCACCTGTTCCACTGAAGTTTGTCTGACCTTTAGGATCTCCATTACTTAAGGTCCAGAGGTTTTGATTGTCAGAGAAGTAATTAATTCTTGTACCACCTACCGCCCTGCCATGCTGGTCGATGGCTTCTGAACCGACAAATACTTTCAAATTGCTTTTTCCAAAAGTATTGGCATAAGTCAATGTATTTGTCCAATCCCAGTAGCTGCCATAACTGGCGTTTTCGGAGAATCCGTTCGAACCGTTATTTTCGGCATTTTCATACGTATGATAAGTATATGCATAAAAATAGAAATTCTCAACATTCCCACCGATGCTTGTTCTGAAGGTAAAATGTTTCAGGAAGTCAACCTGGCCCCAGAAATTGCCCATGATCTGCCAGTCACTGCCCTTGTTATTTGCCGTGCGGTCCTGATTAGCAACCGGATTTGGAGAGTTACCCAGTTCCGGTCCGTTTGAACCTGCCCAGTTACCCTGGCTGTCATGTACCGGGATGATCGGTTGTTCACGATAATCGTAGTTGATCGTGTTTTCTCCGAAATACGTAATCTGCGGATTATCCTTATAGAAGGTATAAAAGTTTTCTCCTACGCTGATACCCTTTGTCAATTGGAAAGTTGTATTCATTCTCGCCATATATCTTTTCAGATACGTGTCGATCAAAGTTCCCTGCTGGTTTAAATAACCCAGGGAGAAGAAATAAGTAGATTTGTCGCTTCCACCCTGCATGCCGATATTATAGCTCTGCATCGGGGCCGGTTTGAATAATTCGTGGAACCAGTTAGTCCCCTGCTTGTTGGCAGCGGTGATCTGGTAGATCGGGCCCTTGCTGTAATCAATATTATATTTTGAAGGATCTACTGCAGGACTTCCTGCCTTTGCACCGCCCGGTGTAATATAATCCGGTAAAACAGGTGTAGGTCCGTCACCATATTGTTGTGAAGATGGGTTCCCTGTACTATCCACATTCCCGGAAGTCTTATCCGCCTGCCAGAGGGCATCCGCCAGTTGTTGTGAATTCAGCAGGTGGAAAGGATTTCCCCCTATCGGTTGTTGCGAAGCAACATAACCATCGAAAGTAAGGGTTGGCTTGCCAACCGATTTACCTCTTTTGGTTGTGATGATCACAACACCATTGGAACCACGTACACCGAAGATGGATGCGGATGCATCCTTCAGTACCTGTACGGACTCAATGTCGTTTGCATTAATATCATGGAAGCTTAAAGGCACTCCATCAATGATATAAAGTGGATCGGTATTACCAAAAGATGTTACCCCACGGATGAACACATTGGTTGGTCCGCCGGGCGCTCCTGAAGTAATAACCGTTACACCGGAAGCCTGACCCTGCAACATCTGCTCGGGGCTTCCTGCCTGTATGGATTTCATGTCCTTAACATTCACAACGTCCACAGCACCCGTCAGGTCTTTTTTCTTCTGGGTGGTGTACCCTGTTACGACCACGTCGTTCAGAGATGTTGCAGAGGTGGAGAGAAATACATCTCCCACGCTGTTCCCTTTTACGGAAACTGTCATGGGTTCATAACCTACGATGGTAATGACTAACGCACTCACTTTTTGAGAGGATGTGATACTGAATGATCCATCCGATCCTGTCAAAGTCGCTGACTTGCCACCCTTTACCTGTACTGTTGCTCCAACAATCGGTTGCTTGTCTGTGTTACCTAAAACACGTCCAGTAATAGTTGTTTGAGCAAAAAGACTTACGCTGAGGAAAAGAAGTAACGCGGTGTTCAGCCCCGCTAGGAGTTTAAATTTTGTTGGCATAAGCAATTCGTCTTTTGGTTTAACGATGTTAATTACAACCAAATTTATGATTTATTTAATGCTGACCTAATATTTTTTTAACTTTTAATTGTGTGTCATTAGCTCTCATCCTCAAATGATTGTCCGGCGAATACCCTATGTGTTCAATGAACATATTCTTAATGAAGGCCGCTAAAAATTGCCTGACGCTTTGGGCTTTTTATTTATTTTGCGCGTATGAAATCAACATCTGCTATCATAATCATCGCCCTGACGGGCGGAATATTTTTTAATTCCTGCTTAAAGAAAGACAGCAGAAATCAAACAGAAGAGAATCTGAAAACCGCCATGGACCTGTATTTAAACCACCAGCGGCAAATAGATACCAGCCGCGTGAAATTCAAAGTTCTGGAAGTAACTTTTTTTGAAGGTAAACTGGGTTATATCTGCGATTTTAAAGTGAATATGAAGGAAAGAAGGGACAGCATTCTGACGGATACCACCGGATATATGAATGCGAATATTTCGAAGGACTTTAAGGAGGTTTCGAGGAGAGACTGACTTAATTGTCAATGGTTAATTGTTAATTGTTAATTGTTAACGAGAGGTTATTCGCTTCATTGCTTTCAAAAAGATGCTCCGCAGGTTAATCCGGCCACATGAAATTCCATTAAATAGCAATTTCCGGGTTGACTTCCCTTTTTCAGTGGCCTAAATTTGTGTCATGTTAGATTATGAACGCATCGAACAGGCCATCCGCTTCATCCGTGAAAATTTCCAGGAACAGCCGGATTTAGATGAAATCGCCCGGCAGATTCATCTCAGCCCTTTTCATTTTCAGCGGTTATTTAAAGAATGGGCCGGCGTAAGTCCCAAAAAATTTCTCCAGTTCACCAGCATTGAATATGCCAAGCGGTTGTTACAGCAACAGAAAACCCTGGCCACGGTTAGTTTTGAAACAGGACTCTCCGGTACCAGCCGGCTCCATGATTTATTTATACAGATCGAGGGAATGACACCCGGCGAATATCAGCAGGGAGGAAGGAATCTGCACATATATTATAGTCACGCCGAAACGCTTTTCGGCAATGTTTTGATTGCTTCCACCGAAAAAGGGATCTGTCATATTTCTTTTGTACAGGAATCCCCGGAACTCAGTGATCTGACCAGTCGTTTTCCTGCTGCCATACTCGAACAGAATACAGATCTGCATCAGCAGGAGGCGTTGAAAATGTTTCGCGATGACTGGAACGATCTCGATAAAATCAAATTGCACTTAAAGGGAACGCCTTTCCAGATTAAAGTGTGGAATGCGCTTTTACAGATCCCCCTGGGCTCGTTAAAATCATATCTCGAAATCGCGAACGAAATCGGCGATCCGAAAGCTTCCCGCGCTGTAGGCACCGCTATTGGAAGTAATCCCATCGCGTATATCATTCCCTGCCACCGCGTGATTACTTCATCCGGAAATTTGGGAGGATACCATTGGGGCATCGACCGGAAGTCAGCGATCATTGGTTGGGAAGCAGCGAGGGAAAGTATAAGAGTGTAGGAGTATAAGAGTATAAGAGTTGATTGTCGCATGCACTATTATACTCTTATACTCCTACACTCTTATACCTGACGAAGTCAGTGCGGGCGATAGTCAAAGGGCAGCAATGTCGAAATGTTTTCCGCCCAGGCCCAGTATCCCGTTATTTTTAAATCGTAGGGCTTATAGTGATACCCGCTATTCAAAATATAAATGGGTCTTTTATTTACAAAAACGAACTGCGAAACCGGGAATGTTTCATGCTTATGATCTTTATTAAGAAGTTTGTACCGGTTGGGAATCGTCTTAAATTTATAAGATACTTCCAGTGAGTCCTTAAAATACATACCCGCGACCGTACTATCAGCAGCAAACCCAATGCTGTCAGATGAAATGAGCTGGTGACTGATTACTGAATCAGATTCTAATAATTTCTTTTTAAAATAATCTGTTGAATCTACAGTATGAGTTGTGGTTCTTAAATTTTGTATCACTCCCCCTGGCCCCATTTCGTATCCTAAATGTGAATCCGCCGTGTCAACTACTT
This sequence comes from Bacteroidota bacterium, assembly GCA_013286315.1. Lineage (GTDB taxonomy): Bacteria > Bacteroidota > Bacteroidia > Chitinophagales > Chitinophagaceae > Puia. Next base: position 13,156 of record JABDFX010000036.1, on the reverse strand, counting down.
GTCCATTGTGGTGCATGCTTAACACCTGTTTTGCTCTATCTTTTTCCGGATTAGATATATTACCCAAACTCCGCAATTCAAACCCCTGTGCATCCAGCTCGTTTGCAAAAAATGCGCGCTTGAAATGCAGTAAAGATCCTTTGTATGTTTCAAGTCTTGTTTCCTCATATCTACGCACCCGGTTCGGATGTTTTAGACCCATATCTGTGAAGAATGCATAACCGCTATAGTTTACCAGTTTGATATTGAAATCGTATTGAAATTCTTCCAGTTTATATTTTATCTCATAACCCAGATTATAATTCACGATCTGCAGAGGTTCTTTTGCGTATGCTGTTAATGTATTATCGGCATTCATCCTGAACTTTATCACATCGGGATTGGTGAGCTTGCAATCGTTGGAGCCGGGTGTATCTCCGATAAATAATTCAGTAAACAGTTTGCCCCATTTTTTCCAACCATCGGGTTCAGGAGGTGTTACGGAAAGACTTTGAAGTTCTTCCGGTTTTGGTTTCAACGATATGATAAAATCTTTCCCCATAGTTCGCAGGTCAATCATGTTTACATAGGTTTCAAAACCAACACAGGATGCCACCAGTCTGAACTTACCCGATGGTATTCCTCTGATAGTAAATGCGCCGTCTTCACTTGTAATTGATCCCAGAGAAGTATTGTTTAGATAAACCGATACAGAAGCCAAAGGCTTTTGTGTTTCCTCACTGATCACCTTCCCTTTGAGAACAGCCTGTGAAAACGCGCCGAAACAACAAATCAAAAACAGTAAAGTAAATCCGCAGAGTTTAGTCATAATATTTATAGTTAAATCTTATAAATCACTTCCAGACTTCCAGTCTTCCAGTCTTCCACACTTGTTTTTTAGTTTTTCCCGGGATATTAATCATACGGCAGCCAGGTCGACACATTCTCTACCCTGGCCCAGTACCCCCTGATCTCTAGGTCGTATGGTTCATAATAAAATCCGCTTCTGACTATACACACAGGCCTTGGACTGAGGTTACGAATGTGCCAGCCAATATCAAATCACTTCTAAAAAACGCAGGAAATGGATTTCAAGCCAAGTTATATGAAAAAGTTGTAGATGATAACGTAATTGGGTATTGCGTGGCTTTCGCAGGCACGAAAGATTTGGTGGATTGGACTCAGGATTTTATGCAGACTGTGGGTTTGTCTGGGCAATATGAAAGTGCCGTCAATTTGGCTAAAGAAGTGAATGACTTTGCCGGTAATACACCTCTCACATTTTTTGGTCATTCGTTAGGAGGAGGCGAAGCTGCGCTTGCATCGCTTGTGACGGGCAGGTTGGCGATGACGTATAATGCGGCTGGCGTCAGCTTCCAGACAAAATTATTATATGGCGTAGCATTCGCAAGAACTTCTAATATAAATTAATATGTTATGGTAACTGATCCGTTAAACTTTTTAACTGAAGGCATTCGCTTAGACGCAGATGGTAATAGATTTTGGATACGAGATTGGACATCCGAGTTAGCTCATTTTCCAGTATGGCCTTATAGTCATAATATTGAAAACGTAATCGAAGCTTTAAAATAGCAATCATGATACTGACTAGAACATATACATTTATTTTAATTTTAATGTCAATTTGTTTGTCTTCGTGTTCTCAAGATGATGGATTGGCTCCTGGTTATAAATGGGAACTGTTTAAAAATACGCCCAACTGGGAGCTTGCCAAAGCCGTTAAGCAGGAAGACACAGCCGCAATATTTGAAATAGTGAAGCAAAAGGAAATTGATATTAATTTACAGGAACCGAAGCTTGGCCGCTCGTTGCTTATGCTGGCTGTCGGAAACGATAAATTTAATTCAACGCAGGCATTGCTAAAAGCAGGTGCTGATTTGAATTTAAGGGATTCATCGGGAGATCAGGCAATACATGAAGCGGTTAGATTTATATCATTGCGCAAGAACTCATATATTATATTAAAATTGCTTTTGGAAAATCATGCAGATGCAAACTCTTATTCTGAAAATGGAACTTATACTACCCCTCTGGTAGGAGGAGTGACAGATTTTCCGTGTTTCAAATTGCTCATGAGTTATGGTGCAGATCCTTATTTTCAATATAGTGACCATGGCTTTGCGGTATGGATTAAAATGTTTATCGATGAAAGGAAAGACGGAATTTTTGCAGCGAAAGATCTGATCCTTGAAAGAAAAATGCCTATACCGAATCCAATAGCCCGATCTTTAGATGGACGTACACCATTAGATATTTTTTATTTCCTGAACTTTGAAAAGTTTGAAGAACACTCCGAAAAACAAAAAATAAAAGTTGAGATATTAAATTATTTAAAAGAAATTAATTTTCCTGCGGACAAAGTTTATATTAAAAAATGAGATTTTAATATTAAGAGTCTTGGACCAACTATGAAATAAAATAAGAAATTCCCAATCGATTTACTTGAAATCTAAGCTGATTTATGCCAAAAAAGCAACGAGGTAAACTTTTGTTCTTCGATGAATATTCTGTAAACTTATTGAATAGGTTAATCAATTCTCCAGTCCGGATAAGTGTGAAGAAATAGAACAGGAAATTAGAGGATACAATCGTAGGGAAATTGTGGACATGCTTCTTGAAGCTGAGGAAGGGTTAAATGAAGTCGATACAAGAAATTCAAAGTTGGAAGATTTTGTTACCCGCTTATGTCGCTTTATCAACGGCGAATTGAAGGATCATAAAAACCTAATCGCGCTACATCAGTACAAGAATATTTTGCAAGTAACCAAATCAACGCATTATCTGGAAATACTTACCCGGATAAAAGATAAACTCGACGATCTGGAAAAAAGTTTGCAGGAAGATATTATTAAATATCACGGAATAGAAAGATGATCAGTATCCGCTGCAACAAGGAAAAGATCAGAACAGTTCTTTAAATTAGATTCTGACATAAAAATATTACCTATTTTTATATTTTTGAAACTGAATATAAAATCAATGTTAAGGCTAAAAAAAATTTCACAATTCTATTTTGTGTTTGTCTTTATGCTGGCGATCGCCGCCTGTCATCAAAATCCAAAAAGCGAAGAGAGTGATGCTGTAATCACTGGTGCAGATACCATGATTGTTAAGACAGACAGCAATAAACCGGTGTACACGGCGGCCATGGTGGATAATAAGAAGGACCCAAATTGTGGTATGCCCGTTACGGCCGGCATAGCAGATACCGTTCATTATAAGGGAAAGGTGTATGGGTTTTGTTCCGATGAATGCAGAGACGCGTTTCTCAAGAATCCCGATGCACTGGTGAAAAATGCGGAACTAAAGTAGTATGAAAGTATGGAAGTATGGAAGTATGGAAGTATCTGAATATCACTTCCATACTTCCATACTTCCATACTTTCATACTTGCCGCTAGGCTTCACCGTGCTTGAGTACCTTCGCCTCCACGTAAAAGATCGTTTCTTCGGCGATATTTTTTGACTGATCGCCAACTCTTTCCAGCCTCCGGATGACAGACAGATTAATCAGGGACTGATAGGCATCTTCCGGATGCAGCACCAGGTACTGACAGGTTGCGTTGGTCGCATTTATATTGATCTTATCGAGGAATTCATCTTTCTGAAATACACTCCGGGCTAATTGGGTATCTTCTTTTTCGAATGCCGTCAACGTATCTTCCAGCATATTGATGGCTTCATCATACATCGCTATGGTTTCAGTCATCCGGAGCAGTTCGGGATTGAACGGCTTGTCAGCACTCAAAATATATTTCGCCACTCCTTCTGCAATATCTCCGATTCGTTCCAGGTTGGAATTGATTTTCAATACCGCCAACACGAAGCGAAGGTCAACTGCCACCGGCGTCAACAACGCAAATATATTTTCACAGTCACGGTCAATTTTCAATTCCAGACCGTTTACCCTTTTTTCCCGGCTCACTACCTCGCGGGCAAGATTCTTGTCGAAGTTCACCATGGCAACATTCGACTTAACAACCTGTGAATGCACCAGGTTCCACATATTGATGATCTCCACTTTTAACTGCTTCAGCTCTATTTCTAATTGTGACATGATATCTTTGTTATAAGTTAGGCCTAACTAAATCTTCCGGTTATATAATTCTGTGTTCGCTGATCCGATGGATTGGTAAACATTTTTTTTGTATCGTCGTATTCCACCAGTTCACCCACATAAAAGAATGCTGTCTTATCACTCACCCGGGCTGCCTGTTGCATATTGTGCGTTACAATAACGAGCGTATAGTTTTTCTTCAGATCATGCAGCAGTTCTTCAATACTGGAAGTGGAAATCGGATCGAGCGCGGATGTGGGTTCATCCAGTAACAAAACTTCCGGCTCCATCGCAATCGCACGTGCGATACACAAACGCTGCTGCTGACCACCGGAAAGAAATGTTCCCTTTTTATGCAGTGAATCTTTTACTTCCTTCCAGAGTGCCGCTTTGGATAATGACTCTTCCACTTTCTGATCTCTTTCCGCTTTCGGCAGTTTCATACCGTTCAGCTTATAACCGGCAATCACATTATCGTAAATGCTAAGATTTGGAAAAGGATTGGGTCTTTGAAAAACCATCCCTATTTTCAATCGTACAAAGATGGGATGCATTTCATATACATTCTCATTATTCAGGATCATTTCCCCCTTGCAGGTTGCTCCCTGGATCAGTTCATGCATCCGGTTAATACATCGCAGGTAGGTGGTTTTTCCACAACCTGAGGGTCCCATCACAGCAACAACCTGGTTTTTCGGAATATCAATATTGACATTCTTCACCACGTGATTGGTTCCGAAATAGGCATTGAAATTCCTGCTTTTTATAATTGTACGTTCCATCTTCTTGTTATCAGCTTGGTAATAATGTTTAATGACAATACCGTAAATAGCAGGATCAATGCGGCGCCCCAGGCCATATCATGCCACTCGTCATAAGGACTGGTGGCATAATTGAAAATCATCAGAGGCAGGCTCTGCATCGGCTTGGTAAGGTTTGTATTCAAATAAGGATTCCCAAATGCGGTAAATAATAATGGGGCTGTTTCTCCGGCAATACGCGCGATGGATAACATAACACCTGAAAGAATTCCGCTGATACCGCAGGGAACTATTACCCTTAAAATAACTTTATGATAGGGAAGCCCCAATGCCAGGCCCGCTTCCTTTAAAGAGAATGGAATCAACTTGAGCGTTTCTTCCGTGGATCGGATCAAAATGGGTAACATCATAATCGCGAGTGCGACACTTCCGGACAAAGCAGAGAAAGTACCAATGGGTTTTACGACCCAGAAATAGACCACGATACCGATTACAATGGATGGAACGCCCTGAAGTACATCCACAGATAAGCGGGACCAATATGAAAGGCGACCGGTTTTATTTTCACTCAGATATATTCCGCAGAGAATACCAATTGGAATAGCTATAATGGAAGCAACCAGAACAATGATAATGGAACCTATCAGCGCGTTGACAATGCCACCGCCAGCTTCCCCGACAGGTTTTGGTATCTGAGTCAGAAATGCCCAGTTAATTTTTGTGACGCCCTCTCTAAAAATGTAAATAATGATGAATATCAGCGGCAACGTTATGATAAATGCAAAAAAAACAGTAACAGCCTGCACAAATTTACTTTTGGCTACCCTGTATTTTACATTTGCGTTCATATATTATTCGTTGGTAAATCTTTTAATAATTCGTTTCCCGATCATGTTTATGACTACAGTCACTATAAATAAGACCAATCCCAATTCGATCAGGGCTGAAAGATAAAGTGTATGATCGGCTTCTGTGAATTCATTGGCAATGACACTGGCCATCGTATTACCGGGTCCAAAAATGCTGTCGGGTATCATGCTCGTATTTCCGATCACCATGGTTACTGCCATAGTTTCACCCAGGGCTCTTCCCAGGGAAAGTAAAATACCTGCGAATAATCCGGACTTAGTATAAGGAAGCACTACATTTTTAATTACTTCAAATCTCGTTGCGCCCAATGAATAAGCTCCTTCCTTCAATGGCGAAGGCACGAGCCGGATCATCTCGCGTCCCAGGGATGCGGCATACGGAATGATCATAACGGCCAGAATCAGAGAAGCTGTAAAAATTCCGATCCCGTAAGGCAAAACACCAACCTTAGTTTCCAGTGACCGCACCAGCGGCACCAGCACCAATAATCCCCAGAATCCATATATAACTGAAGGAACAGCTGCAATTAATTCAACCGTATTTTTTAAGAAATTGGAAAGCCATCCTTTGGGATTGTATTCTCCCAGATAGATAGCAATCGCAAATGAAAAAGGTATTGAAATAATTAAGGCAAGGAAGGAAGTCAGCAGGGTGCCAATCAAAAAGGGTAAAGCTCCATATACATTATTGACCGGATCCCAAGTCCTGCCCCAGAGGTATTTTATACCCAGATTTTTCATTGAAGGCACAGACTCGATGATCAGTGTGAGCATCAGACCAACTACCAGCAAAATCATTGCAATTCCAACGCCTACCAGGGATCTTTTGAAAATAGATTCTGCCCTGATCATCCCGCTGGAACTCTTTGCCTTCGTCCTTGGTTTCTGATTATTCATACATTAATTGTCAAATGTCAATGGTTAATTGTCAATTGAATTAACAATTGACAATTAACCATTGACAAATTTAAAGGATTGCTTTGCCGTCGTAGGTAGCTGATTTTAATATTTTTTCAGCTACTCTGAGAGCTTCCTTTGACAGAGGAGAATAATTCAGGGGTTCTGTGAAAGCCTGGCCTTCATGGATATTCCACCAGAGTAATTTTAATAATTTGGTTGCCCGGTCTTTCGAACGGCCGTTGTAATTCTGCTCTTTGTAAATCAAAACCCAGGTAAATCCGGCAATCGGATATCCGTCAGCAGCATCAGTATCTGTGATGAATATTTTTGCATCGTCGGGCATCTTCACGTTTCCTGCTGATGTTACCGAAGCAATGGAAGGAATTATGAATTTACCTTTCTTGTTCTGCACTTTCGCATAGTCCATTTTATTCTGGAGCGCATAAATCAATTCAACATATCCGATCGCTCCCGGCGTTTGCTTTACCAATCCGGCAACACCTTCATTTCCCTTTCCGCCCAAACCAGCAGGCCAGTTTACGGCACCCGCACTTCCAACTTTTGATTTCCATTCAGGGCTCACTTTGGATAAATAGTTGGTGAAGATGTTAGTTGTTCCGCTACCGTCTGAACGATGGGCAACCAGGATTGGCAGGCCCGGAATATTGACTCCCTTGTTAATGGAAGTGATCCGTGCATCGTTCCAGGTTTTGATCTTCCCCAGGAAAATATCTGCTATGATATCCGGTGTAAGGTTGAGGTTATTATTATCACCCGGGAGGTTATAGGTTATGACTACGGCTCCTGAAGCCTGTGGAATATGCAAGACAGGCACTCCGAATTTTGCAGTCTGCTCATCATTCAATGGACCATCCGAAGCACCGAAATCAACCGTTTTGTTTGTCAACTGCAATATGCCCCCGCCCGAACCGATACTCTGATAATTAACCTGGATACCTGTTTTCGCGTTATAATCTGCGAACATTTTGGAGAAGAGGGGATTGATGAATGAACTTCCCGCACCAAGTAATGTTTTGTCATCCTGGGCTGCGGCCGTCTGAACATTTGTAATCGCAGCTGCTAACAGCACAGAAGCAGCGAGGCCTTGTTTTAAGGAATTGAAGAACGTTTGCATGATTCTTTATTTAGGTTGATTTAATATTACTAAAAGCCTCCATTATCATAATTCTTCCCAAAGGCAAAGAAGAACGTAAGACGGAATACCAAGTCATGATCTTTATTGGATGCGATCTGCGATGAATAACTGTTATACCAGACATTCGGCATAAAATGAACCCGGTTCGCTGCCTTAAAATCTAAACCCGCTGTAATGAAACTCTGTTTGTAAGTCTGGTCGCCGGTCGTTGTATAAGTAACAGTTGGTGTTGCGGCAATTCCATTATAAACAGTATGGAAAGAGTTATCATTATAATTTGAAGTATTTCCTGAATAGGATTTGTAAGTATTCTGGTCAACCTTGTTATTCGGGTTGTAGATATCATAACGGGCAAAAAACCTGAGTTTATTAGGTATGATATCACCATGTATATAAAACGAAATTCCTGAGGGTGCGGTAGTCAAAGTATCTGCACCACCGGCAATTTTAGCTGCAACATTATCATTCTTCAGCGTATTTATAAACCCTTCAACACCGATCGTATATCCGGATCCCGGGTTCATACTCTTATCCGTTGCGGAACTATTCCAGGCCAGGAAGCCCTTGATCATCTGGCGTGAATGCTTCCATGTTGGTGACCAGTTCAGTCTCTGGTAATCAGCGTAAAGGTCTATTACAACATGCTTATGTCCTAAGTAGGCATAAACATCTGCATAAAACCATTTATAGGGCGTGTAATCCGGCTTGTCACTGGTACCATTTGCGGCCAGTAAATTATAACCAAAGTTTTTTGTTTCCGGATCAAATGTTCCCTGCAACGAGACACCAAAATCGTAGGAAGGGGTGCGACGTATATCGGAAATGGTTCTTTCGATTGACCTGTAGCTCCATACTTTTTCTGAAATAAATGGGAAAGCAGGCGTAGCCATTTCACCCACAACCAGGTCCGTACCTTTCCAGATTCCCTTCCAGCGTATGTTCATATTCTTAATATAAAAGGTCATTTTCTGGTTTGTCAACAAATCCCCTGTTGAATTACCGGCAGAGAATGAAGTGGTTGTGCCACCTGCGCTACCTACCGGGGGTGCACCCGGAGGAAAATTATCTTCCGCAGCAAGTAAAAGTTCGGCAGAGAATTTTTTTGAGATATTATAATCGTAGCCAAGATAAATACGACGGAACTGGAACATGGTCGTTTGTGGCCGGATCCCTGTGTACTGGTTGCTTCCGCCTCTCGACAAAGAATCGGAATGCGACTTATAAGCAAAATCCCCGAAAGCATATCCCCAGAGCCTGCCGGCATTTTCCACCCCGGCTTTATAAAGGGAATCATTAATCAAAGCGCTTTGTGCTTCTGTTGAATTAGAAATAAATGAAGCAATGATAATCATGAGCGATAACCGTAGTAAAGTTTTGGTGATCAAACTTTTCATAAAAACTTGTTTAGTTGTAATTTGATTTGGCTGTAAAAGACGGACGATCCTATGAATGGAATGTTACGGGAATATGACCAAAATGTTAACAGATTCAAAATCGCTTTCCCAATGGTGTGGTAACGGAGCCTTTACAAATACTTAATAATTTAATAACCTGCAGTTACAGCTCATAAACGAGATGAAGTGAATGCTATATTTGAAATAATCATCGTTCGTTTCATGACGCAGTATTATTCTGAAAACCAAATCCGAAGTTTATACATCGAATTCAAAAGTCTGAAGAAATATGTGGAGAAATTAGCGTTTTTTGATCGCTGGTTCGGCATTATTCCCTTCGACTTCCCCGAATTTGATCCGCGTCTCCGTTTCTTCTTTGAAAGAGAAAAAACGGAAGAGCTGATCGATATTTTTAAGAAAGAAAGGAACAACCCCGGACTAACGGTGAAGAAATTTCAGTATGACCAGATCATTGCCTTTAATATCAAACCCGCGAATTCAAACAGCTCAACCTACAGCCATTTTATCTTGTCCGTTTTTCTCACACGCAAACCCTCATTTGAAGAGTGGATAAAGCAAAACAGCTCCGCCGATAAAACGGTGGAAGATCTGCTGGATGAAGCCAATAGTGTTGTGAATAGTATCGAAATAAATTTGCAAAACGAGTATGACAAAAGTTTCAAGCTGCAATGTATGTCGGTGTTTTACAGAGGATTTTATGATGCGTTCACCAGGCATTTAAATGGTCCGGGTAAAAAGCGAAAATTTATTGAATTGTATTTATACGCCCAGGGAATGATCTACGCCGATTTCATCAGCTCATTAAAAACTGCCATGCGAAAAGCCAGTCATCCGGAAGAGATGAAAATACCGGTCCCGCTTGACCTGGCAGGAAAAATGAATCTCATGCACGAGCTCGGCATTTTAGATTTTCTGGCGGACAGGTATTTGAATCCCGGGAGTAGGTTATCTGATATTAATCTGGCGGAAACGATCAGTCAGATTACGGGAGAATCACCGGAGCAAAAAGAATTGATACTCTGTTTGATGAAGAAAATGAGTCATAACAAAAGTATCACCTCTTTTCAACGTTCGATGACAGCAGAATGATTATGCTCAATAAATATGTATCAGGCAGAGAAGCTTTTGTGTTTCGCGTGTGCTGCATCATAAGCATCCAGCACAGCTTTTAATTCCTTGTTCATTTCCGGTATTCCGAACTCGGGTGAGTTCAGTTCAGCTTCTTCAGAATAAGATTTATCATACCATTTACCGTCGGAAACCGTTTTATAAAACTTCAGTTTCATTTGTTCTCCCTTTATCGGGCTATCAAAGAAAACATAGTATTCAATGAGCGGCAATTTGTCTACTGAAACAGAATATAATCCTTCACGTAAAATTACCAGGGAGTAAGGAGATTTTCTTACTTTGGCTACCCTGTTTAACAGTGGAAAATGAAGTTGAAATTCCTGTTGCATAATGAAGATGTTATTAAAACTGGTGCAAAATAGCCTCGTAATACCACACCCCATATTAAGTTAATGTTACCAAATTGTTTCCTCCGGTCTTTATTCTAACCGGAAACGGGCCTTTTACCCATCTATAACCACTATCGGGCCATTTCGTTCAATAGAAGCAGATTTTGGCAACATAAACGCTGTCCGGTCGTCCATTTCATTGAAAATGACCGGACTAGGTTACAAACGGCTTTTCGAAGAAAAATAGGCGGGCTATCCCCGTTAGTTGTTCAGTTTGCCTAACAATTGGGCTACGTAGGATTCCGTTATCTCATCACCCCTATGATCTTTAATATATGACTCCACCGCCGGGGATTGCTCAATCAACGCTTTACGGATGGACTTTTTTGTGAGTTCAAAAATAGTCCATTCCTGTTTTGTTTCGCCCAGCATATAATACGTGTCCACATCTTTGTACTCGTCATAATTTTTACCATCCGGCGTATAACCGGATGTCGATTGCTGATTTGCTTTAACTAAAACGTTTTTATATAATTTATAACATGAATATTTTGATCCCTTTGAAATCACCTGGAAGTATTCATTTGCATTGATTAACGGGACTCTCATAAAAATAAAACCACCCTGATCGAGTTTCAGGCAAAACATTTTTACCTGGTCCCGGTTCACTCCGATGGGATCCTGATTATTTCTTTTCAATAAAAGATTACCGGTTATTTTATCATAATTATATAAGTAGTCGGGCTTATTGATAACAGAGTCCAGTTGATTTACCACCAGGCCCTGCACATACAGTGAAATTAAAAACGGTGATCCGACTGTGGCTTCTTTGTGATATACTGTCGGCAGAAATTTGTCCCAGCTACCTGACTCAGGTCCTTCTGCAGCCGCACCCCTTGCAACCGGGATGGACAATATATGTTCCTCCCCCTGGTGGGATATATTATTTTTTTCATATTCGGCAATTTTTGCCTTCTGAGTATCCGTTTTAATATAATCTACCAACCTGTTAAAGGCGGCAACTTCGTATGGGTTTACTTTTGGATTACCGGTTTGTGCGCTCAGAAATAACTGAGTGCAGAATATAGCAGAAACCGTAAAGAAGATTTTCGATTTCATGGCAGGCATTTAACTAAAGTTAATCTTTAACTTTAAAAAGAAGTTCAAATAACTGTTCCCGCAATATGCGGGATTAATTGTCAATTGAAATTAATCACCAACTTTTAAAAATGGAATTATCTGTAACCAACAACCTGAATCAGCAACAGTTTGAAGTACAGGCAGATGGAGAACTGGCTGTACTGCAATACCGGTTTCACGATAAATTATTATGGCTCATGCATACAGATGTTCCCAAAAAACTGGAGGGCCATGGCATTGCCTCGCTACTGGCCCATACCGCCCTTGAATGGGCTAAGGCGACAAATATTAAAGTAAAAGTCATTTGTCCTTTTGTAGCCGTTTATCTCAAAAGGCATCCTGAGTACAATGATATTGTCGAGAAATGAGAAAGTATCATTTGGAATGATCAACCAAATCTCTGAGTGTTTGCAGATTCGAGGTCGCATCCCCGATCGTATTATTAAAATATGCATACACGTCTTTTCCCTGATGCAACCAACCTTGTATTTCATTTGCTTTTTTTTGCAGATGCTGAATAGAGTAAGAACCCCGATAGTCGCCTTTCTCTCCATGAAATCTCAGGTAAACAAAGTCTGCGTTTTTATTTAATTCGGGAGGTAAACATTTTGGCATATCGTGCAATACCATGCTGGCATTAAATTCATCCAGGATCTCGTAGATTTCGCTGGCATACCATTGTGTATGCCGGAATTCGACTGCAAGACGCCAGTCTGCCTTTGGATCCAGTCTGCGGATGTTTTCAAGTAAACGGTCGAATCCCGAAAAATCAATTTTGGCTTTTGCTGCAAACTGTATCAGCAGACAGCCCTTTTTATGACCCAGGCATTGAATGGCGGCAAAGAACTGTTTCAGATCGTTATGATCATAGATCTCTTCATGCGTAATCCCCCGCCATAATTTAATCGTGTATTGAAAGTCATCCGGCACCATCTCCGCCCAGTTTTTATAAGTCCGGCAAAGCGGTATTTTATAGAAGCTGCTATTGATCTCAATGCTGTTAAATTTTGAAGCATAATAGATTAGGCGGTGTTTCTCCCGGAATTCAGCTGGGAAATGAAGTTTATTTGGCTCATTTAAAACCAAACCGCTCGTTCCCGATCTGAAAATTCCTCTATCCATATTCAGATGATTCCCGATATATCGGCAATACTATTGCCAGGCAATGGAAGAAGATTCTGCGGTCTGATCCGTAAAATCTTCGAAAACCTTAAATTCTTTCAGAACAAAACACAGAGTGTGTACAGAGGCTCTGTGAAATATACTTTCCGGTCAAAATGGGGTTTTCCAGTCTGGACCGGGTCGTAGATCCTCTGTCAGGTTAGTACCAGCTTCTTATTGTCTTCTCTATTTGTTGCTGTTGGGTTGCTGTCTACAGGAAGAGAACAGGAAGGATATAGCA
>JABDFX010000035.1 GCA_013286315.1 Bacteroidota bacterium | reverse complement strand
ATAACCCGAATTACAAATGGGAAACAAATCAGAAACTGGATATCGCCATGGAATTTGGTCTGGCAAAGGACAGATTGTTTGTATCTGTGGATTATTATCATAATATCACGACAAACCAGTTGATCGGCTATCCACTGTCTTATGTAACCGGATTTCCCTCGATAAAGGATAATTCGCCTGCGAAACTATTAAATGAAGGATGGGAAATTGAAACGAACGGCGTACTCATAAAAAACGACCACTTCACCTGGAGCCTGTCGCTGAACCTGACCTTTCCAAAGAATGAATTGCTTTCTTATCCAAATCTGGCAGGTTCCAACTACGCGAACGTTTATGAAATTGGCAAGCCCATATACATCAAGAAACTTTTTCATGGTACCGGAGTAGATCCAAAGACTGGCGTTTACACCTTTCTTGATGTAAATAAAGACGGGCAAATTACTTACCCGGAGGATTTAACGGATTATAAAACCCTGGCGAAAAATTATTTCGGGGGACTGGGCAGTAGTTTCCAATACGGTCGATGGCAATTGAATTTTCTTCTTCAGTTTGTTCAGCAGACAGGATACAATTATTTGTACAGCGATCCGGCGGCACCGGGTACCATGACAAATCAGCCAACCCTTGTTTTAAATCGCTGGCGGCAACCGGGTAACATAACAAACATACAGCAGTTTACTCAGGACCCTGGCTCGCCCGCTTCTCAAGCCTGGTTCAATGCCAGCCTTTTGGGAGATAATACAATATCCAATGCCTCCTTTATCAGGCTGAAAAATATTTCGCTGAGTTATCATCTGCCGCAGAAGTGGATGGATAAGAATCATTGGCAGGATGTCAGGATATACGCACAGGCGCAGAATCTTTTTACCATATCTGATTATGAAGGACTCGACCCTGAAACACAAAGCACTTCAGTACTGCCACCACTAAGGACGATTGTGGCTGGTGTACAATTTATTTTTTAAATCGAAACAATGAAATTCAAAAAAAGAATATTGGTAAAGCAGCTACTGGTCATTGGGATCATCTTCTGCGGATCCTGCCAGAAGTTTGTAGATATCCCGGCACCAAAAACTTCACTTGTCAGTACGAATGTTTTTACAAACGATCAGTCTGCTGTCGCCGCGATGACCGGAATTTACATAAACATGATGGGTAAATATGGTAGCCTGCTAAATCAGCAACTTAGCCTGATGGGAGGACTCTCCGCTGATGAATTCGTGGATTATTCCGGAAACGCTGATCAACTGCAATGCTTCCAAAACGCATTAACTCCCGGAAATAGTCTTGTGTCAGGGCTCTGGCAGAATACCTACAACTATATTTACCAGGCGAATGCAGTTTTGGAGGGTCTAAAAAATTCCACCGGGCTGAGTCCCGCCACGAAGTCAGAATTGGAAGGAGAAGCAAAGTTCTTTCGGGCCATATGCTATTTTTATCTGGTGAATTTTTTTGGCCATATTCCGTTGGCGACAACAACGAATTATCAAGTCAATACTGCCTTATCAGCCTTATCCGCAACAAAGATATTTCAGCAAGTGATAGATGATTGCCTGGATGCTCAAAAAATACTACCGTCCGATTACTCCTTTTCAAATGGAGAGAGGGTTCGGCCAAACCGGTTCGCGGCAACGGCCCTTCTGGCCAGGGCTTACCTATTTCTGAAGGATTGGAAAAATGCTGAAATAGAATCGGGGTCGGTCATCGAAGCGACAGATCTGTACAGCCTGCCTGCTGATTTGAACCAGGTCTTTCTTGCCAACAGCTCCGAAGCTATATGGCAATTACAACCGGTGCAACCGGGTCTTAATACTTTTGAAGGATATACATTTATCCTGACCGGGTTTCCAACTTCGGTTGCACTCAGCGACTCTCTCATCCGCGAATTTGAACCAAATGATACCCGCAGGACGAGCTGGATCGACAGCGTTGAAGCCGGAGGCAGTGTATACTATTTCCCATTTAAATATAAGGTCCAATCCGGATCACCGGTTACAGAATATTCCGTGGCGCTTCGTTTGGCGGAACAGTACCTGATCCGCGCGGAAGCAAGAGCCTGGCGAAACAATCTGTCTGGCGCTGCAGAAGATTTAAACATGATTCGAAACCGCGCCGGCCTGGGAAATAGCCCGGCTCTTGATCAGTATAGTTTGCTATCGGCCATCGCACAAGAGCGAAGGGTCGAATTATTTACAGAAAATGGTACCCGCTGGCTGGATCTCATCCGCACCGGGAAGGCGACACAAGTTCTCAATACCGCTAAAAACAACTGGACCGCCGATGATACTTTATACCCGATACCCCTGAGTGAATTACAAAAAAACATACATCTGAAGCAAAATCCTGGTTACTAATTCTCAATTAATCACGTTTTAATATTTAATAATTATATGAATAAGTTTTTCCAAAAGTATTTGTTGCTCTTTTTCGCGATATTCTTCCTTTCTAATCATTGCGACTTATATGCCGACAGTCATGGGGTGCCCGTAGTCGGGAAACCCTGTCCGGATTTTACTTTGACAAACCTTGTCAATTCAAAAAAACGCAGCATCTCTCTGAAGGATTTCAAAGGCAAATGGCTAATGGTTGATATCTGGGACGCAAACTGCTCCGTCTGTATTGGCAAATTTCCTTTAGTAAGCCGTCTACAGCAACATTTTTCAAGTCAGTTGTCCGTACTCTTAATTGGGATCAATGAATCGCTGTATAACAAAGACATAAAGAATATATACCTGAAGTTGCAAAAAAGACTGAATTTTCAGCTACTTGCTGCATTTGATACAGTTGTAAGTACACAGTGGGAAGTTTATTCAGTTCCACATATTGTCCTGGTGAATCCGGAGGGCATAGTCTACGCCATAACCAACGGATTTGATATGGACTCATTGAAAATTCAACAACTGGTAGATGGAAAAAAACCGGAATTTATGTCTAAAGAGCGCAAAATAGCTTTTGATGAGCAGAAGCCCCTACTGATTAATAACAATGGGGGTTCCGATACCGCCTTTTTATATCGTTCCGTTTTGAGTCGTTATGTTGATGAGGATTATTACACGCCGATGGATATCAATGATTATTCCGACAAGAATAAGGCGGGATTTCAAATTACCTGCGCAAAATTATATCGACTCTATTATTTTGCATACGTCGGCAAATGGCTTTGGGGGCTAAATAAGGATTCTTTGTTCGATACGATTTCTAATGCGTTAGAGTTGGATATAAAAGATTCTTCACTTTTTGATGATGTTGTAAGCCTTAAAAATCGGTTTAACTATAGCCTGTATCTTCCACCTGGAAAAAAAGATGCGCATATGATAATGCAGGCCTTACAAAGAGAATTGAAAAATTGTTTCGGCTTTGATGCCGCATTGGAAACGCGGGAAGTTCCCTGCTGGACATTGGTTTGCCGAAAAGACACGACTGTTTCATTAAGATCATCCGGATCAGTCACCGAAAAAACATATACACCATTGGAAATCCACTTAAAAAATGGGTCCATTAAACAAGCGCTTGGATTCATTGCAAATTATTATCAGGATGAGACACCTTTTATTGATGAAACGGGTATTGATTACCCGATTGATCTTCAGGTCGACGCTTTTATTAGCGATTTACCCGAGGTTCAACAGGCACTGCGCAGAAGTGGTTTAGACCTAATAAAGAAAAGTAGGCCGATGAAGGTGATTGTAATCCGGGATCCGGTTACACAATGATTTTGCAGAATTTTCAAATATTTAGATCATAACGGATAAGTGAATTACCCTGTATCGTAAATAATTTGGTATCATCAAGTATAAAGCTGATGATGCTGCTATTGTTAATTTTCGGAAGATAAAAACTGAAACGATACCGTCCATTTCGTGAATCGTAAACGTCAACGACTATATTATTCCTGAATGCATCCTGGTCTTCGTTGTCGGCTTTAACGGCTGAACAAATCAGAATTGAGTTACCGGAAAAGGCTGCCAGTTCATTGACGATAACCGGCGGCGCCGCGAGGATTTTTTGTTTGTGAACAGTCCTGACCTGTATTTTAGATCTGGTATTGGTATCGATAGTTTTTGATGTATATATGATATGGAGATTGGTGTCAAGACAGAGAAATCGATTTCGATAGAAATAAGTGTAGATAAGGCGATTGGTTTTTCGATCGATCAGTAAATTGCCATCGGTGCAAAAAAATCCATCCACCTGTTTCTCAAGAATATTTGCTGAAGCCAGAAACGGGTGCTTGTTCCAATTTAATTTAGCCAAAATACTGTTCTGTGTACTACCCTGATATGTTCTGAGAATCGCTGATTCGCCCGATATAATAATTGCTTCGGATGATGAAAACTCAAAATTCTTTAGTGGTTTAAAGATTCCCCGATGAATATCACTGCATTGGAAAATGGACGATGACAATTTATCGACTATAAAAAGATTGGAAGAATCAGCACGAATCATAATTTGGGAAGAATCGAATATGTTCAACTTGGGCAAAGACAATTGAACAGATTGCGAGTAATTTAAATTCATATTGGCTATGAATAAGTGGGAGGGGTTTTTATAATCAGTGATATAAACGGTATTCGAGGTTTGTCCGATAATACTGCCATTAATATCCCCTATGTTCAGACTAAGGGTTTTTAAAATGACATGAGGAGGGAATATTCTGTTGAAGGAATTTTTATTTCTATGAAAGTTTTCTGAATGTAAATATAAAATAACGACCGGCAATATGCCGATCAATGTTCCTGTTAATAGACGCCATTTTATATTGTAACCCATGAATTTCATAGCATTTCTTTATTGTTTCAAAAAGAGGCTGTCCCAGCTGACAGCCTCCTCTTGTTTAATGCAGCGTAGACCTCTTCAATGCTATTGTACAGGTAAACCTATCTTTATAAGTTGGTTCATTAGATAGTAACGTACAAGCAAAATTGGGTACTTGATCACACATAATGACAACAGGGTCACAATTGGACGACAGCGCATATCCCGGAACTGAAGCTGTGGGTTTACTGCTCGCCGGCTTCGTCGTAAACGCACTCCCTATAGCCAGAATAAAGGCCAGCGCGAAAAAAATATTTCTTCTTTTCATAATCGTTTTTTTAGAATGAAAAATGATGACCTACTCTATTCTACAGGTTTTCGGTGACCCCTGTTTTATTGCAATAAAAATCTTTAGCCGTTCGTTCGGGATGGTTTTAAAACTTGGTGGGGTTCGGAAAAAATGATCGCCAGTACAGACAGTAAAATGAAACCGGTATTTACAAGCAAATGGACTTTCCAAGATAAATGCTGTAACACGCCTCCGCAGGAACAGGGTATAAACTCGCTGAAATTCAGGATGGCAATGATATAAGCGGTGAACATGACCATCATAGTAAAGAATGCATAAAGGCCTGCCACACGAAAGCGATCCGTGGCCAGAAGAACCGCTATCAGGATCTCCAGGGAGGGGATGATCCAGATGATCCATCCCGTATTTCCCGTTAACAGAGGTGATTGTGCGAGTTGGGCATTAAAGGAGGACAAGTCAAAAACCTTACTCATGGCAGCATATACAAACAAAAGAATAAACAGAATACTGGCCGTTTCCGGGAAATATTTTTTAATAGAATGGAGTCTTACTGTCATGTAAAAGGTTGGATACAAAGATGAACGCATCTGTTCATCCAATCCAAATCAAAACAGTTGGCAATCGGAAATTTATTTTTTCAGTTGAATCTTGCTCGGCCCATAGCCGAAATATTCAATGAACTTCGTAATGAAACTGGTTGTCAGATCATAACCAGTCATGGCAGCCACTGTTTTAATATTCATGCCTTCTTTCAAAAGCCGCCGGGCTTCGTTCATTCGGTGATCAAGGTGGTATTCAAGAATGCCTTTTCCAAAAACCTGTTTAAAGGCCAGTTTGAAACTCATATCGTTCATGCCCATCGCCCTGGCAAGTTTTGAAATGGGGAATTTCTCATGAGGATTTTCCCGCATCTGCCTGCCCAGGTCTGTCAATTGATCCGTCATTTCATCCGTAAGGGGCATATGGCGAATTTCAGCTTTTGTAGCTTCAATCATCAGCAGCCATACATATTCGCGGACTTTATCGTCAATATGGATTTCATTCATGCTGCTGGCAAATGGAGACCATAGCAGCTCATTGATAATTTTACCTGCATGCCTGCCAGCTCTTCGTTGTGGCGTTATTAATGCTGCTGAAGGATCATTGATTTTATTTCGGAATTTCTCCAGTAATTCGGGAAAATAGGTTTGGAAAGGATCAATCGTCGCGGGGGAGCAGGAAACATACAGTAATTGATATTCTTTTTCCGCCTTGAAATCGGCCAGGATCACTTCATTCCCGTAATGAATAAAACTGAATTGATTTTCTCGCAGAGTAAAACTACCAATGCCGGGTATCCTGGATTTCAGATCGCTTTTCAATGAATGAGTGGAACAGGCAGGGAAAAAAGGTGGTTGAAGAAAGCAATGAACCATGCGAAGAAACTTATATACGCCAAGCTGGATGGAAAATCCGGGTCTTTGAAAATTTTGCAGAACTATCAACCCGGAAGCCGTCTGGCCGGAATATGGTTCGGAACCCTGCAGGACAAGTCCCCGATAATCTGGTGGCAGACCGGCTTTCAGCGGAAATGAATCTTCTTTCCTCAGATCGAGTATTTCCTGCATGACAATGGGTTTAATGATCAACCTTTTTGAGGTCTCCCCTGAATAACAACCGATGTTTGTCATTTTACATGAGGAGGAGTACAAATAACAACGGGCCATTTAAAATTAGTATTTTCTTAAAAGATGAATAAAATTAATGGCAGTAATAAATAATTTATGCCTGAAACACACAGGTTGACTAGGTGTTTTTACTTATACAACAGGGCGAAATGAGCGTGGTTATGAAAAAACTGATTTTAACGGGCGCTTTTATAATGTTTCGAAAAAGGCGAGAAATAACCCAAGCAGGGCTTTCTGTAATAAATCGATACTACGGTACTTATGGGTATAGACCGTTCCGATGGATATCTTTAATTCTTTAGCAATCTCCGTTAACTTCTTCCCTTCGATATAATGCAGGACAAAAACTTTTTTACATTGTTTCGGCAAACGTTCCATAGCAGACATGATTCCGTTGATTGTTTCATCAAAGATCATGTCTTCCAGGACAGTCCCTTCGGTAGACGGCGCCAGCGACGCAGCCGTTTCGTTTCTGATCTTCTCTCTTTTATGATTACGAAGCCAGGTAACACATGCATTGCGTGCCGCTACGTATAGGTAGGACCTCAATGATTTTATATTTTCTAATGAATCGCGTTTTTTCCAAAGACTTATAAAACATTCTGTCGCGATGTCCTCCGCTGCTCCTGGTTCATCTGTAAAACGAAATGTAAACACGACAAGAGCAGAGTAGTGCTCATGAAAAAATTTAGAGAACTCCGCATCGTTAAAATAGTGTGGTTTCATGGCTGTTTTTGAAACAGCGATTCAGCTAATTAATATAAAGTTTTGTTCAAGTCTCTGAAGATCCCGTACATAAAAAGACGTGGACCTTAACTTAATCGTTCTGAGGTTCTGGAAACCCTGCCGCGATAAGAAAAGCCCACGCCGTAGCGTGGGCATTCTACTTATCATCTCGCGGCTATGAAAATTTCCAGATTTCAGAACGAGACTCAAAGCGAATGCTTCAAATTAATTTATGAAGAATCGCGAAAATATGATACTAATAAAAGATATCGTGGATAAACAGGCTTTTAATTTAACAGAAAGGTAGTAAAAAAATATATAACGTATAATCATACGTCATAGAATTTTAAAAATTCTTTGACTTTCTCATAATGAAAGCCAAAGAAAAAGGAGAAAAGAGTTTAATTAGACTCAGATATGCAGTGGCATTAGAAAAAGCCTTAAAAGCCAGTAAATTCAATAGTTTTAGAGATTTGGCGCTTCACATAGGGTTTGAACCTTCTCATATTCAAAGAATTTCTTCAGGTAAAGTTGACGTCGTTTTGACGACTAATATTTCACTTGCCGAAGGTTTTGATTTGACTTTTGCGCAATTATCGGCTTTTTATGATAAAGTGACTCAGGATGATATGAATGCTTTTTTAAAAGAAAAAGAAGCTAAGAGGAAAGGTTTGAAAAGGTCAAAAATTAAAGAGGATAAAAAGAAGTAGTTCGACAAAACTGTTGAGGCAATCATTCATCATTTCCTAAATCGGTAAATCACACTAAATAAGAAAATTCTCCCCTGCAAATTTGTCTTGTGCGTCTGCGTATAATTAACGCCAGTCGTTTGTGTGAAAGAATTGGCGGCGTTTAGAAGATCGTAGGCTGACAATCGAAGTTCACAATGCGCCTTCATGATTGTTTTAAAGATGGAGGTATTCCAGAGTGAAACAGAGTGGGAGGGAAGTGCCGCCTGACTGCCCACAACCTGCAAATTATAATAAGATGCCATCGTAATGGCGCCAGGTAACTGATAGGTAATATTACAAACGTAATTTTCATTGAGGGTCTGGCCGGGTGGCGATCCCATCAGTGAATAATTAGTATAGGTCTGATTGATTTCTGCGCGTGCGTCAATAAACAATTTATCCTTCAAATGGAAATTCGCAGATGCGGATCCGCCCACACCGGCATTGGCCGCAATATTTTCCAGACCGCCCGCCAGACTGATATCATGTCCATAACTACCATGTACACTGAGTGAAGCGTTTCCGTTTTTTTGGCCGCCTAACGGAAAGCCATAGGTCAGATAGCCATTCCCGTGATAAACACCCTGTACATTCACATACTCAATTTCCTGCACGCCACCCGACAGTACCGTCGAAGCAGTAGTAATATCATTTTGTGCATAATCACCAATGAAGAAAACCTGCCAGTTCCGGGATTTTTTAGAATTAAAAGCTGCATACCGGATTGACGCATAATGCGTCAATTGTTGTCTCAAATCCGGATTACCCAGTTTGATAAGATAGGGATTGGTCAGATCCGGCACGGGTTGCAACTGATCGGTGGTTGGTGTCGATGTATAATTAAAATAGGTGATATACATATTTTTCCCCTTACCAATATCCCATAGCAGAGATGCGCGCGGATTCAGATTCGTCGTTTGCTGATGCAGATCCTGGTTGGTTACGAGATTTAAATTATCAAGTATTGTCAGTTGTCCGGCGAACCCGATCTGAAACTGATACTTGCCCTCCGTTGTATTATATCCTGCCGCCAGTGTCTGCACAGTTGAATAATTCTGGAACCGGTTTGTCGACAGTGAGTCAGGAATATCATATTCCCCACTCAGCGAATCATAATCAAAACTTTCTTTGTCTGAATGACCGTTCGTGCGAACAAATGCGTAACTAAAATCAAGCAGGTGTCGTGAACCTACAGGCTCGACATAAGAAGCACTTCCGGAATAACTGCTATTGGTATTTTTTTGAGTTGACTGCTGATTTACCAATACAATCGAAGAATTTCCGGCGCTGTCAAAGTTTTTTAATAATGAGTAGAGACTCGCCGGCTGGTCTTGTGAGGAATAGTTTTGACTAATGTTCATATAAAATTGTCGTCCCTTCTTTGGAAACGAATGCGAGAAATCAATCGTGTTTGAGAAACTATTATCCATTCCACTCAGCGTATTATCGGTTTTCCCCAAGCTACTGATATAATTGTTACCCACTCTACCGGTAGATTTCAATGTCGAAATCGAAACAGTATTCAGGATCTGATTGATCGTGTGAGTATTCGAAAATGTACTCTGTAAATTAATATGTGTTGTGCTGTCCGGTTTATAATCAAAGATGCCGTAAGCGTTATAATTCGTTGATTTGTTCTGTGTCATCGTATTGTTGTTCTGCAGAATGGAAGAATCGCCAAGAGCAGTTTGCCGGCTCATTTGTGAATTGACCGTCGAATTATTATAGCTTCTTACCGCGCTAATCGTCGCGTTCAGATTTTTACCCCAGTCATCCCGGTAATTCAATTGCAGGTTGTTCATCGTCTGCACACCCACACCTGCGCCATTCTGATGTTCTGAACCGGTAAACTGATTATTGATATTATTTGTGTTACCTGATAAAAAGACCATCGTTGGTCCATCCAGTCTCGTTACATTTCCGCCTGCTGAATAACTGCCCAGCGCAACCACGGTCCCGCCAGCACGTTCATTACTTTTCAATGATCCACCATATCCGATATATGCCTTACCGAAATATCCGGCCGGCACCTTTTTTTTTAGTTTCAGGTTGATCGTTTTTCCTTTCCCATTTTCTTTGATGCCCGTCATCTTCGCTTTCTCCGAATGCGTGTCAAATACTTCAACCGACGCCACCAGGTCCGCCGGCAGATTCTGTGAAGCCGCGCGGAGATCGTTTAAAAAAAACTCCTGTCCGTTGATCGTAATCTTGTCAACCTTCTGTCCTTGCATCGTCACATTTCCATCCTTATCGATTTCAACACCAGGTAATTTCCTCAACAAATCCTCTACAGTCGAATTCGGCGGCGAAGGATAGGATCCCGCATTAAAAGCAATGGTATCGTTTTTTACGATTGCCGGCGGTATCCTCGCCTGTACCACCACCTGCAAAAGCGAGCTCTCAAGAAGCTGCATGCGTATCTCAAAATTCATTGTTGCGCTGTCCTTTTCCTTCACAATAAATTTCACAGAATCCCTGGCATATCCCTGGTACGACACTAACACCATATAATTTCCCTTCGCTATTTTTCCAAACTCGAAAACACCTTCCTCCGTTCCGTCATTTCCCCTTCCGCTGGTTTTGGTGCCGAGTAGCTCTTTCTTCGGCATTGCAAACAAACTCACCGTCGCATCAGCCAAAACATTTCCGGTCAGACTATCCGTCACGATTCCCCGAACCAACACGTGTTGCGTCCTGGCAGCCAAACAAGTTGTCAAAAGAGCAATTACGATCGTGCCTATTCTAACCGATCGACAGAAAATCCGGGAAAGAGTAACGGGAAAATTTGGGGTATACAACACAGGCTCGTTTTAAGATAACATGAGCGCTGGTTTTTGAAGTAATACTAAAGTATAATATAATTGATTTGTAAATAACTGGTTAATTACTTTTTAAGAATTAATTAGGTTTAAACGTAATAAAAAGGCGTCAGTCATCGGCGACGGCTTCCAACGATTGCTATCTCAATACGGACCAACTATCCTGACCAGTGACCGTACGAAACCAAGGACGAAAGTCTGGCTAGTATCGAATCCCTTATAAAAAATGCTTCAGACAAGTACAGGTACGAATTCAAAAAATCATTTAGTCTGAATCATTATTTCAATGTAACATATGCCGATGGCAAAATCTTAGGGTCCAGTGAGATGTATGAAAGTAGGTCAGGCGGGGACATGGGCATCGGGCTGGTGAAAGTAAGTGCGTCGGATGCAGTAAAAGAAGATCTGGCTAAATGAAAACTGAATTTCGTAAACTTACGATCTGAAATTGCGTGTTTCTTCGTGATCGAAGAATTGAAAATGAATATATTTTTGTCCTGTCAAATCCTGACGAAAAACCATAACCGAAGAAAAACCCTTAACTCCAAATCCTTTTGAAAAGCACCCATTCAAATCCTGCAATGAAAAACCGCTGTTAGTTCCGGCGGTTTTTTTTATTCCTTCTTCAAATTTTCGGCTAACTACATTCCCGTAGTTATTCACAAGAAAATCCGGATTTGAGCGTTACGCTAATATGGGAAACCAGTCTTTACATATCGACGGCCATTCAATGCACGGGGAGGCTCACCCGTTATATCCTATGAAGGTCTGGCTTACTGCCCTGTTCCTGGTGGCTCCGTTTTGTTTATGGCTGAAGAATAGTATTCACTATGGGGATTTCAGGATTAGTCTGGATGACCTGAGTTTCGTGTTTCTTTTGGGAGTAGTGGGGTCTATTTTGTCTCTCCCAGTTTACGGCATTCTGTTTTTAACCTTTCGTCTGCTCACCAGGAAAAATGTGTCGACTGCACATATCAGATGGATATTGGATATCCTTTGCGTTCTCGGCATATTTGTTACATTCAAATTGATAGATGAAACGCCGGACATGGTGACAGCTCTTTGTTATTCCTTCAGCGTGATCATTGCAAGCCTGCTTTATAAAATATATACACCGTCCTCTCAATAGCATCACCCCTGCCTCGCGCCATCAGGAATAATCATAGTTTATACTACATAAATAAATACGTTCTCACTACATGAGGCCTGTTAAATCGAACCCTGTTAATTTTTTAAACTTTACCTTTAGGTAGTTACTGCTCACATGAGGATTATTTTTCCACCCCAAAAATGTGAGTCCATGACTGAAGATATCACCAAGAAGTCCTTTGTATTTATTATCCAGCTTGAAGTGCTGGCCTATACTACGGCCCGCATCCTGACTATTTTGATGGAACGTAGTATAGAAGTGGATGAGCTCCATTTTTATGGAGGAGACACAAACTGCGGAAGGCTGATGATCCATTGCCAGATGCTGCACGACCGCATCGGCCGGACAGCAACCCTGATGAACAGGTTGCCTGGCGTGATAAGAATGGACTGGATGGAAAACAAACGCAGGGACCATGTGTGAAATCGACCGCGGATTTTATTTGTGGTTACTAAACCCGATGTCTTTCAATAGATGATCATGTTGTGTATTTTCATTAATTCTCAGCGTAATTGCAGTTGCCTGAATTCACACGGTTTTTCGGTTTGCATTTAAATCTCCAATGGGCGATTGTATTTTGAACTCTGTTAAAAAGTATCTGGTCCTTTCTGACAAGTAGGGACGCAAGGTGCTTTGCTTGAAAAAAGACGGTCCGGGTTTCACAATCCTCCGCTTTGATATGCTTATACAATGGAATGCTATCAAACAATCCTAAAAAAACACTTCCGGTCCATTCCAGATCTTCACTTTTCAAATGATAGGAAATATCTTTTAGGCGCGAGGATATGGATTCAAAGTCATTAAATAAAATGTTTTTGATCCGATTTCAACGTCAATAAATCAGGGGTTGATAATGATATCGTATACTCATAGTAAGATGGGTGGTTCCGGTGTTTTGACAGGAGAATCCCCTGATTTATTTACACCGGATGTCAGACTGCGAACATATTCACCACGAAGATGATCATACAGAGAATGTTTATCGATGATATACGCTGCGAGACTGGCGATCATTCCGGCGAGTATCAGAAAAAAAATCACATTGTGCCTGTCCGTCATTTCGAGAACCAGGATGGCCGAAGTGAATGGAGTCCGGGTGACACCCGTCAGAAATCCGACCATACCCGACAACACCAGCAGATTTGTATTCGTAGCTGACAAATGAAACCACCCGGCAACCAGGGAACCCAAACCCGCACCCGCGCTGAGGGAAGGGGCAAAAATACCTCCCGCCGCACCTGTTGTAAAAGAGAGCAGGGGACCAACCATACGCAGCAGCGATACATCCCAGCCCGTATATTTTTGATTTGTAAAAAGAATATGCGCTATAAAATCTTTGCCGGAACCAAACGTGTTGACATTGATGAAGACCGCCAATACAGCAAGAATCAAAGCGGAAATAATCAGATAAATAACATGTTTGTAAATGTTATTAAAGGTCTTTTTCCAGCGAAGGACAATAAGCATAAGTTTCGAAAGCACACTACCCATGAGTCCGGTGAGAACAGCGATACCAATAACGGGGACAAACATGAAACGGGAGAGATTGCTTACATCCGGGTATCCAAAATACAGATAGGGACCCAGGAAACCCTGGGCCGTGAGTCCTGCAATGATAACGGCCGAAAATAATGCCGTCTTAAAATAATTCATATGCGTCCTGGTTAGTTCTTCCACGGCGAAAGCAATTCCGCCAAGCGGGGTGTTAAAAGCAGCAGCCAGTCCGGCCGCTGCACCCGTCATGATCATATTTTTCATGGATATCTTTGGCCACCAGCCGGGTAACCACTGACTGATCTTGAAAAAAACAGAACCTGCAATCTGAATAGTTGGGCCTTCCCTTCCAATGGCCCCGCCACCAAACACCATCACGATACTTGAACAGACTTTAACGAGCATTATTTTAATGCTGAGCAATGGTTTTATATTTTCTACAGAATTTGATGAACTCAATTCTATGGCAGCCATCACTTGCGGGATTCCGCTGCCACGTGCATATGTTGAAAAACGCTTTACCAGCCACCAGGCTAAAACAAAACAAATGGGTGTTATGATGAAAAACAAATAGCTGTTACGGTGGAAAATAAATTGTGTCCCTTTCTCCGCCAGTGAAAATAACCTGCTGTATGCGACCGCTGCCAGTCCGGTGATCAGAGATGCCGTCCAGAACGGAAGTGCCTGAAGCAAGCCGTGTTTAAATCTTTCACTCCCGATACGATCAAATAAAACCTTTAGTCTGCGTCTTATACCTGTAAATAAGCTCATAAATAGATGCGGGCTTTATCAGTCACGTTCCCCTTGGCCCGGGGCAAAATTATCCCTCTTTGGTTGAAAAAAACCTGTTTCATTTTGCCGTCCCCAAAATAAAATGAGCATACATTATTTCATTTATTTCAATTCCTCATGAGTAAAATTTTTAAAAAAAACCAGTTCTGACTAGTACTTTTTGCCGGTTGAAGTGTCCTTATAAAGGAAGGCTATTAATATAACCGCGCATACCGACGGTCATTGTTCACCTGGTTAATATTTATAAATTTTAGTTTAGAAAAGGGGTCCGTTTCCACTTACCCCTTACCATTTTTATCATGAGCAATTATTTTTTGAAGTCCAGGGTTTGTTTTCACTTACCCTGTTATTTTTCTTTTATTAAAAGGGCCATATGAAAAGGCAATACCTGATATTTTTTTCTTTCATGATGGGTATTTCTGCTGTTTATGCACAAAAGCCCTATGAATGGACTTTTTCTGCCAAAAAAATGCCTGATAAAAAATTCGAGGTCCATTGCATGATAGATCTGAAACCGCACTGGCATGTCTATTCACAGTTCACGCCCGAAGGCGGTCCGCTGCCCACAAAATTTGAGTTTGTAAAAAATCCATTATACAGCCTGTCGGGCCCCGCAAAGGAAAATGGAAAGATGATAACCAGGCACGAAACGGTTTTTGATGTTGACGTAAAATATTTTGACGGCAAGGTGGATTTTGTCCAGGTCGTGAAAATAAAAGGGACCGCCAAAACAAATATAAATGGTTCAGTAACTTTTATGGTTTGTAATGATGAGCAGTGCCTGCCACCAACCACACAGAAATTTTCGCTTGCCTTCAATTAGTTCCTGCAAACCTAAGATAGTCTCATGTGGATTTTTTTGTCCCATTTCAGGGGTTTGTTTCTACAGACCCTTCTAATTTATCTAAAAATGGATCCGGCCCTGGCAGTAAGTGAAATAATGAAAAACAGAATGATATTATTGTAACAGAATTGTTGGAGCCTTTTTTCAATCTTATGGAAATAAAAAATAGCCTGTTGGATATGACAGCGACGCAGTTTGATATGTCCGGGAAACTTGAGAAACTCTGGGCGATGGTGGGCAGTACCCCGATGCTCGAAATTCTTTATGAATACAAGGAGCGAACCCGCCGGATTTATGCGAAGTGCGAACAGTATAATCTGACCGGAAGTATCAAAGACCGGATGGCGCTTTATATTTTACAGCGCGCCTATGCGGAAAACAAAATTAAACCAGGTGACCGGATCATAGAAGTATCGAGCGGTAATACCGGAATTTCCTTTGCGGCCATCGGACGCGCGCTCGGTCACCCGGTTACCATCATCATGCCGGACTGGCTTTCAAGGGAGCGTATGGATATAATAAAAAGTCTCGGTGCCGTTGTGATCCTGGTTTCAAAAGAACAGGGAGGCTTCCTCGGGAGTATCAGGCTCTCTGAGAAGATGGCAGCCGGCGATCGGGATATTTTTCTTCCGCGACAATTTGAAAATCTGTCCAACGCGGAGGCACATGAGAAAACTACCGCCCCGGAGATCTGGCAACAGCTTGCGGGTATAGGGCTCAGTCCAACCGCCATCGTTGCAGGTGTGGGTACAGGCGGCACGGTCATGGGAATGCACAACTATTTCAAAAAGAAAAACCCGCAGATAAAAATCCACCCCCTGGAACCTGAGGAGTCGCTGACACTTTCTACCGGACACCGGATAGGATCCCACCGGATACAGGGGATATCGGATGAATTTATTCCCCCGATTGTAAAGCTGGATCAGTTGAATGAAATCATTCAGGTGTCAGATGGAGATTCGATCCTGATGGCGCAGAAGTTGGCCAGGAACCTGGGACTTGCAGTTGGAATTTCTTCCGGCGCCAACATTCTGGGCGCCATCCGGGTGCAGGAAACACTGGGCGATGATGCCGTTGTCGTAACCGTTTTTTCCGACAGCAATAAAAAATATCTGAGCACGGACCTTATGAAAACACAACCCGTTAAAGAAAATTATCTCTCTCCGCAAATTGGGCTCCTGGATTATTTACCCGTCAAAAGAGCTTGTCAGGAATAATAGTTTGTTATCGTAATATAAATGTTTGATTAACTAAGATAAATCTATTGTGAAATGGTTTAAATAGTTTTTATTTTGATCCCCGTTGCGGATCTAAATCAAAAACTATGAAATGGGATATCATAAAAACAAATGCACAGTATATCGAGACATTAAAACGCGTCATATTGATTATGGACGCAAAAGCCGGCTCAGCTGAATCTAAGGAGCGCGAGGAATTACTGGTGCTCCTCACAAAATATGAAAAGAAGTATATCGTTTTGCCTGAGCCGGATCTGATGCATTCATGATCCGACTTTTGTGTTGTCATGGATGATTTTTTATAGTGCAGTTATCTGTCTCATTTTATTTGTACGACATGGCGCTCAGCCCAAGATATTTTCTGATGATACTCATCTGCCCGATGTGATAGGATTCATGGCTTGCTATGAAGGAAAGCAGGTCCTGAAAAGTTTTGCCTGTTGGTACCGGGAACGATATACCGGATGCCAGCTGCTCGTCGCTTAAACCGGATATTTTCTCCGTAAACTGTGTGGCCAGATCATTCCAGCTTTTTTTATTTCTGTCAGCGAAGGATATTTTACCGCAACGCTGATGGTCCGGTTATACGGCGGTGGTTCAGAAGGGTCGGTGTATTGTTCCTTAAAAGGGAAGCTGGCCCTGATACCGAGGCCGGATGCGATCCCGTACCGCGAATTGGTCAGATGACCCGCGATCCATTGCAAATGATTCACATGCTCGCTAAGTCTTTCAGATCCTTTTACATCCTCAATGCCCTCCAGTACATTATTGAAAAGCCTGGTCTGCAGGTCGAATTGTTTGATAACGGGTTGAATAGATGACATATTCCTGATTTTGATGGTGAGTGTCAAATGTCGGAGTAAAATAATTGCATTAGGGTGTGTACATACGGCAATCTTAGGGGTTGTTTGCGGCAGGCCAATTCCATATATTTGCCGGATGAAAAGTAAAAAGACTGCGAAAGCTCCTTCGAAAATCACGAGCCGGCATGTTTCCATTTTTGTACCGGCGGGAGATTTCATTTTAAGCAGCGTGATCGGATCTTATAAAGTATTAACCACCGTAAATAGTCTGGTCCAGGAGCAGCATCCGGGCGTCCCACCGCCTTTCATGGTTGAATTGGTCGGACTGACCAAAGAAACAAATCTCTATGGCGGTGCATTTAATATTTGTCCGCATACAACGATTGATAAAATCGATAAAACGGACCTCGTAATTATTCCCGCCATCAGCGGCGATTATGCGACAGAAATAAAACGCAACCAGCCCGTTCTTTCCTGGATAACAAAACAATACAAACAGGGTGCCGAGATCGCCAGTCTTTGTACAGGCGCTTTTTTACTGGCAGCCACGGGTTTGCTGAAAGGCAAAAAAACCGCTACACACTGGATCGCCTTTGATGCCTTTAGGAAAATGTATCCCGAGATAGAGCTGGTGAAATCCATCGTATATGAGGAACAGGGAATATGCAGCAGCGGCGGGGCCTATTCATTTCTGAATTTGATTTTACACCTGGTTGAAAAATATGTGAGCCATGAAATGGCGGTGCAGTGCTCCAAGATTTTTGAAATTGAAATAAACCGCCTCAGTCAGGCATCTTTTTCCATATTTAGCGGATTTAAAATGCATGAGGATGATGCCGTGATGCAGGCACAACAGTTTATTGAGGAGAATTACGCCGACCGGATCAGTGTGGATGAGCTGGCCACGAAGTCCTTGCTGAGCCGCCGGAATTTTGAAAGGCGTTTCAAAAAAGCAACCCAGCATTCGCCCGCAGAATATATGCAGTATTTAAAAATCGAGGCCGCCCGGAGGCAGCTGGAAAGCTCACGGTATCATATAAACGAAGTGATGTATGCCGTCGGATATAATGATACCCGGGCCTTCAGGGCCACTTTCAAAAAAATAACCGGTCTTTCTCCTCTGGAATACAGGAACCGGTTTCAGTCAAATGGCAGGCCCTGACCAGAAAATTTATTTGATGCCCGGCATATAAACAGATAGATTGAGATCGTTATTGATCGTTACATGAAAGACACCAGCCTGATGTTATATGATGCTATGATCGCCGAGATGAACGATTGTCTCTCGCGGGAACAGGATATTCGTGCGGCCATCGAGTGTTGCTTCAATGTCGGCCAGTCTTATTCGGCACAGATACAGAAAATGCTGGAGGACTATAAATTTCCTACCGGCAAAGATGAAATTGATTTTTATAAATCCGTTAAACCCCTTTTTAAGTCACAGTTAGATTATTATAATTTGGTCTATCACGCCGAACTGTTTAAGCCGATGACAAATCCGGTCGAGATGAAAGAATTCTGGGTGAAAGAGCACCAGAAGCTTGACCGTTTTATCCTGGATCACACCGATTTTTATGATTATTATAAAAAGGGCGCCACCAATCTGGATGAACAATATTTTCTGACACCCGATCAGTCGGTCTATTACGATGATCTGATTGCCGAACTTCTTGCACTGGAAAGATATAACCAGTTTACCGAAAATGAATTGTCGAAACTTCCATAAACATAACCCCACGAAAAACGCGGGGTTATGATTACACGGCCTTACATTTTACTCTTTTATAAGCGTCTGTTTCACTTCGATATCATCACTGGTTACTTTTACCACTTTGATATTACCCGCGTTTTCCAGATTCACCATGTAAATCGGTTCGTCATATGCCGACTGTATCTCGTTGACATATGTGATGCGATATCCTTCAAATTGATCGGATACCTGCTGCCTGATATTCATCTTTAATTCTGAGGGCTGATAACTGACCAGGGTAAACTGCCAGTAACCACGGCTGTCATAAAACACACGATCTACGGTATTCCCCCGGTGAAATATACAATACAAGCTATTATCGGGCGCAGTATACCATGCAACGTTGTTAACCTCCGCATAATTCTCTCTGAAATGAGCCCTTGCCCGTTCGCTCGCACTCATAGGTGCCAGTTTATGATTAGTTGATTTGACAATGGATGCTGCATACAATCCGGGAAGCATGCAATAAAGACCTGCAAAAAGAATTAACTTTTTCATAATGACTGATTTTTTGATTTAAAATGGACCTTTTTACGCTGAACGCTAAACGCATAACGCTTAACGCGGCTGACTAGCCTCCCGTTTTGACGACCGGACTGGTGTAGAATCGAATAATAAAATGCTGAACATTTCTGTTTTATTACATGCCATGTGCATGCCAGAATATTAATTCGCTACATGTCAATGCGATAATGAAAAAAGGTTAACCCATCTGGCTGTACGATTCTGATACAATAAATGACACACGCGTACATAAAATAAAGTCAGTTGAGTATGATATATTTGGGAATATGCAGAAGGGTAGTTTATTCAGACATCGCCTGTCGGTTTTACACAGATTGATTTCGGGCAGGTCATACAGGTTATTGGGGAAGCTGAATATTCTCATTCAGCCAAAACAATATTTCAATATCAAACAGGGATATCATTTTGGGAAAAATGCGGAACTGTTTGATGACAGGGAAAATAAGGATGAGTGGCAGCAAACCGTGTATGAACTTGCTTTATTGAGACTAAAGGAAATGGATGGCAAATCCCTTGTTGATGTGGGATGTGGTTCTGCCTATAAACTGATAAATATGTTTGGCTACTATGATACCCTGGGTATCGAGCTTCCGGAAACATATTACTGGCTATCAGAAAAATATCCTTCAAAAAAATGGATGGCATTTGAAAACACGGACCCATCCAGGCTGCGATGCGATATGGTAATTTGTTCAGACGTCATTGAGCATGTTCGAAACCCTGATGTCTTAATGGACTTTCTGAAATCAATCAATTTCAGATGTCTGGTCCTCAGTACCCCGGAACGAGACAGCGTACGGGGAGCAGCCGACTTCGGTCCTCCGGAAAATACATCACATTACAGAGAATGGAACAGGCAGGAGTTTAATGAATATGTTTCAAAATGGTTCAGGGTGGAAGAACAAATTATTTCTCCTGACAAAAGTCCCTCCCAGATTTTATTTTGCATCCCGTTAGCCAGTCATATTCAATAATTCATAGAACCTGGCAGAAAAAAGAGCCCTCTAAAACCAGACAAAAACGATTCATCACGGTGTAAAAAGGAAAGGGACCGTAGAAACAGCCCCTTTTTACCATTGGTTATATGACGCTTGTCAGATAATAGTAAACTTATCATTTTGTTTCAGTAAAATCAATAAAATTCGATAAAAGTATCTGATCATTTGTTAAAGAACCCCGGAAGGCCGGTGAATGGATCCGTATTTTTTTCACCTGTTTCTTATCTTGCATATGAATTCACGGGCCATGACCATTGAATACAGATTGACTGCCGATCAGCTCAGTACTACGGTGGAAAATACCATCCGGGCCTTTGATGAATATAGCTTGCGAAAAAAGCCGGATGGCGCCGGACGACAGGTGATCATGGACAGAGACTGGATGGGGACCTTTCACTATTTCATCAGCGAAACTCCTTACGGATCGAGACTAACGATCGAAGCAGTGGGTGCCAAGCCGGTTTCACAGGAAACACTCCTGGAACATGAAGAGGCATTTTTGAAGAACCTTTTTAAAATCATCAGTAAAGAAATTACCATCACACCCCAGATCGCTGCTTCTGATCTGTATAAAAAGCCCTTTCTAAATATCGGCACGCAAAATATCATCTGGATAATCCTGATTATCATACTGGTCTTCAAAACCTTTCAGGGTTGCATGAAGGGATGATGAAATAACGGTTGGCATGCCGCTGGGTTTTCGTTTGCTCATGCCTGTTGAATAAATTCCACAGCCCCCGGCAAATTAATTATTATAAACCACAGATAATCAATGCTTTCAGAATCGGCATTATTTTAGAACCATATAGATCAGGTTGCTCCTGTCAAGAAACTTATCAGATCAAGATGTTATAATCAGAACCATTAATCCCCCTATGCAAGCCCCCAGTCACTGGCGGGCTTTTTTTTTACTTTGTCCCGTCCGGAAAAAAGTTGACTGCAATGTCAAACTTTTTTGATCTGATTAAGGTCTTCGCCGTCCGGATTACACGATGGTTAATATTTCCCTGAGAAGGGCCTCGAAGCGTGTGAATCGGTTATCGGAATGGCCAATGGAATAAAACGAAGATTATGAAAACATCAGACGAACATAACAAGAGAAACAGCAATCTCAGGATGTGGATATTACTGGGCATATTTTTGATTCTGGCCGGGCTGTTTGTATACGATCATTTTCAGCAGTTAAATCATCGTATGGAGAGCAGATCGACAAACGAGGATCAGGTGGATTATTAAAAATCCCGCAATAAAGCTCACATGAACGGGTGAATCCGGTTTCGGAATCGTATCAAGTGTATAGTAGGAGGGGCGTACGGACTTTTTTGGAGAGTCCGGTTTGGGTACCGTATCCAGAATCGTCAGCACCGTATGTTGTGTGGAATGAAATTTTGCATTGGTGACCGTTGAACCAATGATTAAAGATGCAACGCCCAGAACGGCAAAGACCGTGAGCAAAACTTTTTTCATTATAGAAGGATGTTAAAAAAGCGTGCCATCTAAGGCTAAGGCAAAGGCTAAGGCTAAGGCCAAGGCTTAAAGCTTATTTTTGTTGCTAAATCATTGTATATGCTCAACTGGAACGACGTTTTGAATTTCGCCAATAAAGGCAATCCGGTGCCGGATAAAAGAATTGAAAAAACAGATGCCGAGTGGAAAGCGATCCTCAGCCCGGACCAGTTCCGCATTACCCGCAAAAAGGGTACTGAAGCCAGTTTCAGTGGTGAACTATGCAGTCGTTACGAACCGGGAAAATACAATTGTATCTGTTGCGGCTCCGAACTATTCGACTCTTCAATAAAATATGATTCCAAAAGCGGGTGGCCGAGTTTTACACAGCCCATTCAGGTGAATGCGATCAAATATGAAAAAGACAGGTCCGCCGGTATGACCCGCATTGAAGTGATGTGTAATGTCTGCGACGCGCACCTGGGTCATGTTTTTCCCGACGGCCCTCCGCCCAGCGGACTGCGTTATTGCATCAACTCCGATTCGCTGAAGCATGTCAGTGTATCATTGACTCCATAACCGGGGCTGAATTGAAAATATGCCAGAGGTCTTTCTTTAGTAACTGAATATCGGCCGTCTTTGTAATAAATTGTAATGCACCCAGTTCTTTCGCCCTGAATTGATCCTCAGGATTATCCGAAGTGGAAAATATAACCACCGGAATCAGGGAGAACCTGGCCTCGCTCTTCAGGATAAGAAGAAATTCAAATCCGTTCATCAGTGGCATATTCAGATCCAAAAACAGCATATCCGGTACCCTGGTGCATTCATTTAAATATTGAAAGGCTTCCAGCGCGTTATTTGAAATATGACAATGGCTGGCCGGTACAACTTCCTCTAATGCCGTCGAAAAAATAAACTGGTCATCATCATCATCATCAATCAGGAGAATTCCTGGGTACATAAACTACCGGTTTGAGGGTAAATAAATGACAAAGCTGGCTCCGAGTCCTGGTTTTCCTTCCGCATAAATAAAACCCTTGTGGTTCTGAACAATTTTTTTACAGATGGCCAGCCCTATACCAGTGCCCTCATATTCAAAACGGGAATGCAGTCGCTGAAATAGTTCGAATATCCTGTCGGCATATTGTTGTTCAAATCCAATGCCATTATCAGAAAATACTATTTTCCAGTAATTTGTTCCATCCCTGGCCGTATCCGGAGATTTTATTTCATCCTGCAAGGCGGGACGGGCGCTGATCCGGATCAATGGAGCGGTATCGCCGGTTTTATATTTGATGGAATTAAGGATCAGGTTTGTAAAAAGCTGGTTGATCTGCATGGGTACGCAGGAAATGACCGGCAATGGCTCATGCTCGATAACGGCATGACTTTCCTCCAGCAACTCACGGATATTGTTGCTTGCATCGTCCAGCACATTATTCAGGTCCGTCATTTCAAAGTCCATTCCACGGGAACTCATGCGCGAATAACTCAGAAGAGAACTGATCAGGTTCTGCATGCGGGTGGACGCTTTGAGAATACGCTGGAAATAATCCCTGGTCACAGCGGGTAATTCTTCATTCGAACCGGTATTGATCAGGTTGCAAAATGTCTGGATTTTTCTCAAAGGTTCCTGCAGATCATGCGATGCGATATATGTAAATGAGCTTAGTTCTGAATTGTTCTGGGCCAACTCTATATTTTTCTGTTCCAATTCACTCTGATACTGGAAGATGGTCCTTTCGTGGAGCTTTAGTCTCGTCTGATCGGTAACAATGATTCCGACGGTAGCCAGCTTCGGTTGCAGGGAGGTCAGTGAAATATAGACCGGGATGATATTTGTCCCTGCAGACAAGATAATTTCCCCCTTACTCCGTCCGTGCAGGGATTCATTAAAGAGTTTTATAAATTTTTCCTTTGACTCTTCATAAATGAAATCGCCGATGAACCGGCCGATTATTTTTTCATATGGGATACCCAGCAATTCAACGAAAGATGAATTCGTGTATACT
This sequence comes from Bacteroidota bacterium, assembly GCA_013286315.1. Lineage (GTDB taxonomy): Bacteria > Bacteroidota > Bacteroidia > Chitinophagales > Chitinophagaceae > Puia. Next base: position 3,843 of record JABDFX010000035.1, on the reverse strand, counting down.
ATCAACCCGTCTTCACTTATATTGATGGCCCCTTCGCCGATTTCTTCGATCAGTACGCGATAAGCATAATCCCCGCTTTGCAGGGTATATACTTCCGGATGATTATTCTCGTTAACGGCGAACGCATCCACTTCACCGGCCCGGATCGCATCAATCAGCTGCTCGGAATCGGCAAGCCTCTCCTCCAGGCTTTCAATTTTTTTCAGTAAATCATCAATGCTTTCGGTCATCATTATTTACTCTTTGACCGCAATTCCCAGGCCCCTGATCACTTTCTGGGAGTCAGAAAAGGTTCCGACCAGTGTTTTCTGCGGAAGCGGATGTCGTTTTATAAGAGAAGGGCTAAAAATAATCTGCTGCTCGGATGCGACCTCCGGATGTTTATAGAGGTCAATGATTTCAAGTTGAAATGAATCTTCCAGGAATTCGGAACATATCTTATTGATATTTTCAATGGCTTCCATGGACCTCGGCGACATTCCGGAAACATACAGCTGCAAAACCAGTTTATTGTCCGAAATCACGAGTGGCAGATTTTTTTTCATCAGCTGGTTTTTTTTACTGCAGCCGGACGGATATTCAATCCGACCAGCACTTTTTCCTCATTCGAGAGATCGCCGATGATCTTACGCAGAGGTACCGGAAATTTTCGTACCAGGGTCGGTATCGCAAATATCTGATCCCCTTCGGCCAGGCGCGGATTGACCAACAGGTCCACGATCTCAATCGTATATTTTCCTTCCAGGTGTTCCCGGCAATATTTTGTTATATTCTTGAGCGCTAGAACGGATTTTGGTGTCTGACCTGCTATGTATAACCGGAGTTCCCAGATTTCTTTTGGCATAAGAATTCAAAACTGTTAATCTGACTTTTTTATTTTTATTCCTTTTCCTTCAATGGTAAATTCATGTACCTGGTTGGAATGACCCATGCCCCTGGATTTCACAATATTCAGGTTACGGGAGCGGATATCCTTTTTTTCATCGTTCGAAACGCGGATCCAGGTATCTGCCAGTGAGGATACGGCATCCACCGTCACGTCATTGAAATCACTAAATCCATCATGCGTTAAAGAGGTAAACAGGGCATTGATCTGATTTACTTTCAACATGTCCATCAGCCGCACAAGCATGGCCCGGACCTCACTTGTATTGCCAACCGTTACCAGGCTGCTGATCGGGTCGATGATGACCGTCCTGGGTTTTAGTTCCCGGATCAGTTTATTCAAAACCAGCAAATGCATTTCCAGCCCCTGCAACGATGGCCGGGAGGAATGAATAAAAAGCAAACCGGATTTTAGATAGGACTTCAGATCAATACCGACCGACTTCATATTGCGCACGAGCTGATCCGGAGATTCTTCAAAAGAAAAGAAAAGGGTGGATTCTTTACGCTGGCAACTGCTTAATGCAAAATAGGATGCCAGCGTGGTCTTCGAAGTGCCGGCCGTGCCCGTGATGAGTACACTGGTTCCCCTGTAAAATCCTTCTTTTTCAAATAATTTGTCCAGGCCGGCATGGCCATATGACAACAGTTCGGTCGAAGTCTTATGTTCCAGCTTCAGTGAGGTGATCGGCAGGACCGATATACCCGTTTCATCTATCAAAAATGGATATTCATTGGTTCCATGGGTAGATCCCCGGTATTTCACGATCCGCAGGCGTCGCGTGGCAATCTGATCGATCACGCGGAAGTCAAGCAGGATTACACAATCGGATACATATTCCTCCAGACCCTGGCGGGTGAGGGAACTTTCCCCTCTTTCGCCTGTAATGATGGTCGTTACACCTTTATCTTTTAGCCACTGGAATAACCGCCTGATCTCCGATCGCAGAATGGTAGCATTATCAAGTCCGCCAAAAAGGGATTCAATGGTATCGAGCACAACCCGTTTGGCGCCAATCGAATCGATCGCGTGATTTAAGCGGATAAAAAGGGCTTCCAGATCATAGTCACCCGTTTCTTCAATCTCGGTTTTCTCAATCCGGATATGATCAATTCTCAATTTTTTTTGACTGATCAGCTTATCCAGATCAAATCCCAGGGAGCGAACATTTTGGGCAAGGTCCCGGGCTGATTCTTCAAAACTCATAAATACACCGGGTTCCCCGAAATCAGTAATTCCCTTCACCAGAAACTGAATGCCCATCAGTGTTTTGCCGCAACCGGCGCTGCCACAGATCAGCGTGGGGCGCCCTTTTGGAAAACCGCCGCCGGTAATTTCATCCAGTCCGTCAACACCGGTTTTGCATTTTGGAAAAACTTCCGGTTTCTCTCGTCTCATTAAATTTTTTTGTGCGATAAATATATAGTTTTAATCCGATCCAGCGATCGTCACGGGTAACCGATTCCATTACGGGGAAATATTTACTCAGAACGGCACGACCGTTATATTTGGGAGAAAATACCGGGTCAATTTAATTTTATAAACCCGAGCTCGTTTTAATTTTTTTGTACGACGTTTCGTTTGGTTAATCCCGCCAGGGCAATCACACCGATGATCCCAAACAGACCCCAGTTATTCTGATTGTTTACATGACTGTTATATCCGGATACACGCCCTGGCATGGAAGAATTCGCTTTATCCGTCGTCTGGGCCATCGCCCTTACAGAAGACAGGGAAATCAGAAAGATCAGACAGATCAGGCGGCATAAGGAATTTTTCATACAGATTAATTTAAACAACCACGCTTTTGCAAGTTATATGCCAGCAAAAAGCCCACCTGCAGGTGGGCTTTTTGGGCGTAACGCGTAACGCTTAACGCGTAACGCTTAACGCGTAACGCTTAACGCGTAACGCATAGTGTATAAAGTGTAAAGTGTAAGTGTCAAAAGGCAGGGGTAAAGCGTAGGAATATTTTCAGGTTTTTTTTCCTTTCAATTCTCCGACCGTTCCAGTGCGCTCAGAATCATCGGGAATATTTTTTCCTGAAATAAAATACTTTGCCTGATGGCCGTAATATCCTGTACGCTTTCGTTTACAGTAATTACGGCATGCAGGGATGGAATGATGAAATTAAACTGGCCACCCCATCCAAGACCGTAAACAATCATGATACCCCTGTAATTCTTATGATACCAGCACAAAGCATATTCGGATCCGGGAAATCCCCAGTCGGTATGATACCGGCGATCAGGATTTAATAACTGCTGAACATAAGAGGCGGAAACAATTTGTCTTCCGCCATAACGGCCGCTATCCAGCAACAGCACGCCGATCCGGTTCATATCGGTAACGGACAACCGGATACTGAGCAATCCGCTTCCATCATAGTAACCGTCATTCATTTTCATCCACTCAACCCTTTCGATTTTCATGGGCCCAAAAAGATATTTGTTCGCAAATTCCAGTGTGGACAAACCGCAGGCTTTTGATATGATCACGGATAGCAAATGAGAGGCGGCGTTGCTGTAGTGAAAGATGCTGCCGGGATTTGTAATTAAAGGTTGTTGAATGGTATATAATGAGGGATCGGGCAAAGACAGATATTTATCAAGGCGGGTGGGGTCTTCGTGATAAAGACCTGATGCCTGATTCATAATCTGGCGGATGGTAATCGTTTGTTTTCTCCGGTCCGTATCCTGTTTTAATTCCGGAAAGAACCGGATGATTTTTTCATCCAGTGATGAAACAAATCCTTTGTCAATCGCAATACCCGTCAGGATGGACATAATGCCCTTGGTCAGCGACTGATCTTTAAAAAGTTCTGCCGGCGATTTTTGATTAAAATAATGTTCATAAACCAGCGCATGATTTTTTGTAACAGCAATGGCATACAGACCGGAATCAGATTTCACAACAGACGAATCCTCTATATGAATCTGGCCGTTTGAAAATGACGG
>JABDFX010000034.1 GCA_013286315.1 Bacteroidota bacterium | reverse complement strand
ACTGAAGAAATTCATCCGAATGTCGTGCTGATGGATATCAATATGGTTCCCTTTTCCGGCATTGAGGCCACCCGGCAGATCCGGGAGCTTTCACCTGAAACCCGTGTAATCGGTGTTACAATGCATTCTCAGCCCGCTTTTGCCAAGAAAATGCTCCAGTTTGGTGCCAGCGGTTATGTTACCAAAAATTCATCCCGTGAAGAAATGGTAACCGCTATTCTGGAAGTGTCAAAAGGAAATAAATTTGTATGCGAGGAGATAAAAGATCTGATTGCGGACAGTAGTGAGGATCAGGCTACTAATACCGCAGTTAATACTCTGACCGAAAGGGAAATGGATGTGATTAATCTGATCCGTCAGGGCAATTCATCCAAGGATATATCAACGAAGCTTGAAATTTCCATCAAAACAGTGGAAGTACACCGTCATAATATTCTTAAAAAGCTGAAACTGAAAAATGCAGCTTCCCTGATTCACTTCATGAATAACAGTTCTGTGGTGATTTAGATCGATGACCGTTGCCGGTTGACGGCTTGCCCCGCGAAATGCGGGGTTGACCGATGACCGATGACCGATGACCGTTGGTTATTAGTCCTTTATGGAGTTAGCGGCTAATTATTTTACTTAAAATTCAGCACTTACATACTTCCAGTCTTCCAGTCTTCCAAACTTGTTTAAAATGAGCTAACTTTGCGCTTCACTTTCGATTAGACGGCGCCCCTGGCGACGTCACTAAAAAGTAAAAATTGAGCGACGAAATAAAACATGAATGCGGATTGGCATTCATCAGACTTCGTAAACCTTTCTCCTTTTATCTCCAGAAATATGGTACGGCATTGTATGGCTTAAATAAGCTCTACCTGCTCATGGAAAAACAACATAACCGTGGTCAGGACGGTGCGGGTGTTGCTTCCGTAAAGCTGAATATAGAACCCGGCCATCCATTTCTACACCGCATACGCAGCAACAATAACCAGCCGATTGCCGATATATTCTCAAAGATTAATGACGAAGTAAAAGACCTTGAAAAATACCAACCTGATATTATCAAACATCCGGGACTTTTAAAAGGCCATATCTCTGTCATGGGTGAGCTTCTGCTCGGACATTTGCGGTACGGAACGCAGGGTAAAAATAATGTTGAATTCTGTCATCCTTTTATAAAAAGAGACACCATCCCCGCCCGCAATCTCGCACTGGCCGGCAATTTCAACCTGGTAAATACAGACGAACTTTTCGCATTGATAAATATTGAGCCCGGTGAATTTCAGAAACAGAGCGACCTGGCGGCCATGATGGAAGTAATACATCATTATATCGTGCTGGCAGATGAAAATAGACCTGAAGAACTGGATTTGAAAAGGGTACTGAAAAAAGCGCTTCCCTTATTCGACGGCGGATTTACGGTTGGCGGGCTGGTAGGTAACGGTGACGGATTCGTATTCCGTGATGCGCACGGAATACGTCCGGCGTATTATTTTGCAAATGATGAAATCATCATTGCCGCCTCCGAACGCTCTGCCATTCGCACCGTTTTTAATGTGGGAGAAAATGAAGTCCTGGAATTGATGCCCGGTACTGCCCTGATTGCAAAATCAGACGGCCGGTTTTCAGTAGAACAAATTATTCCCGCCAAAGAACGCCGTGCCTGTAGTTTTGAACGAATTTATTTTTCCAGGGGAAGTGATGAAAAGATCTACCGGGAAAGAATTGCACTTGGTTATCACCTGAGCGAGCAGATTCTGAATTCTGTCAATCACGATTTGAAAAACAGTATATTTTCTTTTATTCCTAATACGGCCGAAGTTGCTTTCTATGGTATGTGGAAGGGGCTTGATGATTACCTGAAAAAAGTCATGATCGACAGGATCATGTCCTGGGGAAATGACCTGACGGAAGAAAAACTTTCTCAGATGATCAACCGGAAAATCCGGATTGAGAAAATTGCAACCAAGGACGTCAAGATGCGAACATTCATTACTGCCGACTCCAGCCGTAATGAAATGGTCCAGCACGTTTATGATATTACATATGGTACCGTGCAAAAAGATGTGGATACCCTGGTGGTGATTGATGATTCCATCGTACGTGGAACTACTTTGCGGGAGAGTATCGTGCGCATGCTTGCCCGGCTCGAGCCAAAAAAAATAATTATTGTTTCTTCTGCTCCGCAGATCCGTTACCCTGACTGCTATGGGATCGATATGAGCAAACTGGGTGACTTTATTGCTTTCCGCGCAGCTATAACGCTCATGCATGAACGAAAAAAGGAAAAGTGCCTGACTGATATGTACGATCATTGCAAGGAACTGGAACGTTTGGGACAACTGCACACAGAGAATATCGTGCGTCAGGTTTACAAACCGTTTACCACCCAGGAAATTTCTGATAAAATAGCAGAACTGATTACTCCGCCTGATATCACTACACCGGTCCAGGTGATATATCAGACAATCGAATCCCTTCACGAAGCCTGTCCGACCAATACCGGTGACTGGTATTTCACAGGCAACTATCCCACACCCGGCGGTAACAAAGTCGTCAACCGGGCATTTATCAACTACATGGAAGGGAAAAATGTGAGAGGATACTAAAATTTTATTTCCCAACTCAAATTTTCACATCTTATTTTCACATCGTACTCCCACATTATTTAGTGTGTAACCGTATTTTATGCGGTACCGTAATTTCCGCATCTCATCTCCATTCCGCACGTGCGGGATCATTTTGAATTCTTACATTCTCTGCCCTTACGCATTCACCACACTTATGTGAAATTGATAATTTAACGGCGTAACAAAAAAAGGTCCCCAAAAATGGGGACCTCTAAAATGATTTCGTATGAAAAAAGGTTTAGCTTTTTTTAGTCTCAAGCAGATTGAAGAACTGATCCAACAGTGGGAGAATCACGATTCTTGTGCGGCGGTTAGCTGCACGGCCTTCTTTTGTATCATTCGGCATTAATGGAACAAATTCGCCACGACCAGCTGCGGTCATCTTTGCAGGTGGTATGCCATATGTTTTATCCAGAATGCGAACAACAGAAGTTGCACGTTTAACACTCAGATCCCAGTTGTCCATTAAAACACCAGATTTATAGGGTTTCGTATCGGTGTTTCCTTCAACCATGAATTCAACATCTGGCTGATTCTTCAACACTGCAGCCACTTTCGCAAGTACGCCTTTTGCATTTTTTGAAACGGTAAAGCTTCCGCTGTTGAATAACATCTTGTCGGAGATATCGATGAAAACAACACCTTTTTCGATTTTGATGTTTACATCGGAATCATTGGCGTTTCCAACAGCACCCTTGAGGTTCATAACGAGTGCCATGTTCATAGAGTCTTTGTGTGCCATTGCAGACTGCAAATCGCGGATGTAAGCATCCTTCGCTCCAATATTCTCAAGCGATTTCTTAATGCTTTCAGCCTGTGAACCTGAGATTACTGACATGTCCTCCAGTGATTTCAGGGCAGCCGTATTGTTTTCCTTCAGGAAAGCAACTTGTTTGTTTAATTCGTCTATTTGTCCCTGTAAGCCTGTGTTCTTAGACGTAAGGCTTGCAGTCTGGTCGTTACATGTCTTCAATTCACCCTGAAGTTTTGCATATTCAGCGCTTAAAGAATCAAAGCGGGCCTGCATTTTGGCCTGCATTTCTTTAAATTTTTTGGTGCTCACGCAGGAGAACATCAACAGTGACGAAACAGAGAAAAGTAGAATGTACCTAAGCTTCATAAGAATCATTTTAAGAAGAGTTAATTAATAATCGATATACTTAAAAATATATAACGCACACAGCAATTGTTGTACCAATCCGCTGGTAGTGCACTTTTTACTTGATAAATACAGTTTTGATGAATACGATATAGGGATGCATAAGGTAGGAAAATACGGGTAGCAAGCAGTTTAGTCCGGCGAAGATATGTGAAAAAATAAATTCCAAGCATTTCTGTACTTAAAATTATTTTGACATTATTTCCTTAGTTAATGAATTGCTTAGCTTTAGCTCCCAAATTTATTTGCATGAAATTTTTTGTATACATGTTTCTATTTATATCCTGTGTTATTTCTTCCTGTAAACTCATGCATCCCGACCGGTCAATACCTGATAATAAAGACTTTGGGAAGGTTCTCAATGATTATTATAACGACCGGATGAAATATTTCCCCGTGGAAGCAACGCAAAACGGTGATCAACGCTATAACGATCAGCTGCCTGTGGATTTTACGGATGGTTATCTCGATACCCTGCGAAATTTCTTTGGCGGTTATTTAAATAAAATAGTCGTTTTTGACAGGGACCAACTCAACAAGAATGACCAGATCAGCTACGATGTTCTTCTTAGGGAACTGAAAATGGATCTTGAAGGGATTGACCTGCACCTGGCCATAAACAATGTCACGATGCCCAATGTCCAGTATATGCCCTTTAATCAATTTGAAGGCATTCCGCTGTTCCTGGGCCAGATGGGAAGCGGCACCGGTATACAACCATTTAAAACGGCCGGGGATTATCATAACTGGATCGCAAGAGCCGGGAAATTCCAGGCCTGGGCTGACAGTGCCATCGTTTACTTCAGGAGAGGATTGTCGAACGGGTATATTCTTCCCCGATGTCTTGTGGAAAAAATGATTCCGGAAATGCGGGACATGGCGACAACAGACACTGCAAAAAATATATTCTATACACCTATTAAATTAATACCTGTTTCATTCAGCAGTGAGGATAAACAAAAAATATCTGCTCAGATGACCGGACTGATTACCGGAACCCTGATACCTTCTTATGAGAAACTGGCTGCATTCCTGCAAAACGAATACCTTCCCAAAAGTCGCAGCAGCATTGGATTCGATGATTTACCAGATGGCGTTAAATTGTATAATTACCTGATTCGTTACTGGACAACGACCAATAAGACAGCGGAAGAAATATACCAGACCGGACTTTCAGAAGTAAAAAGAATTCATACCGAAATGGAACTGGTGAAAACCCAAACCGGATTCCAGGGCGACCTCCCGGCGTTCTTTAACTACTTAAAAACGGATCCCCGATTCACACCTTATAAGTCTCCGGAGGAAGTCTTGAATGCTTTCAGAAAAATCCAGGCAACCATTGATCCGAATCTTAAAAAACTTTTTGGCCGCACACCAAAAATGAAGTTTGAGATCCGTCAGACAGAAGCTTTTCGTGAAGCCAGTGCCAGTGCAGAATATATAGCCGGAGATCCGGACGGAAGCAGACCTGGTGTGTTTTATGTTCCAATCCTTGATGCCCGTAAGTTTAATGTCTCTTCCGGAATGGAATCTCTGTTTTTGCATGAAGCTATTCCCGGTCATCATTATCAAAATTCTTTACAGATGGAAGACACCCTGCTTCCAAAATTCAGAAGGTTTGCCTGGTATGGCGCGTATGGTGAAGGATGGGCATTATATTCAGAATCGCTGGGTAAGGAATTGGGCTTGTATACCGACCCTATTCAGTATATGGGTGCATTGGGCGATGAGATGCACCGGGCTATTCGGCTGGTTGTGGATGTGAGTATGCACCTGAAAAAAATGACGAGGGAACAGGCCATCAAATACATGATGGATAACGAGCCTATCAGTGAACAGGGCGCCACGGCAGAAATAGAACGTTATATTGCCATTCCGGGTCAGGCTCTCAGTTACAAAACGGGGGCGATGATGATCCGCGAATTGAGAACGCGTTTTGCCAATGAATTAGGTGACAGATTTAATATCGCTGCTTACCATGACGAGGTTTTGAGTGACGGATGTTTACCCCTGGAAGTATTTGAAAGAAAAATGAATGTGTGGGAGATGAATCAGTAAATTTTCAATTTACCTGCTTCATATATCGGCAATACGTTGGCCTGATTGGGTTCGAGACAGTAGCGTATATCTTTTTCCAGTCCATATGCCATCAGGCGTTTGAAATGCGAAGCATTATTTTCCTTCAAAAATGCAAATAAATCGCCACCAGCTTTCTCATAAAGATTAACTGCAGTATGAGAGGCATCGCATTCTATATTAAAATAATCCCGGACTTTTTTAATGATAACGCCGGCAAATAATGTGTCTTCGATATTTATACGGTCCTTCCACGCGGCGCAGGCAAGAATAACATTATTTTTCTGCTGCAGCAGATATTCGGTAACGGCGTTCAGGTTTGCGAAAGAGCCGGTAACAATTTCCCGGGCGCCTTTGTCCAGCGCCATATGCAGGAGGCGGGTACCGTTGGTTGTTGTGAGTACCAGGATTTTTCCTTCGATAAATTCACGGCTGTATTCAAATGGCGAGTTCCCATAGCTTAGTCCTTCCGCAATCTTTCCGTCTCTTTCTCCGGCAGTGATACAATTGATCTGACGTCCCAGTTCGATACATTTTGCAACACTGTCAACGGGTACAATGTGTTTTGCTCCGTTGTATAAGGCTGTTGCAATGGTGGAAGTGGCACGCAGCACGTCAATTATTACAACCGTTGCCTGGGATACATTATATAAATGTAACAAAGCGGGAGAAAGAGAAGTATATAAAAAGGGCTTGGTGTTCGGCATCAGTTACAATAAATTCAATAAATATTCATCTCCAAATTCTGAATCAGCAGCCGTATTAAGAAAGAAACGGAAGTTTGACAACACGGGCCTGTAAAAGTTTATCCCGGACCTTAATATAAATTTTTGCGTCGACATTTGAAAAAGTATCCCGCACGTAACCCAGACCGATGGCTTTGTTCAAAGAAGGCGATTGTGTTCCGGAAGTTACTTCTCCAATCACAGCTCCGGAAAAATCTTTGATCTCATAACCGTGCCGTGGAATACCTTTCTCCAGCATTTCAAATCCAACCAGTTTTTTTTGTATGCCCTTCTTCTTTTTCTCCTCTATCACTTCACGGCCCACAAAAGGTTTTGTAAAACGCGTGATCCATCCCAATCCCGCTTCCAACGGAGAAGTGCTGTCATTAATATCATTCCCATATAAACAATAACCCATCTCCAATCGCAGGGTGTCGCGGGCAGCCAAACCTGCCGGTTTTATTCCAAATGATTTCCCTGCGTTAAAAATAGCCTCCCAAATTTTATCAGCCGCGTTGTTTTTGTCTTCAAAATAAATTTCAACTCCTCCGGCGCCCGTATAACCGGTTGCACTGACCAGAACATTGTCAACTCCCGCAAAATGGCCTTTTACAAAATTGTAATATTTAAGGTTCATCAGATCCATGGATGTCAGGGGCTGCAATATTTTTGTTGCATTGGGTCCCTGGACGGCCAGCAGACAGGTTTTGGAAGAGATGTCTTCCAGCTTTACTTCGGTATTATTTTTTTTGATCCAGTTCCAGTCTTTTTCAATGTTTGCTGCATTCACCACCAACATATATACGTCATCTTTTTTTATGCAATAAACAAGCAGGTCATCAATAATACCTCCTGTTGCATTTGGAAGACAACTGTATTGCGCCTGGCCCTCGGTCATTTTAGAAGCATCATTGGAAGTCAGACTCTGTATCAAATCGAGAGCGCCGGGTCCCTTGAGAATAAATTCTCCCATATGACTCACGTCAAAAACGCCCGCATTGTTCCGAACTGCCAGGTGTTCATCATTGATGCCTGAATAACTGATCGGCATATTATATCCGGCGAATTCAGCCATTTTTGCACCCAGTTCAAGGTGTTTATTCGTAAAGGGTGTGATTTTCATAACCGTTTGTAGTTTAAGAAACCGAGCGCGAAATTAAAACTTGCGCTGCTGGCAACCAATAATAATATGGTCCCGGCTGTTCCGCCAAAGGCGGCATGGCCGGGACCATCTGTCTATTCTATCATCCAGTCTAACTGAGGTTGGTCAGTAAAACCAGGGTAGCACTGGACTCAGTGGATTCAACATCCTTGTCTTCAGGATTCTTTTCATTGGCCGGTGCATTTAAATTCCGGGTTGTTTTCGGTTTATGATAACGGTAATCGCCGTTTGGATTTTTCTTCTGGCTGCTGTCTGGTAACGCATTCCGATTCTGTTCTTCATTGCCGTTATTGTCCTGGAAATTTTTACCGGTTCTTTCCAATCCGTTTTCGGTCATCACATATTCAACTTCCGGTGTCCAGGAATTTGCATAGTCATTATCGTTGTCATCCCATTCAATGTTAATTCCATTATTTCCCCAGCGTTTTCTGTTTATAGAGAACCATTTATAATCTTCCAGGTTTCTTTTCATCAGTATTTTTTTGCCGACCGGCACTTCGATTACAAGCAGTACTTTCTGATTGCGAAACTGTTGCCTGGGTGTTATAGCAAATCCACGGGAAAGACTCAGCACGCTGTCCTTCTGTTCAACCGGAAAATTGATTTGTGATGCGAGACTCCTGGCCTCTGCAGTGTTATTCCCCAGACTCCGTCTTACGCGTTCCAGGTGCCATGCACTATCATTGCTTTTGATGATATCGATACGGACTGTGTTCAATGTGAGGCTGTCATCTGTCAGCCCAAAGAAAGGGCCCCTGTGACGCCAGTTCATACCCATCCAGTCGTCGGAGTCATCAATATAATAGGGTTTTGAATCGTCCATTTTCACTATTAACCTGCCATTCACAGGTGCGGTCAATTCTATTTTGTCGTCAAGTGATGAAGGAGTGCTGAAATGTCTGCCAAAGGATGCCATGAGAAATATCAGGCTGATCAGTCCGATCACCCAAAGACTCCCAAACGTATATCCCAGATAGTTGCTGCCGCTACGGGCGCCAATGATTCGGCGTATGAGCCATGTCAACAAACCAACCACCGGAAGTATCAGAAAAAACAAGAGCACGGACCAGGCCATGATATTCTGCCAGAAACCATGGATGAAATATTCTTTTAGCGGGAGCACTACACCTCCGGAAAAAATTACACCGATCAGGGCAGCAACCAGTGCGAAAGTTATGATTACGGTTATAAATAAGAAGAAAGCTTTAAAAAGTACGCCGATCGCATGGCCGATTCCCTGCCGGGGAATATTTACTGATGAAATCTCTTTTTTTAAGCTACCGGATTTTCTTTTTACTTCAGCGCCGAACTCTTCAGCTTTGACTTTCATTTCTTCCCCTACCACAGTTGCTTTTTGTTTGAACCCTTCCAGGTCGCTTTTGATGGTGTTTTTGATAGACTCCAGGTCAATTTTTTCTCCACGCATTTCGAGTTTATCGGATGCCGTTTGCGCTTCAGGTAACACGATCCAGAGGATGATATATGTGATGAATAATGTTCCGCCAAAACCTCCCAGAAAAACGGGACCTTCGTAATCAAACCATGTTGCATGGCGGAATATCGATGTAATTACACCACCGATCAGTGGTAAGCAAAATATCAGTCTGGGAATCCATATTTCGATATTAAAATAAGCCGCCAACCCACTGGCTACACCTCCAATCGCTTTGTGGTCCGGATCCCTGAAAAGTCTTTTTCTGATTTTTGTAACCATAGACTTTGGTGGGAGGGCTATCCAGAGAATAATATATAACAGCAATGCTGTACCGAAACTTCCCAGGATGAGCAGTGCATAAATAATACGCACTACGGAAGGATCAATTCTCAGATAAGCTGCAAGACCGCCACAAACACCGCCCAGCATTTTATCGTTCTCAGAGCGATACAGGCGGCGCGGTTCATCTGCTGCAGCTTCTTCTGCGAAAGAAGATGAATTACGGCTGCTATTACCGTTTTTATTGCTGGTTTCGTCCTGATCGAAATCTTCCGGACGACCCATGCTTGTAATAATTTCTTCTACGTCAGCATCTGTGATACAGGTTGCGCCTTTTTTAAGGCGATCTGAAAAAAGTTCTGCAAAGCGGTTTTCAATATCATTTACGATTTCATCACCACCTTCTTCGTCTGCAAAATGCTTTTTCAGACTGTCAACGTACTTGCGCAATATATCATATGCTGTTTCTTCAATCGGGATTACCCGGCTGTGAAAATTTATATTGATAATCTTTTTCATTGTTCGCTTATTTGGAGATTGTTAAGGTTGTTTATGGATTCTCTGCTCTTATTTCTGTTTTGCTTGCCAGGGCATCCACTGCGTTGGCGAGTTCTTTCCAGGTTGTTTCCAGTTCCCTGTAAAATGCCAGTCCCTTGTCGGTCAGGGAAAAATACTTACGAGGGGGGCCGGAATTGCTTTCCACCCAGCGGTAGGTGAGCATATCTGCATTTTTCAACCTCGTGAGCAAAGGGTATAGAGTGCCTTCCAGGATATTCAGATTGGCTGATCTCATTTCTTCAACGATATCAGAAGGATAAGCCTCTCCGCGCCGGATGATGGAAAGAATACAGAATTCCAGTATGCCCTTGCGCATCTGGCTCTGTGTATTTTCTATGTTCATGGTCTTGACTTTTTATTGAGTGATTCCCACTCACGATGCAAATATAAGGAGTTATTTAGTACTATGCAAAACAAAGTACCATAGAAAGGTCAATACTTTCCATAATATTCGAAGCTATGAATCGTATGTATTTGATTATTAGCCATTTACATTTTGCTGATTGCTCATGACACGGGGAAATAAAATGTAAGACGGTTATATTTAATGATGGACGGAATATCTCTGACTAAGTATACCCTCCGCTCAACTACCGCTCAACCTTAGTTGATTTATCTTAAAAATGGGCCTATGATCGAAGGTTGAGCGAAGGTTGAGCGAAGGTTGAGAACGGGGCAGAACGCAAGAGGCGGGACGCAGGAGGCAGGGTGAGGATGAGATAGGTGTAAATTCAGTTGTGATTCGAAAATCAGACAGGCGAATCGTATTGCGTCCTGCCGCTTGCGTCCTGCCGCTTGCGTCCTGCCGCTTGCGTCCTGCCGCTTGCGTCCTTCCGCTTGCGTCCTGCATCCAGCCTCCTGCATCCTGCTTAAAATTCGGCGTTCTTTGGAGTGCGCGGAAAGGGGATCACATCGCGGATATTGGTCATTCCGGTTACAAACTGAACCATACGCTCAAAGCCCAATCCGAAGCCTGCATGCGGGACTGTTCCAAAACGGCGCGAATCCAGGTACCACCACATTTGTTCTATGGGAATATGCATTTCCGTCATCCGGGCTTCCAGCACATCGAGTCTTTCTTCTCTTTGTGATCCGCCTACGATCTCACCAATACCCGGCGCCAGAATGTCCATGGCCGCTACTGTTTTGCCATCTTCATTCTGACGCATATAGAATGCCTTGATCTCTTTTGGATAGTCAGTGACAATAACGGGTTTCTTAAAATGCTTTTCCACGAGATACCGTTCGTGTTCACTCTGCATATCTGCACCCCAGAATAGTTCATATTTGAATTTCTTCTTTTTATAAGCCGGCGAATCAAGCAGGATCGCAATGGCCTGGGTATACGTGATTCGTTCGAAATCCTGGCTGGCAACAGATTCCAGCTTTTCAATCAGTCCGGCTTCGCTGCGTTCATTTTGCGGCTTTTGTTTTTCTTCTTCCGCCAGACGCTGGTCGAGGAATTCCAGGTCTTCCCGGTTATTTTTCAAAACATAGTTTATCAGGTATCGAACAAATGCCTCTGCCAGGTTCGCGTTATCCTCCAGGTCGTTAAATGCCACTTCCGGTTCAATCATCCAGAATTCAGCCAGATGTCTGGTCGTATTTGAATTTTCTGCCCTGAATGTAGGGCCAAAAGTATATATCTCTGAAAATCCCATCGAAGCCAGCTCCCCTTCCAGTTGCCCGCTTACCGTAAGATTTGTAGCCCTTCCAAAAAAATCATCTTTAAAATTCACCAATCCCTGTTCATCGCGGGGTGTATTATCAAATGGCAGAGTCGTCACCTTAAACATTTCACCGGCACCCTCGGCGTCTGAAGCTGTAATGATGGGCGTATGGAGGTAAACGAACCCGCGTTCATTGAAAAACTGGTGTACGGCGAATGCCAGTGCATGACGAACGCGAAACACTGAACCGAATGTATTAGTCCGGAACCGCAGGTGGGCTATTTCCCGGAGAAATTCAAGGCTGTGCTTTTTCGGCTGGAGAGGAAATTTTTCTGTGTCACATAATCCCAGGATCTCAACCCCGCTGGCTTTTAGCTCAACGAGTTGACCCTTTCCCGGAGATTCCACCAGCTTTCCCACAGCCCGGATGGAAGTTCCTGTGGTAATCTTCTTTAACAGTTTTTCATCAAACAGACCTAATTCAAGAACAATCTGCAGGTTTTCGTTGGAGGAACCGTCATTTAAAGCAATAAACTGGTTGTTACGAAGGGTTCTGACCCATCCCATGACTGTTATATCAGACGATCCGGCCGGCATCCTGAGCGCTTCCCTGATTTTGGTGCGTTTGTTAAACATTAGATATTTTAAACTTGCGAGTGAATAAAGACGGCAAAGATAATCCTTGAAATATTTTTTTAGATTTTCCGTTTTTATATTATCATTGCATTGGAATCAGGCTGATTCGTTTCTTATCCTTTGCTCGCAACCGTCAGTTTTAGTCATTCCGCTCGTCTTTAATCAATATACATTCACAAATTCTTTTCCTACAGGTCAGTTCTAACTGCCGTAATTCTCAAGTTTTATTATGTACGACATTCTCCAACTAAACGACATGCTCGTTCCCGAACTGCTCGATATTGCTGAGCAGCTGAAGATCCCCAACTCCAAAAAATTAGATAAACAGGAACTCGTTTATAAGATATTGGATAAACAGGCGCTCACACCGAGTGAAAAATCAGATGGCGCAGACAGCGGACTCAAGCGCAAACGCATTGTAAAGACAACAACCTCCAATTCAAGTGAAGAGGCTTTTGTAGAAAGCGGAGATCCGGTCCCGAAACTTAAAAAGCCGGAACCAAGAAAAGACCTTAAGAGGAAAGAAGAAAAGCCCATCGTAAAAAAATTACGCAAGAAGGAGGATGAAGTGGAGCATGAAATAGCGGCACCGGTCGAATTTAATAAACCGCCGGTACATCCGAGACAGGATTCGGCGAATCAGCGGCATGCTGCGGAATCAGAAGAATCAGACGGTTCCGAAAATATCAACAATAATAACAGCCAGACCAACGAACAGGAAAATAGCAGTGAAGAGAGTGGCTCTTCACCTGAGCAAAACCGCCCGGGAAATGGAGACCAGCAGCAAAAAGTTTACCCGCCGCGCCGTAATGAGACTTTTAATATTGAATTTGACGGCGTAATCCAGGCAGAGGGTGTTTTGGAAATGATGCCCGATGGATACGGGTTCCTGCGGAGCAGTGATTATAATTATCTCTCGTCTCCGGATGACGTATACGTTTCGCCATCGCAGATAAAATTGTTCGGTTTAAAAACCGGGGACACGGTTTATGGTTCCGTTCGTCCACCGAAAGAAGGCGAAAAATATTTTGCCCTGTTAAAAGTGGAGACTATCAACAATAAATCTCCGGATGATGTCAGGGACCGTGTTCCTTTCGATTATCTGACCCCGCTTTTCCCTTTTGAAAAACTGAATCTTTTTGTAAATCCTTCTGATTTTTCAACCAGAATCATCGACCTGTTTACCCCGATTGGCAAGGGACAACGCGGGCTGATCGTCTCGCAGCCAAAAACCGGCAAGACCATGCTGCTGAAGGCCGTTGCCAACGCCATCGCCATTAATCATCCCGAATGTTATCTGATGATTGTGCTTGTGGATGAAAGGCCGGAGGAAGTTACCGACATGGAACGTTCTGTACGGGCCGAAGTGATCGCTTCCACTTTTGACGAGCCGGCTGAAAAACACGTAAAGGTTTCTACAGTTGCATTGCAAAAAGCAAAACGTCTGGTAGAATGCGGACATGATGTGGTGATTCTTCTGGATTCCATCACCCGCCTGGCCCGGGCACATAATACCGTTGCTCCTTCATCAGGCAAGGTATTGAGTGGTGGTGTGGAAGCCAATGCTATGCAGAAGCCCAAACAGTTTTTCGGTGCAGCACGTAAAATAGAAAATGGTGGCTCCCTCACCATACTTGCGACAGCCCTCATAGATACAGGATCCAAAATGGACGAAGTGATCTTTGAAGAATTTAAAGGAACGGGTAATATGGAATTGCAGCTTGACAGGCGTCTTGCCAACCGCCGCATTTTCCCTGCTATTGACCTGGTTGCTTCTTCTACACGCCGTGATGACCTTTTACTTGAAAGAGAGATTCTGCAGCGCATGAACCTGCTTCGGGTTTATCTCAACGATATGAACACGGAAGAAGCCATGAATGAATTGCTGAAACGCATGCGCGGTACTAAGAGTAACGAAGAGTTTCTCGCCAGTATGAACAGCTAGATAATTGTCAATTGTCAATTGATAATTGTTAATTACAAAGCACAACCTCATTGACAATTAACAATTGACAATTGACAATTAGAAAATAAGGTGCTCCCTGTGTTTAATTTTCGTGTGGGTTAATTCGGTTACCATCTGCACGCCCGTAATGGATTTGATGGAATCCATCATTTCAATCATCAATTCATCAGAAACAGCATCCCCTTTCAACAGCCAGAAAAAATCAAGGTGCCTGAATTGAGGCAATAAGAATTCACCGTCAAATTGATTATTGTAGAGATAGTGAACGAGGGTCTTATGTGGCTCCGGACATTCATATACGGTAAAAAAATACTGTCGCTTTTTCCGGATCATGGGAATTTCAATCTGGTTGGTAATGCGGAAATCAAGCCGCATCTGGCGATTCAGTTGCCAGCAAAAACGATATCCTTTTAAAGGCGCGACGATACCTAATAACCGGGAACATTCAAAAAAATCCCCCTCCATATTATCCATGTCCAGCTTCAAAGACTTCATATCCTTATTTAAATTGGACGGCCGCTTTCATTTCTTCATTCCCTCTTAAAAATACAACGGTCGTCTGATCATCCCTGTTAAATTTTGAAAGTGCGTCCATATAAGTCTGCAGCGATATAACGGAATAGTCCCCCAGCCTGGTAATGATATCCCCGGTTCTTAAACCCGCTTTTTCAGCCGGACGGCCTTCACTGATTGCATCAATGCGGAGACCGCTGCCGGGAAAACTATAGTCGGGCATTATGCCCAGCGTAACATTGAAAGCAGGTGCCACGCCAAATTGCCTGTCGCGTGTTTTTGTGAACACCGGTTTATTCGTTCCATCCATCTTTTGTGTTATAGCATAAATCAATTTGATCACCTGCAACTCACCCGGGTAATTTATTTTATCTGCCTGGTCGGTTGGCTTATGGTAATCGGAATGAATACCGGTAAAGAAAAATAACACCGGAATACTTTTCAGGTAGAATGATGTATGATCACTGGGACCTGTACCACTTGAGTCCACATTCAGAATGAATAGTTTCTTATTCATTGCGCTGTTGATCAGATCTGCCCATTGGGGCGATGTGCCATAACCACCGATCGTCAGTGAATGTGTACTATCATTCAGCCGGCCGATCATATCCAGGTTCATCATGTAGCTGATTTTCGACAAAGGCAGGGTTGGATATTCGGTAAAGTGTTTTGACCCGATCAGACCCGATTCCTCACCGGAAAAAGCGATAAACAAATAATTTGTTTTTGGATTCTTTGTTTTTTTCAGTAACCGGGCGAGCTCTACCATGCCCGCCACACCACTTGCATTATCATCCGCACCGGGGTGAATCATTTTTTCCGTTCCGCGATATAATGAATTCCCATCTTCCCCAAAACCAAGATGATCGTAATGCGCTCCTATGATAACGGTATAAGGCGCGCCATTATCCATGTAGCCCAGGATATTATGGCCCCATCTTTTTCTTTCTTCCATCTGCACATCAATTTCCACATCCAGTGTTTGGGAAATGTCTTTCAGGTATTTTTTTCTGCCAGCTCTTGTTACATAGAGTGCGGGAATTTTCTCCGCCCGGATTCCTTCAGCAGGATCAAATACAATTCCATCCTCTGTTTTCGAACTGTTGTAAAATATCACCGCGCTGGCGCCTTTTCCTGCAAACTGTTTTGTTTTTTCCCGCAGAAATTTGTTCAAATCAAAATGCGGGTTGGACTGGAGCGCTTCAATGGCTTCTTTCAAATCATAAAACCAGGGAGAGCCGCTTTCCTGCAGCGCCACAGCCGGCGACCCCTCCACTTTTCCGGTGGCACTGAAGGGTAAGGGAAAAAATTCTGTATTCAGGAGAAGGGCCGAATTATTTATTGTAAAAACACTGCGGCTGATATCTCTTCCGTCATATATTTCAAAACGCTGGAGCCACGTACCGCTATCCCCCATCGGTTTCAGGCCGGCTTTCGCAAAATCTGCAATAATATAATCAGATGCCAGTTTTTCCCCCGCGGTCCCTGACCGCCGTCCTTCGAGTTTATCATTTGTTAAGTAATTGATATCCGTCTGCAGTTCCGCAATGATCTCTTTGTCAGCCTTCCGAAGCTTTTGTGAATGGGCAAAGGAGAAAAAGGCATGGATAAAAATAAACGATAATAAAAAGCTTCGTATCATGAAGATCTGTTTGCGAAGTAACGGGTACAAAGATATATTGTCAAAAGGCATTCCAAACCGTTATGGATTAAGTTAGTTTAGTTTATATAACCTGACTTTAACCGGTTCCCTGGTCCAGACGTCATTCATCGGATATGGATGCCTGAGAGTCAATCGGCACGGTGTGAAAACCGGTTGCACCGGTCAGCCCATGCGATCAAAAGTCCGGGTTAACGGGTAAACCAGGCCATTTCAGATGAACTTTGGCACGCCTGCGGGAAAAGAAGCTTCAAATCTTTCAAGTCATAATATTTTTCCTTTACTTTTGCAGATTAGCCTTTTCCGAACTGAATTATTCTGGTATAGGCACGTAGAAAACAGAAAAGTTGAATGGCCCTACCGCACCTTATTAAATACGTTTACACGAATGGAACCGATGAAGTTATCCGCCGGGGTAAGAAGATTCACGCCATTGGATACGTTGAGCTTATTGAATATGATGAGCTTTTCGAAACTGTAACTTTCCGGATCAAGGATGACAGCTATTCCACCTACTACAAGGTTTTTGTTCAGAAATTCCGCGATGCAAAGTCACTATCCGTCCGTTGCAGCTGTCCTTATAATCTGGGAGATATCTGCCGTCATGAAGCAGCCGCGCTGATCCAGCTTCAGGAACTGTTGGACCGGAATATGCTGAAGGCTGAGGAAATTCAGTATGATCAGTCACATACCGTCATTAAGATGAAGTCGATTGATCTGAAGACGCTCCGTTTACTTTGTTCCCGGGAAGTATATGAGGAAGCAGGCAAATATTTACAGTCAAAAAAAGCAAGTATATTACTGGCAGCCGATGAAACAGTAAAAGCCAGTATAGAAATTGAAGGCATAAAGTATCCGGTGGTAATCAGGAAAAATGAAGAGAGAAATTTTGACACCAGTTCCACTTATCCCGACACAGATCACCCGCTTTGCCTCCCCAAAGTGATATTATTTCTCCAGCTATTACAGGCGCATGGTTCATATTATTTCGACAGCATACGGAACTGGGATAAAGAGAAAAACAAATTGCTTGAGGCATACGGATATTCTTTGAATGACGATCTCAAAGGCAGATTTGAGTTTTCCTATAAAGACGGTAAACCTTTTCTGCGTGTGCTGGATACCAGTATCAAACGTGTGAATCCTGCCGCATTATCAAGGCCGAAACCGGAAATTGAAAGTGATGTTGCCGAAGAAGTGCTGGAACCCGAACAAAAAGCCGGTTCAGTCCAGCGGCTCGGTGTAGTATTTAATTTCAACCATGAGTCATATCCTGGTTTCCTGCTGGACGCTATCAGTGGTGAAAGCAACGATCAGCAAACTGCTTATGTGGGAAAGATTGAAAAACTCGAGCTGGCAAAGTTTGTCAATTCAGAAAAATTAAATGAAGCGGATCGACAATTGGTTTTTTCCCTCCGGAAGACGCAGGAACAGGAAGTAAATAAGTACCTCAATCGCAATTCACCCTTCAGCGGGATGTGGGAGAATATTATTCATACGGAAGGAGAAGAACTGCCCGACGACACCAAGGCGCTGATTATAGAATATCTGCATCCACGCTACAGAAAGCTCTTTACGGAGCTTTCCGACAATCCTTTTATCTTTTTCCTGAACGGTCATAAGCCATTCAAGACTTCTAACCTGCAGTCGGTGAATCTGTCACCCGATCCGGTAAGTCCCTCTTTCAAGGTGTCTGCCATCAAAAACAATATTGAAATCAAGGCTTATACCCGCATCACGGGACAATCCATTGATCTCACACAAAATAAATGCAGCAGCCAGGTTATTTTATTTATAAACAATTGCCTTTATCTCTGGGACAAACCCGAGGATATTGCCGTAATTTCAAAATTTACGGATGGCCGGATGACCATCTCCAAATCTGACTGGCCGACACAATTGCGAAACTTTGTTATTCCTCTTCAGAAAGAATATCATGTTGAATTTGAAAATGATCTGATCAGGGAAGTCAAGAGTGGGGATCCGGATAGAAAAGTCCTGCTGCAGGAAAAGGGAGATTACTTGTTGTTCCAGCCTGTTTTTTCATACAAGGGTTTCGAAACAACGTCCATCGGAAAAGATCAGCTCCTGGTGCCGGATGGAGATAAAGTGCTGCTTATCCAACGCAACAAGGAAAAAGAAACCGCTTTCATAACACAACTCCAATCCCTGCATTCCCAGTTCATACAGCCTCAGGGTTCATCCGGACTGGCTTTGCGCGGGAGCGATGTGCTGAAGAATAACTGGTTTTTTCTGTTTATGGATGCCATGCAGGAAATGAAGGTAACCGTGCAAGGGTTCGAAGCACTGAAAAATTTCCGTTTTAATACTTCCCGTCCGCAGACCAAAATTCATATCAGCAGCAGTACCGACTGGTTCGATGCCCGGGTGGATATCATATTTGGCGACCAGAAAGTATCCATCGCTGATGTAAAGAAGGCACTGGCGAATAAACAACAGTTTGTTCCGCTGACCGATGGTACGTTGGGTGTTTTGCCAGACGAATGGGTAAAAAGATATGCCCTCTTATTCCGGGTGGGGGAAGGAAAAAGCAATGAGCTCCGTTTATCCCGTTATCACCTGAGCGTGATTGATGAATTATATGAAAACCGGAATGAAGAAGAGCTGATCATCCACCTGGAGAAAAAGTATGAGCAGCTAAAGGAATTCAAAAAAATAAAAGAAATCGATCCGCCGGAACATCTGCTGCACACCCTGCGGCCTTACCAGGTTCATGGATTTCACTGGCTCAATTATCTGCATGAAGTAAACTGGGGGGGAATACTGGCTGATGACATGGGTTTGGGTAAAACCATCCAGGCACTTTCTTTTCTCCATCATTATAAAGAGCATTACGGGCATCTGCGCGCCCTGGTAGTTTGCCCGACCACACTTATTTTCAACTGGGAAAATGAAATTAAGAAATTTGCCCCGACCCTCACCTACCGGATTCACCACGGTGGCGAACGATTGAGAAATAAAGAAGCGCTGAATGATTTTCAAGTCATCATCACCACCTATGGTACCCTGCGAAGTGATATCAAACTGCTGATGGATATTCCCCTGGATTATGTGGTGCTGGATGAATCGCAGGCCATTAAGAATCCTGCCAGCAAAGTGACGAAAGCCGCCTGCCTCCTGCGCGCAAAACACCGGTTGTGCATGAGCGGTACTCCGCTTCAGAATAATACTTTTGACATCTTTGCACAAATGAACTTTCTCAACCCGGGCATGTTGGGAAGTATCGAATTTTTCCGGCAGGAATTTGCCATACCGATTGATAAATTTGGTGAACCGGACCGGAAGGACCATCTCAGAAAACTGTTATTTCCTTTCATACTTCGCAGAACGAAAGAACAGGTTGCAAAGGACCTTCCGGAAAAAACAGAAACGATTCTGTTTTGTGAAATGGAAGAAGAGCAGCGCAAAGTGTATGATGCTTACCGGAATGATTATCGCGATAAAATTCTGGGCACTATTGAATCCCAGGGTATACAGAAATCACAACTTACCATTTTACAGGGTCTGATGAAACTCCGGCAAATATGTGATTCCCCTGCTATTTTAAATGAAACGGATAAATATCCAAACCATTCCATCAAGCTGGATGAGCTGGCAAGGGAAATTTCGGAAAATATCGGCAACCATAAAGCCCTGATATTCTCCCAATTCCTTGGTATGCTGGCCCTGATCAAAGAAAAACTCATTGAACTCGAAATCCCATTTGCTTATTTTGACGGAAGTACCACTGCAATAGACCGCGAAAAGGCCATACGCGAATTCCAGGATAATGACAGTTGTCGTGTTTTCCTGATCTCACTCAAAGCCGGGGGCGTGGGTCTTAACCTGACCGCAGCGGACTATGTATATATAGTAGATCCGTGGTGGAACCCGGCTGTTGAACAACAGGCTATCGACCGGACGCACCGTATCGGGCAAACCAAGAATATTTTTGCTTACCGAATGATCTGTAAGGACAGCATTGAAGATAAAATTCTTCAATTGCAGGACCGGAAACGTCTATTGGCAAAGGATCTGATTGCTGATGACGACGGATTTGTGAAGAGCCTCTCCCGTGAAGATGTCGAGTACCTATTCAGTTAAGCGTAACGCGTAACATCAGATTTTATTCATAAACGCTGGAATATAAAAACCAAGATTTTACGGTTCTACCATTTGCGAAAAACCGTATTTTCCCTATTGCATCTCACTGTTTTTTGTTATATTTTAGTTCCCAAATCCAAAGCTATGAGAAGCACATTGATAACCCTTGCTTTGTTGCTGAATGCAACGTGGCTTTTCTCACAGGACGATGTTTTTTCCAACAAGACAAATGTTGCACTAGAAAAAGTAATCCGCGATTTCCCAAACCGCTTTCATAATATCCGTGGCGATATGATCGGCCAGCACGCACAGAAGGTCGAGTACAAATCAACCATTTCTGTTCCCGGTGCCAGCTACTGCAGCATCTGGAAATATAATGTTGCCAATAACGAAGTGTATGATTGGAACTGTACGACTTTCAATTCACCCAACTTTATGCAGGCCCGTGCAAAGTTTAAAGAGATTTATGACCAGATAGAAAATACCATCATCAGAATTGATGGACAAAAACCTTTTATCATCAATGCACAATACCTCACACCCACAGAAATGCATAATATGAATTCGATCAGTTTCGAATTGCTTCCTGCAGTAAATGAAATGAAGAATCTGAAAATCGATCTCACCCTGGAAAAAGAATCGAATATCTGGAAGGTAAGACTGAGTGTATACGAAGGTGAGCGAAAGTTAAACGCGATGACCGCGGCAAACTAACAAGACTGGAAGTCTGGAAGTCTGGAAGTCTGGAAGTCTGGAAGTGCTGAACTTTAACTACCTTGATTAATTGCTGGTTTCGTCAACCGTCAACCGTCAACCGTCAACCGTCAACCGTCAACCGTCAACCGCCGCTAAAGCTTCGGCTCCTAAGCCGTCAAACCAATAAAACATACTCCCGCAATACGGATTCTATTTCTTCCATTTTAAACGGTTTGGAAACATAATTATTCATTCCTGAATCCAGGCAACGCTCTTTATCGCCCTTCATGGCATCCGCTGTGAGCGCAATGATTGGAATTTTTGATTGTGCGGTCTGCATTTTTCGAATGATTCGGGTTGTAGTATACCCATCCATCTCAGGCATATTCACATCCATAAATATCAGTACCGGATCATAATGCGGCAACGCTTCGATTACTTCCTTTCCATTCTGCATCTGAATCACATCAAACCCCATTCTCTTCAGTACTTCGGAGATCAGCAACATATTAATCGGATCATCATCCACCACCATAATGCTGGCTGCCTGTGAAATTTTTTCAATGGAATCAAATGAAGGATGCAGGGAATCATTTTGCATGTTCTTCTCGAACAGCGATAATAATGTACTGTTGAGTTCATGTAATTTGACCGGCTTTGAAATAAATTTATTGATGCCGGATTTATCAGCTTCATACTGGTATAGATTTTTTTCCAGAGAAGAAAGCATCAGAATAAAGGGTTGACTGACGCCGGGAATTGTCGACTTGATCTCCTTTACAAGATGGATACCATCCATGCCCGGCATATGATGATCAGTGATAATTAAATCAAATGGTTGTCCGGATAATGATGCTGATTCAATTTTCAATAATGCATCCGGACCGTTTGAGGCAGTCTCGCTATATATCTGGAAATAACCCAATGTTTCTTCCATCAGCTGGAGGTTGGTCAGATTATCATCCACTACCAGTACCTTTTTTAACTGTGGTTTGGGTTGAATCTGGATCTCGGGCTGATCGTTCGCAATTTCCAGTGGCATACAGAGGGAAAATGTGCTGCCTTTACCCGCCTCACTTTCAACGGTAAGAGTACCGTGCATCAATTCAGCAAGACTTTTTGAAATCGCAAGCCCCAGACCTGTACCACCATATTTCCTGGTCGTTGAATTGTCTGCCTGTGTGAAACTTTCAAATATTTTTTGCAGCTTATCCTTTGCTATACCTATGCCCGTATCTTTTACCTCAATTATAAAATTCAAGTACTTTTTGTCATCATGAAAAAAGTAATCTCCCTGTTTCCTGATTGAAACAAATATCTCTCCCTCTTTCGTAAACTTAATCGCATTGCCCAGCAGGTTCACGATGATTTGTCGTATACGAACCGGGTCACCCATCAGCTGGGAAGGAATATCATGATCAACCCGGTAAAGCATTTCGAGTTTTTTCTCAAATGCTTTTAGCGTCAGTATATCGATGGTCTCCTCCACGAGTTCGTCCAGCTTGAATAAGGTATTGTCGATCAGCAATTTGCCAGCTTCTATCCGGGAGAAATCCAGAATGTCATTGATGATCTCTAATAGCCCATAAGCAGATTTCTTTACATTCTTAAGGTAATCACGCTGAGATTTTTGCAATTCCGTCGTAAGCACCAGGTCGGTAAATCCGATGATGCCATTCATCGGTGTACGTAATTCATGGCTCATATTCGCAAGGAATTCGCTCTTGGTGCGACTTGCCGTTTCAGCGAGTACTTTTGCCTGGATTAGTTCATCTTCAATTTTTTTACGCTGGATTGCTGCGCTCAAAGAAGAAGCGAAAGATTGCAGAATGGAAAATTCACCTTCGGTCCATTCCTTGTCCCGTGTTAATTCATCGAAGCCCACGAAACCCCAGAAGAAATCATTTACAAAAATCGGAATGGATAAAGTGGCTTCCACCTGATGCCGGTCAAAAATTCCAAGGAGAAGTTCATCTGTTTCCTTCCTACGATAACTGACAAAGGGATGTCGTTCAGTCAATGGCCGCATGATGGGTTCAATCGTCTCGAAGCTCAGGTCGGACATCTTAGGATCGTTCAGCCTCGATTTATTTCCAGCGGAATTCCATTCGTTTATAATGGAAGTATACCATTTACCTGTTGCCTCATCATGCCGGTTTTTAAAAACATATACCCTTGCTACCAGTGTTTTTGTTCCCAGAATTTCAATACCTGCGGCGATGGCCTGATTCAGATCCGTTTTGCTCAGCAATAAATGTGTTGCCTGGGACACTGCATACAACAGCTGGTCTTTCTTTTTCAGCTTTTCCTGTGCAATGCGCTGCCCGGTGATATTGCGGGATGTACAAACCAGTTTAATAACTTCGTTATGATCTATAACGGGTTTTATAATTGTTTCCAGCCAGAGATAGGTATTATCCTTTTTGCGAACTCTGTACCGGATGATCAGCGATTCCTGCGAAAAGAGTTCCGGGCCCCTGTCCTGTTTAGAAAATTTATGGCGGTCTTCGGGATGCACATAATCCAGAACAGGGGTTCCAATCACTTCTTCCACATCGTATCCGAGGACATGTGTTAAGGAAGGGGACAGATACCAGGTAGTTCCATCCGCTGCGTGTACACTGATGATATCTTCAGAATTTTCTGCCAGCAACCGGAATTTTTGTTCACTGTTCACCAGTGCATTCTCCGACTCCTTTTGGGAGGTTACATCCTGGGCAATTCCAAAACATCCGTTCACATCCACCACCTTCCCCTTTAAAAATAAATAGCGCATCCATCCAAGGCGGGTGATCACACGAAATGAAAATGAACTTTCATATCCCACATTGTCCCGATTGAGAAATATTTCACCGAACTCGTCTTCTGCATTATGAAAATCCTCTGGTACTACAAACTCTTTCATGAATTCATCCAGCAATAATCTCCCTGAAGCATTTTCTTCCATTACCAGTAACTCTTTGAATTCATTTCCCAGAATGACTTCCCGGGTTTCAAAATCTACTTTCCATGATCCCATCTTTGCATAGGTCATCGCATAGGAAAGGGTTTGGATGGCTTCATCCTGGGAAACAAGAAGGGAATCCAATTGTGTTTTTTCAATCTGCAATTCATTTTTTGCCTTCTGAAGGTCCCTGAAATTTGTTTCCCCCCTTTTAAATGCGGGTTCCAATACAAGGATGATCAGGCAAATGATCGCAACAATGAGAGACAGCATTTTGCCCACCTCGATAGCAGAAGATTCTTTATTTCTCTCATTCAGAAGAAGAGTAAACTGACCGGTAATTTCCCGCATCAGCGGTAAATATTTGTTTTCGCTTTCTATCAACCGAACTAAATAAAGCCTCTTGTTTATTTGGAAAATGACCGAATCATCCTGTATAATGTCCTGACCGATTTGCCTGATACTGGAGTAGTAAGGATTTATATAGGAAAAAAGAAGGCGGATTTTAAAAAGATGTGCCGGAAGGGGGGAATTGGACAGTTCTACCCATTTTAACAATTGCTCCTGTTGTTTACTAAAATCGCTCAGCGTCACCGCCAGGCTGTCTTTAAGCCGGCAGGTTTCTGCTTCGCCATATATTCCACCATTGATGATGGCGGCCTGTTTTGCAATTACCTGACTAAGGGTTTGTTGACGGCCCGCAAGGGACCTGGCTAATATAAGTTCCTCATTTTCAGCAGATTTCTTATTTACCAGGTAATAAGCAAAAAAATTGCACAGTAAAACGGTGGCAAATAATATGATGGAAATGCGTACGAGTTTTCGGAAGGGGCTCTGCATGGTTATTGGAATGGTATAGGACTACCCCATTAACGCAAAAAATGTGATTTTAGGTTACGCCGCTCATCTAAAAAAAATACTTAGTAAGCCTAAAGCCTAAAACCAAATTCATAGAAGAGTTTACGGAATGCCCCCGTTTTGCGATCATTACTTGAAGAATTCCAAAAAGAAGTTTTGGGCTTTAGGCCTTCAGCTTTGGGCTCATGAATGCTTAATAATCAATCACTTGTTCTTCCATTAAAGCAGGCAGTTCACGGAATTCATATTGCTGATTCCTCAATTGGGGTATAAATCCGGCTTCTTTTATGGCTTCCTGAATGGTTTTACTGGTAAACCGGTGGGGTGCGCCGGCGGCGCTGACTACGTTTTCCTCCAGCATGATGCTCCCGAAATCATTGGCACCCGCATGCAGACAGATCTGGGCAGTCTCTTTGCCCACAGTTAGCCATGACGCCTGGATATTTTTCACATTGGGAAGCATAATGCGGCTCATCGCAATCATCCGGATATATTCCTCGGGAGTTGTCAGGTTATGGACGCCGCGGATTCTGGCCAGTAAGGTATCCGCATCCTGGAAAGTCCAGGGTATGAAAGCAAGAAATCCTTTTGCGTCCTTTGGTTTCATTGATTGTACCTCCCTGATTTTCATAAGGTGTTCAAATCTTTCTTCGATCGTTTCCACATGGCCGAACATCATGGTGGCTGAAGTAGTAATATGTTGCCGGTGAGCCTCCTTCATAATATCCAGCCATTCCTGTGCTCCGCATTTCCCTTTACTTACCAGGCGCCTCACCCTGTCAACCAGAATTTCAGCTCCTGCACCAGGCAGCGAATCCATCCCGGCTTCACGTAAGGCGCTAATGACTTCCTGATGAGATTTTTTTTCGAGCTTAGAAATATGGGCAATTTCGGGAGGACCCAGCGTATGCAGTTTTAAATTCGGATAACGCGTTTTGAGTTCGCGGAATAAATCAGTATAAAAACTTAATCCCAGATTCGGATGATGACCACCCTGCAATAATAACTGGTCTCCGCCCCATTTAAAAGTTTCTTCAATTTTCCTTACATAGGTATTAATATCCGTAATGTAAGCATCCGGGTGACCGGGTATTCTGTAGAAATTACAAAATTTGCAATTCGCGATACAAACATTGGTTGTATTTACATTGCGATCTATTTGCCAGGTAACTTTGCCATGTTCGACTTGTTTTTTTCGCAATTCGTCCGCAACAAACATCAGTTCGGCCAGCGGTGCATCATTAAAAAGCTTTGCGCCTTCTTCCACGGTAAGAAAATCAAATTGCAATGCCTTTGCATAAAGTTTTGACAAATCCATTCTGAATATTTTTTAATGCAGGGCAACGAAACGCACATGCATTGGTTTCAGGCTTTGGGCTTTGAGTTTAAAAGCAAATGTAGGGCAGCCATTATTCAATTCAATAATTTTATAAACGGGAACAGAAGCTGCAAAAAATTTACTAGATTTAACAGATAGGTTATTATTATAATCTACACCAAGACTACCGACCGCTTTTGAATCATGAATACTGCAAACGATAAGTATACAGTTTGTCCGATTGC
This sequence comes from Bacteroidota bacterium, assembly GCA_013286315.1. Lineage (GTDB taxonomy): Bacteria > Bacteroidota > Bacteroidia > Chitinophagales > Chitinophagaceae > Puia. Next base: position 1,418 of record JABDFX010000034.1, on the reverse strand, counting down.
TGCTACCCGTAAGACTCTCTTCGGTTTCATTCTGGTTCTGATGTGCTGCTGTACTGTTGTTGCACAGAAGAAATCATCTTATTCCGCAAAACTCATCACCCAGGTTCCATTCACAACATTTACCGGTGGTGTGGTGGTGGTTCGTGCGGTGCTGGTGGGTTATCCCGATACACTGAATTTTATTATGGATACAGGAAGCGGTGGCATTTCTCTTGATTCCACCACCTGCATACGTTTAAATATTACGCCGGTACTAACCGACAAGTTAATTATGGGCATCGGCGGTATCCGGAAATTGAGATATGTGAATAACCGGTCCCTGAAACTGGGGACAATGCAGGTAGACAGTCTCAATTTTCATGTGAGCGATTACGACATACTGAGCAGCGTATATGGAGACCGTATTGATGGTATTATAGGATATAGTTTTTTATCCCGATATATTGTAAAAATCGATTATGACAGCAGCCAGATGTATGTGTATACAAAAGGAAATATCAAATATCCAAAAGGCGGCTATGCGCTTAAGCCAAATATTGTAAGCCTGCCCGTGGAGAGCGCGATGATCAGGGATTCCAGGGAGATAAATCCCCGCTTTTATTTTGACACAGGTGCGGGCTTATGCCTGTTACTGAATTCTGATTTTATCAGGGACAGCTCGTTACTTTATCCTGATAAGAAACCGCTACCCACACAGGCACAGGGTATGGGTGGAAAAGCAAATATGCAGGTGACCATACTGAAAGAATTTAAATTGGGCCCCTACAGGTTCAGGAATGTGCCAACCCATATTTTTGACGATGAATATAATGTGACTTCTTATCCCTATCTGGCGGGATTGATTGGAAATGATGTTTTACGCCGATTTAACATTATTTTGAATTACGATAAAAAGATTTTCTATCTCACCCCCAATTCACATTATCGTGATCAATTTGATTATTCCTATACCGGCCTCGGATTGTACTGGATTGAAGGAGAAATCCGGGTGGGGGATGTAATGAAAGACTCTCCTGCAGAAAAAGCAGGTCTCAAAGTGGATGATGTGGTGATTGGTGTGAACGATAATTTGTCTCAAAACCTCCAGCTTTATAAATCCATGTTGCAAAATACCGGCGACAAAGTGAAACTCCTGGTTAACCGGCGGCCTGAAGGCCTGCTCGAAATGAACTTGAAAGTGAAAAGTATCTATTAAGACTTTCCTTTCTGGTTATTGTAGGATTATTACCTTGCACTTCTTTTCTAAAGAATTGAACTTTATTTCATGCAGATTGATTATAAAAAGTTTACGCTAAGTAATGGTTTACGGTTTATTGTTCACGAAGATCATTCCACGCCCATGGCAGTTTTAAATGTGCTCTATGACGTGGGCGCGAGGGACGAAAATCCCGATAAAACCGGTTTTGCTCACTTATTTG
>JABDFX010000033.1 GCA_013286315.1 Bacteroidota bacterium | reverse complement strand
TCCCACTTCGGTGGTATTGGAAATGACTACCTGCAAATGGGCATTCGCCGCCGCAAGCAGAACGTCATCCCATTGTTGCACGGCCGACAGAACCCGGCTAATCGCTGAGCAAATGACCGGCTGATCCAAAACCACTCCATTTTCCAGACCCCGTACCGCTAATGTGTACATTCCGTTCTGCCGGTCGAATGCATCCTTCTCGCCTGTGCTGGTGGATTTAATCACCAGTATCCTGCCATTGAATATCCCCAGTTTGTTTGCTTTATCAACAAAATAATCCGGCAAGGCACGGAGCAGTACACCTGTTCCGAATTGTAATATTTTCTCCGGTAGGTTGAAAATATCAGCTCCTGGTTTGGACAAGTCCTCATTATGAACAAATGCCAGATTTTTTTTTGATAATTCCATATACGATCATTCTTTCTCAACAACTACTTTAATGACATGATTAGCCGGGACTAACCAATCGGAAAATCCTGCGGCAGCATCTATAAATTTCACCCTGTTTGTAATAAACGAGCGAGGGTTAATCTTCCTGTTCACCAGATTTTTAATCACATATTCAAAGTCATCCCGGGTTGCATTCCGGCTGCTCATCAGCGTTGCTTCTTTCCTGTGAAAATCTGGATGGCTGAACATAATTTCTTCTTTTTGGAGCCCTATTAAAATGTATCGCCCGCCATGTGCAAGATAGTTCAACCCGCTATGAATTGCTTTTCGGTTTCCACTGGCATCAATCACGACGGTTGGCATATTTCCGTGTGTAATATCTGATATCTGCTCAATAATGTCAGGATTGGCGGCATTAATAATATTTGATATACCCAATATATTCTTACAGAATTCCAATCTATGGGGATTTAAGTCCATAGCCATAATTTCTGCACCTTTAACTTTTGCAAATTCCATCGTTGCTAAACCGATCGGGCCGGCTCCCATCACCAAAACAAATTCACCTGATTGAACTTCTGCCCTTCTGATGCCATGTGCCCCGATTGCCAATGGTTCAACCATTGCAAGTTCTGTCAGATCCAGGTCATTCGAATGCACAAGAAGCCGGCTGGGTATCGAATAATAATCAACCATTCCGCCGTCTATATGTACGCCGCAAACCTGAAGATTTACACAACAGTTTGTTTTACCCGCACGGCAGGCAATACAGTTACCACAATTTAAATAAGGGAGAAATGTAACTGCTTCACCTCTTTGAAAACCAGGTGCATCATCAAAATCCATCAATTCACCTGATAATTCATGTCCGAGAATCCGCGGATAATGAAAGAATGGTTGTGTTCCTTCGAAAGCATGCAGGTCTGTTCCGCAAATACAAATTTTACGGATTTTTACAATTGCGTGGCCTGCTCTCATTGGCGGGTCGGCAATTTCAGTGTATTCAAAATTTCCAGGTTCTGTACAGACCAATGCTTTCATATGGCAAATTAAAAGCAATTTTCCTAAGCATTTGCCGGAACCTTCATCAGGTGTACATATCCCCGTCCACATGAATCAACTGCCCCGTGGTATGACTGGATTTATCAGATAAAAGAAACGCCACGACATGAGCTATTTCTGACGGTTTAGTCATTCTGGTCTCCAATGAAATTTTAGCAATGATTTCCTTAATTTTTTCATTCGGATTTTTCAAAGTCTGTATCCAGGATTCATTTTCTGGCGTATAATACGCTGATACGATAACCGAATTTACCCGAATACCATATTTTAAGAGTTCTACGGCCCATTCCCTTGTCAAAGCATTTCGCCCTCCATTGGCGGCAGCATAGGCTGAAGTATTAACCTGGCCGGTTTCTGCAGTTTTCGGGTTGACATTTACAATAGCACCCTTGGAAATCTTCAGATATGGAAGTGCGCAATGAGCCATTAAATAATAATGCACCAGGTTGTTATGCAGGCTTTCCGTAAACCGCTCATAATTTCCTGACTCGGGCACGACAGGATCATCTACACCCGCATTATTTACCAATCCTTCAATTCGTCCGTACTTCTGAACAATTGCCTCCACTGCTTTTTCACAGGCTGCTGGTTCGCCCAATTCGATTTCCACTGAAAATAAATCGCCGCCGGATTTTACTAATTCGTTTTGCAGCTTTTGATTGTCCTCCCGGCTTCTTCCTGCAATGGCTATGACGGCCCCTTCTTCTGATAATACCCGCACAATCCCTTCAACAATACCACTGGCACTTCCGGTTACAATGATGACCTTGTTTTTTAAACCCAGATCCATAAAATAGTTTTATGAGAGTTGATAAAATGTCTGTGCATTGAGTCCAAAAAAATCGGCCTGCTCTGAAATTGAAAATGAATTAAAATAATTGGTTGCAATCCGTTTTACTTCTTCATAAGTGGCTGCGAGCAAACATACCGGCCAGTCAGATCCGAATATCAAACGCTTGGTTCCAAATGTTTCTACAACGGCATCCATATAAGGGCGGAAATCTGCCTCCTCCCAATATTTCAAATCAGCTTCATTTACCATTCCTGAAATTTTACAGTACACATTTTGATATCCCGCAAATTTCCCCATATCCGATTTCCAATCCGATATAATGCCTTTCCTGATAAGTGGCTTCGCCAGGTGGTCAATGATGAATCGCTGATCAGGGAAGGCCGCAACCAGTTTCTCTGCATATCCCAGTTGATCGGGAAGAATCAAAAGATCATAGCTGAACCCATATTTATTTAACAAACTGATACCTCGTAGGAAAACCGGGTCAAGCATACTATCACGCTGCTTTTCTGCCTGTAACAGGTTTCGAAATCCTTTCATCCGGGAGAATTGACGATAGTATTTCAGCTTCTCCTCAATTCTTTCTGCTTTCAGATCGATCCATCCAACAACACCTTTAATAAAAGAATATTGATCTGCCAGATCCAGCAAATAATCATTTTCGTTTTCCGATGGATCGGCCTGCACAACCACAGATCCGGCAACATGATTTTCCCTGAAAATATTTTCAATATCGGCCGGCAACCAGTCTCTTTGCAAGTCCTTCATTTCATCTGTTATCCAGCGATCCCTCACCGGATCAAAATTCCAGAAATGCTGGTGTGCATCTATGATCGGATATTGCATAAGAGGATGCTATTTATCAGCTGCTTCAAAATTAAATACCCTTTCCATCAACACCCATTTTACGTCGCCAGGGGCCCAGGCGATCTGTTGTTGAAATTCAGACATGAGTGATTCCCATTTTTGTACGATGGGATTTGCCAGGTCCATGGCAGTCTTTTTTTCAAAACTGAACTCGTCGGTGACATGGATAATCATAAAAAGTCTGTTACCCGTTCTGTAAATCTCCATTGTGAGGATACCGGATTGCCTTAAACTATCCTGTATTTCAGGCCAAACCTCCCGGTGATATGTATCGTATGCATGGATGAGCCTGTCATCATCCTTGAGGTCACAGGCAAGGCAAAATTTTCTCATAAATGAATTAATGTGACATCGACAGTTTTAATTTTTCTACGTTCAAATTTCTAAGGGCAAACAAAAGCACTACAATAAAACATACCGCCGGAACCAGGTAAGCAGTCTGAATGGAACTCATATCCGACACCCTGCCCATGATCACCGGGAATACCGCTCCGCCCACTATGGCCATTATCAGAAGAGATGAGCCTTCTTTGGTTTTTGATCCGAGACCCCGGATGCCTAAAGAAAAAATCGTCGGAAACATGATGGACATAAAGAATTCAACACCCATCAAAGCATATACTGGAAATTTACCATGCAAGCTGACAGACAGGATAAGCAAAGACATATTGATGATACTATAGATGGCGAGAAGTTTAGCTGCAGAGAAGAACCTGATCAGGGCAGTTCCAACAAATCGTCCAACCATGAAACCCATTAAGGCAATAAATAAATAAAAAGCAGCTGATTTCTCACCCATAGCAGCCACTTTGCCAGAAAACCGGATAAAAAAGCTGCTTACGCAAGCCTGCGCACCCACATAAAAAAACTGGGCCAATACTCCAAACATGAGATTTTTCTCTTTGTATATGGAGCCTTCGATTTCGAGTGAGCTATCCACATTTGTAATCTCGGGTAATTTAGTCCGGTAAATCATAACAGCCACAGATAGCACAACCAAACCAATTACCAAATAAGGTAACTGCACGGCTGCTGCTTCGTGATTCAGGTATTCATTCAATTGGGCAGGGCTCATAAAAGATTTCTGATCAGAACTAAGCGTTTTTCCTGAAAGAATGAACAAGCCCCCGACCAGTGGTGCAATGGAGGCTGCCAGACCATTGAAAGATTGTGCGAAATTGATCCGTTGAGTAGCCGTATCAGGATCCCCTAAAACAATGATGTATGGATTAGCGGCCGTTTCAAGAAATGCCATACCACAACCCATGATAAAAATGGCTCCCAGGAAAAAACTATAAATCCGGCTGATGGAAGCAGGATAAAATAAAAATGCGCCACCGGCGAATAAAATCAATCCGAAGATGATACCGCTTTTAAAACTATATTTCTTCATGAACTTGCCAGCCGGAATCGCCAGCAGGAAATAAGCAATATATAAAGCTGAATCTACCAGTGCCGATTGTGTATCCGTTAACTGACATGCTTTCTTGAGGTGTGGAATTAATATCGGGTTCAGGTTTAGAGCAAAACCCCATAAAAAAAATAAAGCAGTAATCAGAATAATAGCAGCAGATCTCTTGTTCCCTGGCATAGCAACCGTGTATTGATCCTGAATATACACAATCACGTAATATTATCCGGCCCTGTTTACAATTTAAATCAGGCGTATACGGGCATTGTTTCCCTGCCCCATTTACGGTTAATAAATTTACGGAAGGGTTTTTCAATCGAGTAATATGTCAGAGATGCCAGGCTGGTTACAATAGCCACATAAATCAGACAATAACCAGTTCCTCTCCAAAATCCCGTCGTTGCCGACTGCCCCGCATATACAAGTCCCGGTAATTTTAAGCCGGCAAATACGGGAATAAGCGGGAAAATCTGAATCAGGTAAATGGAATACGAAATTTTTCCCAGGTATTGCGGAAGCCGCATATTACAGAGGGTATGCAGTTTCGCGTTATTGAGAGCAAAAGAAAAAATGATGGCCACAAAGAAAATAATTGTAAATCCATCATTCCATCCAAAATGCATGCTTACAATGGCAAGCAATATGGATGCGGCTGTTGCCATATCGGTCTGAAAAAATTTGCGTAAAAGACCCTCTTCGTACAACCGATATAATAATAATCCCAAAATAAATCCGGCAAGTCCCCTCAAAAATCCGTAGTCAAATGTTACATCCAGGTTTCTGCGGGGTGGAGCAGCCGGATCGAAAATATTTACCCTGGGTATCCAAAACATAATGGCCAGATAAGCCAGCTCAACAAATAGCCCCAGAATGGCAATCGCCATTCCTTTTTTGCGATAAATAAATAATACGATCAGCGGAAAGATCATGTAGGCCCACCATTCCGCACTGATACTCCAGGAAGGAACATTCCATGTAAATATTTTATGTATTCCGAAAGAATGAATTAATAAAAGATTTGTAGATATCGCTTTGGGATCCTGTACGATATTCCATCCACCCGAGGAGGCTATCAGTAATACCATAAACATCAATGTAAAAAAATGAAGTGGATACACCCTGGCAAAGCGGGCAACTATAAACTCGCGGAAATTTTTGATTGACAGTTCGGTTTGAAACTTTTTCCGGTAAACATGGATCATGATAAATCCACTCAGAATAAAAAACAGATCAACCATCAGATAGCCTTTTGTAAGCAGCAGGCTATATTTTGTTGAAACAAACTTCGCGACAATTTCAGAAAAATGAAAAACAACTACCCAGAGAGCGGCAATGCCTCTCAGGGGTGTTAAATTCGACAGGTATTTATGGGTTGGTTGCATAAGGAAACTGTTAAAAGGGGTTGCCCAAGTTCCTTAAAATTTTTCAATAATTACAAAAACGGGCCGCCCGAATGTATATCCGGCCCGTATGCCTGTGTATTTGGGGCATTTAAATAGTATCTGGCGGCTAAGGGTACCCGTGAGGATCAATCAAATAATTCCGGTTGGCCGGGTTTTTTCTTCTGATCCCATTCCATGGTCAGACTTTTGGTATATTCAGTCAGTTTCACACCTACAGCTTTCCATCCCATCACCTCTACCGCCTTGGCTGTTTTAATCCTGGCTTTCCGGATTTGCGCACCGCGACCGGACTGCATGATCAATACCGGTTCATCATCTGTACTGACAGTTTCCAATTGGTTACCCTCCCCTTCTTTTATAAAGAAGAATTTATTATGTAACGAATTGGTTTCTATTCTGAATCGTTTTATAGTGTATTGAGCTTTTTCACTGTCGAGATATATGGCGGTGACGATTTTTTCAGGATCGAATTTCTCTATCAGTAAAATTTTATCAGCATCGAAACGCTGCGTTAACTCCTGGTCAGTCATTTCATAATTTCCATCATTATATATCACCAACAACCTGTCTTCTGCACTAAATTTACCCAGGAAACTTCCCTTCTCTTCTGTATTTAGTCGCCCAAAAGTATCGTCGAACCATAGGTTTCTCGCATTCAGCGTAGTCTTGCCCGCCTGTTTTAATTTCACTGACTTGATCGGATATTTTGTAACCTGATTCCCCAATGATGCCCGGGCCTTGATTTCCATGGTTTGAAAATCAAAGTCAAATTCCTTGTGCCGGGCAGAACAATTCGGACTTAAAATAATCCTGACCAATTCGGCTTCCCCGTTCGGATTGGTGGAAAAATAATGCACTCTTGCTTTTTCAGATTTAGTCAGGTCGTATTCCTTTTCCCTTGTGACTCCGGTTACATTAAATCTTTTTGCATAACTGATTCCTGTTTTGCCATCCACATAAATCATATTATAAGTGGTTCTTTCATCATTCTTCTGGAAAATACCGACATGAATAATATCCTTGCCGATAAATGTTTTATCAGCTACTTTCACAATCTTCATCGTCCCTCCGCGCGTAAATGCAATGATGTCATCCAGATCGGATGCTTCAGTAACAAATTCATCCTTTTTCAGACCCGTTCCGATAAATCCCTCGGAGCGGTTTACATAGATTTTTGTGTTGGCAATTGCCACTTGTTTGGCCTGGATGGCTTCAAAAGGACGTATTTCAGTCTTCCTTTCCCTTCCTTTGCCATATTTGCGGAGCAGCTCTTCAAAATAATTCACTGCGAAATCAACAAGGTTATTCAGATCATATTTTACCTGTTTGATTTCCGCCTCGAGTAATTTTATTTGTGCATTGAGTTCTTCTATATCCAGTTTATATATTCCGCGAACAGGCTTTTCCGTTAGTTTCACAACATCCTCCCGGCTGATGTCCTTTTTTAATTGCTTGCGGAAGGGTTCAAATGCTTTGGCGATGGCCACCAATACTTTTTCCCATGTCTCGTGTTTTTTTTCCAGCTCTTTATAAATCTTTTCCTCAAAGAATATTTTTTCCAGGGAAGTAAAATGCCATTTCTCCTGCAACTCGCCCAGTTTTATTTCGAGTTCCCTTTTCAGTAAATCTTTGCTAAGGTCTACTGAATTCTTAAGTAACTCCGGCATGGAAGGAAACTCCGGCCTTTGGTTATTGATCACGCAGGCACTGGGTGAAATGCTGATTTCACAATCTGTGAAAGCATATAATGCATCGATCGTAATATCGGGAGAAATACCCTGTGCCAGGTCCACCTGTATCTCCACTTCGGCAGCCGTATTATCGGTTACTTTACGGATCCTGATCTTACCCTGATCATTGGCCTTGATAATGGAATCTATCAGCTGGCTGGTTGTGATTCCATAGGGAACGTCCCGGACCATCAACGTTTTCTTATCTATTTCCTCTATATGAGAACGCACCCGCACACGGGAGCCCCGTTTACCTTCATTATAGTTTAATACATCGATCATCCCGCCAGTCTGGAAATCCGGGAACAGCTCAAATTTTTTACCCCTCAGATATTTTACAGCCGCCTGGCAGATTTCGCAAAAATTATGCGGGAGAATTTTGGTTGCGAGCCCCACCGCAATTCCTTCCGCCCCCTGAGCCAGCAGCAATGGAAACTTCATGGGCAGTGTGATCGGTTCATTTTTTCTCCCATCATAACTTAGTTGCCAATCCGTGATTTTCGCATTGAAAGCCACTTCCAGTGCAAACTTGCTGAGTCGCGCTTCTATATATCTGGCCGCAGCTGCATCGTCGCCGGTCCGCACATCACCCCAGTTTCCCTGTGTTTCGATCAGCAGATCCTTTTGCCCCAGGTTTACCAGTGCCTCACCGATGGATACATCTCCATGAGGATGATATTGCATGGATTGACCTATGATATTAGCCACTTTATTGAATCTACCATCATCCATCTCCTTCATAGCATGCAGAATGCGGCGTTGCACTGGTTTTAGTCCGTCCTGGAGAGCGGGTACGGCCCTTTCAAGAATAACATAGGAAGCATAATCAAGAAACCAGTTTTTATACTGATTGGATATGCCCGTTTCATTGAGTAAAAAATCTTTATTTGTCATAGGTGGCTGCAAAGATATATAGCATTGACCAAAAGAACAGATGGTCATTATCCGGCCGATGGCTGGCCATTTTCGGGAAACTATCCATATATTCACTAAGATTTATTTTTAACTGCTATGCCAAAATATGCCGGCCAAACAAGGATCCTGGCGGCGGTTGACTGCATTATTTTTGGATTTGACGGAGATAACCTGCAGGTATTGCTCATGAAACGAGGTATAGAACCAGAGAAAAACAAGTGGAGCCTGATCGGCGGTTTTCTTGCCAGATCTGAAAGTCTTGAACAGGCTGCCAGCCGGGTGTTAAAAAAATTTACAGGTATTGAGGGACTTTATATGCATCAGTTGCAAACCTTCAGTATACCGGACAGGGATCCGCTTGAACGTACGATCTCCACTGCCTTCACGACTCTGGTCGATATTCACCAATATGAAAAACAAATCATCCCGGATTACCATGCGGAATGGTTTCCACTTGCTAAAAAGCCAAAACTTATTTTTGATCATGATTCGATGCTACGCATGGCGCAGCAGGAACTTCGTTACCAGGCTGCTTCGCACCCCATTCTTTTTGAATTGCTCCCCGAAAAATTCACGATACCCCAGTTACAAAATTTATATGAAGGCGTGTATGTAACACGCTTCGACAATCGCAATTTCAGCCGTAAGGTGTTGTCAACTGAACTTTTGATAAAACTGCGGGAGAAAGATAAATCCGGCTCCAAAAAAGGGGCATATTATTACAAACTCAACAGAAAAAAATACAAAGCCGGATTCAGGTCCTTTATGAACTTCATTCCCAATCACGACCGGTTCGGATTTTGATCACAAGTTTGTATTAATAGCAAAGAATACTGATATTTAGTCCATTAAGAACCGAACGACTGCCGACAAATGAATAATCAACTGGTTTTCTCAGACTACCTTATATTTTTTTTATACCTCATCCTGGTTGGGTCTTATGGTTACTGGATTTATCGCAGGAGGAAAAGCAAAGAACACGATTCAAAAGGGTTTTTTCTTGCAGAAGGCTCACTCACCTGGTGGGCAATAGGAGCCAGCCTGATTGCGTCAAATATTTCAGCAGAACAATTTATCGGCATGAGTGGCAACGGATTCTTTCTCGGTATTGCCATATCGGCCTATGAATGGCTGGCCGCCTTGTCGCTTGTTATTGTTGCCGTTTGGTTTATTCCTGTATACCTGAAAAACAAGATCTATACCATGCCGCAATTCCTTAAAACGCGGTATAACGAAACGGTAGCCATGATTATGGCAATACTCTGGCTCTTCATTTACATTTTTGTAAACCTTACTTCCATTTTATATCTGGGCTCAGTTGCCATCAGCGGACTTTTACCTGTCGGCTACAATGTGGATTACCTGCATTTCGTTATGGTTGCCCTGGCAGTTTTTTCAATCATCATAACGCTGGGCGGAATGAAAGTAATTGGGTTTACTGATGTAATCCAGGTGACTGTGCTGATTATTGGTGGGCTTGCGACTTCGTATATGGCGCTCGATAAAGTGGGAGGCGGCAATGGCATCGTTCATGGGTTTTCCATACTGATGCAACAGGCACCGGACCATTTCCATATGATATTTAAAAAACCAACCGTTGAATCTTCGCAGGTCGACATCGATAAATACCTGCTTCTGCCCGGCATACTCATGTATGTCGCGGGACAATGGATTGTGAATCTGAATTATTGGGGATGTAATCAATACATTACACAAAGAGCACTCGGTGCCAATTTGAATACAGCCCGCAATGGACTGCTATTCGCAGCTCTTTTGAAATTGATCATGCCTTTGATTGTCATGTTGCCCGGTATTGCTGCATTTGTTCTGATGAAGCAGGGCCACCTTCCTTCCATGGAAAACACAAATATGGACCATGCGTATTCAGCAGTTCTCGGATTTTTGCCTGCAGGATTAAAGGGCCTCTCCCTGGCTGCACTCACGGCGGCGATTGTTGCTTCGCTCGCCGGAAAAATAAATAGTATCTCAACCATTTTCACACTGGATATTTATAAAAAATATATAAACAAAGAAGCTACTGATCAAAAAATGGTTTGGATTGGACGGGCTGTAGCATTGGGATCATTGATTCTGGCCATCATGTTCACATGGAAAGACGTGCTTGGTATAAGCAGTGCGGGAGGATTTACTTATATACAGAAATACACCGGTTATATCAGTCCGGGTGTATTTGCGATGTTTATTCTGGGCATGTTTTGGAAAAGAACAACGGGTGCTGCAGCCGTCGCGGGTGTGATTACCGGCCTGGGGCTTTGCTATTTTTTTAATGAATGGGCGCCTGCCGTATTTGGAAACAATACCTGGTTATACACAGCATATCCAAATGGAAATGGAGGATTTGAAATCCCTTTCCTGATTGCCATGGGACTTTCCTTTTTCTTCACCGTTCTTGTGATGGTACTGATCAGTCTGGCAGGACCAAGAATAAATCCCAAAGCATTCGCACTTGACACGTCCATGTTTAAATTAAGGCCACAAACGACTGCACTGATCGTAATGATTTTATTACTGCTGACCGCCCTTTACATAAAGTTCTGGTAACCTTTTATTAAATCATTGTCAATTGACAATTGACAATTAACTATTGCGCTCCCTGCATGGCGTCCTGCGCACCGGAATTGTTCATGTTTTTTCTTTTGAAAACAGAAACATCCAACTTCCCGAATCGATAGGTGAAATTTACTTTCACTAATTGGGGATCCCTGATTCTGTCATACTGCTGGTTGAAAAACTGGCTTTCAGAAAACTGGTCCGTCCATCGGCTACGAAATATATCTGCCATGGATACGCTGATGGACGCGGCATCGTTTTTAAGAAAACTTCTGCTGATAGCCGCATCAACAGCCCAGAAGGCAGAAATATAACCCTGTGAAGAGCTTTGAACCCCGGCGTTGCCACCTGGTCCACCTCCCTGTGTTCCGGCGCCCGAATTTACCGGCAGGTTTGATTTTGACTGATAGAATCCCGTGATCTGCATCTTCAGTTTCCAGGGTAATTTAAAATTGGCATTGATTTTACCAAACCAGCTCCATAAGGCTGGTTGTGACGTTGTATTTACACTCGTAATATTAATATAAGAATTATAAACATTTACATTCGTGGTCACATCAAACCAGTTCGTGATGGTATTGACGGCAGTCAGCTCGGCACCCACAGTCTGACTGTAATTCGCATTTACCCAAGTGTTTACAAAATCCGGTTTGTTTGTGATCGCATTTGTAAATGTGTCAAGATACCGCGTGATCAGATTATCGGTCCTTTTATAATATACGGAAGCAAGGAAAGTATTATTTCCTACAAATGTTTTCAGGTAAGAAAGTTCAATTGAATTGGTAAACTCCGGAACCAGGTTGGGATTGCCCTTCGTAATATTCAGACTATCAGAATAATTTGTAAAGGGAATCAGCTGAAAGAAATTCGGCCGGTTTATTTTACGAGTATAACTAAGCTGGATTTCCTGTTTGTTTTTTAATTTCTGACTCAGGAATAGTGACGGGAATAAACTGATAGGGTATTTATTACTGAAATTCATCTTCTCGTTAATTAACTCGCCCGTGTAATTTGAACTCTCAGCCCTCAGACCGGCCTGGTAACCAAAGTCCTTAATTGCCGAAGTAAATGAAACATACGCAGCATATACATTGTTGGTATTATTATAATTTGTTGAAGCCTGGGGAACCAGGTAAAAATTATTATCTCCCGAATTATCATAGTATGTGTAGGTGTTACTAACCAGGTGCTGTGTATTTAATCTCAGTCCTGCTTCCAGTTTAGTTTTTGTATCAAATGGATGGACATAATCTGTCTGGACAGTGAGAAATTTATTTGTGCCGTTTCCGTTAATTTTCTGCTGCTGTATACCTCCTACCGGGGAACCCGGCTGCCCGGTTAAATAATTGGATACCGTCAATGCGTTATTTACGTTCATACCGGCGAAGTAATTCGCGTCAGCTGTTATATTTTCCCCTTCCCTAGGAAACAGGTGCTTAAATGCAAACTGCAGTCCATTAGCATTAAATTCCCTGTCCGTATTTACATTCCGGGTGCTGTAAAACGTTTCAGTCCCACTCGGAAATATACTATCAGTCGCAATATTTAATACCTGCTCGGGTTTAAATTGACCGTGCACGTGTATGCCCGTTAAAGAAAATGTCGTTCTGTTTGTGATAAAATAATCCAGTCCCAGGCTGCCAAATGCGAAGGCACCATTATTCTTTTCAGTCTGCGCCTGGTTAATAGATGTTGGTACAGGAGAATTTGGCGAATCGGGATAATTATATCTGTAAACACTCCCGGTGGTTACGCTTTTATTTTGATTGTAAAACCCGTTGGCAGTAAAATTAAATTTGTCCTGCCGCAGATTGAAGTTCAGTCCCCCATTTAATGCACCATGACTGTCAACACCGGCCCGAACATTTCCATTATATCCCGTCTTACGGTTTTTCTTTAAAATAATATTTACAATACCTGCACCACCGCCGGAAGCATCAAATTTGGCAGAGGGATTGGTGATTACCTCAACACTTTCGATCGCGTCGGCTGGAATCTGATCCAGTGTCAGAGTAGTTGGCCGGCCGTCGATGTAAAGTAATGGAGGCGCATTCCTGAGTGTCAGGTTACCATCAATATCCACATTTACTGAAGGAACATTTTTCATTACATCCATCGCAGTGCCTCCTGCATTTACAAGGTCTTTTTCTACATTATACACTTTTTTATCGATGTCCAATTTCAATGTGGACTTGGTAGCACTCACCGTGACCGTTTGCAGCTGTGTTATATCTGTAGACATCCTGATATTACCCAAATCCTTGTCAAACCCGTTGATCGTGCTACTCATGGCATTCACAGCCTGTGCCGGATCGGTTACATTCTTCGGAACACCACCCGGAGGCATTTTCATCTGGAACATGATGGTTTGTTCAACGGGTTTATATCCGGTCGCTGATATTTTTAATTTTAATGCGCCGAAAATGGGCAGATCTTCAAAATTGAATTCTCCTTTTGCATTGGTTGTAAGTCCTTTCAACAATACCTGCTTTGATTTTTTGGTTGCGGAATCATATTTATTTTGCAGTAATAATACAGTGGCTTCAGGAATGGGATGGCCGCTGCTGTCCATCAGTTTGCCATAAATATGACCCATATTCGGTGCTCCTTTTCCTGCACCACCCGTAGGGAACTGGGCGTTTACAGTAATTCCCCACAAAAAACAAGCTGCCAGCAACAACAAATATTTCATAAATTCATTTTGGTAGTGTAAAACTAATCCGGCGTATCCGTATTCAATACCGAATTGAGACGAGTGGTTAAAATCCCGCGACCAAATGCAGGGGTCATTTGGTTCCCTGCCCAATCTCCCGCATCAGATCATCCTTATAAAGATCGCTCAGAGGCAATTCCAATCCCCCCAGAAATACCGAATTTCTACGAATGGCAGTAACATGTGATAAAGCGATGATATAGGATTTATGAATACGGAAAAATTTCCCCGGGGGAAGTTTTTCTTCAATAGACTTAAGACTCATACGTATGATCTGGGGTTTGGTTTCTCCCAAATGAATTTTCAAATAATCCTTAAGACCTTCTATCATCCGGATTTCCGAAAAAACTATTTTCACTAATCCGTATTCTGCGTTAACAAAAAAATATTCCGGCCAGGTATGCGATTCACCCGTTACATTTTTTTTCAACCGGTAAAAGTCGATCGCTTTATTACAGGCTTTCAGAAAACGTTCAAAAGGAACCGGTTTAACCAGGTAATCAATCACATCCAGGTTAAATCCTTCCAGCGCATATTTTTCATACGCAGTAATAAGAATAACCATTGGCCTGATTGAAAGTGATTGCAATAGTTGCAGTCCTGTAAGTCCGGGCATTTGAATATCCAGAAAAATCAGGTCTACTTCCTGCCGGTTCAAAACAACCAGTGCTTCCATGGCCGTACTACAGGAGGCGATGAGCTCCAATGTCGGAACCTGGCGGATATTATCCTGTAAAAGCGCCAGTGCCAATGGCTCGTCGTCTACCGCAATACATTTCATTGTTAATGAAGTTTAATCTGTAGAGAAACATTATACCAGCCATTTTCCTTATTTATAGACAGGATATGTTTCTGATCGTACAGCAAATTTAATCTGCGAATTACATTCTGCAACCCGATTCCGGAAGTGCGGTCTTTTATTTCTTCATTTGCCGGATCAAATTTATTTTTCACCCGAAAATCAATCAGGCCTTCGGAAATTTTCAAATAGATATCGATGACCGGATCGTCGATCGTTCCGGTTCCATGCTTAAAAGCATTTTCAATGAATGGGATCAGCAGCATCGGTTCTATCAGCTGGTTATCCCCCGGATCCATATTCTCATTGATAGTAAGTGATTTGGCGTACCGGATTTTCTGCAATTCTATATAACTGTTTACATATTCTATCTCACGAAGCAGGGTGACCGACGAATCATCCGATTCATACAACATATATCGCATCAGCCCGGACAGCCGTATGAGGGAAGGTTCTAATTGATCCGACTTCAGGCGGGCCATGGCAACCATATTGTTCAATACATTAAATAGGAAATGCGGACTCACCTGCGATCTCAGGAATGAAAGCTCCGTTTTCAGGTTTTCATTTTCCCTTTCTTTCATTCTTTGTTCGGTACTGATCTTGTCTGTAACGAACCAGTAAACCGTACTCATTGCCCAAATAAACAAATAGGGAAAGATGACAAAAAAATATTCCCTGTGAAGTCCGGGTTTTTCGCCTTCTTTTGGAAAAAAATTGATAACTGCGATAAATGCTGCCATTAATAAAAGAATCAGAGAAATATATATGCTGATCTTTTTCCGGTTTAGAAATTTCGGTATAAGTACGAGTAAATTAAAATAGAAGAAAAGAATCCAGCAGGCATCAAAAATCAGGAACCTGATCCGGAACATGGCCTTAAAATTCACTTGCTGCTGGTCTGGCTCCCTATGGAAAAGAGTTGGTAATGTGAATAATATCACCCAGGCCAGTGCGTGAAAAAAAACGATCGCAACCTTGGATCTGTACCAGCGTGTGCTCATGGTAAATGCATCTGATGCAATGTCCGAATATTTTGCATATATGGCGTCTCACTGCGACAAACCATGCATTTCCTGAGATCAAAAGGGTTTTAAGCTTTAGTCTTATTCTGATCTTAAACTAACAACCGGGTTCTTAAAGGCAGCTTTTATGGCCTGGAAACTGATCGTTAATAGCGTAATGGTGATAACAGACAGTCCGGCGATTAAAAAAACACCGACACTCATCGAAATTCGGTAGGCAAATCCGTTTAACCACTGATTCATTATCCACCACGAAATGGGAACAGCTATTAATATGGCCACCAATACCTGTCTGAATAAATCTTTTGAAAGCATGAATGCGATATTCGGCACAGTAGCTCCGATCACTTTACGAATTCCAATTTCTTTTTGCCTTTTTTGTGCAGTAAATGCCGTAAGCCCGAACAATCCAAGACAGGAGATCAATATCGCCAGTCCGGCAAAATATTTAGATAAAATACCAACCCTCAATTCTGCAGCGTATTGCTTGTCATATAATTCATCTACAAAGTGGAAATCGAATGGGAAACCGGGATTATATTGTTCATATAAATTCCTTATCTTTTCCACAGTCTCTGCTTCTCTGCCAGCCTGCACGCGGATCATCAGTTTATTCCATGGCGAAGAATCCTGTTTGATTAATCTCATATAAAGAGGTTTCACCGATTCACGAAGGGATTCGAAATGAAAGTCTTTCACAACCCCGATGATTTGCTTTGGATTGCCAAATAAGGTAACATTTTTGCCTACCGGGTTTTTGAAACCCATTATGCGCGCAGCCTCTTCATTTATAATTATGTTATTCGACTCATCCCCATAATTTTTTGAAAAACTTCTGCCCTCGGTCATTTTCATTCCCATGGTTTCAACAAAATCGTAGCCACCGCCGAAACCTTCAAAATAAATATACTCATTGGGTGGTTTACCTTCCCATTCAAGCCCGTTGTCTCCATAATTGCGTCCTACCATGACGTTATAGGTAAATGATGCATTCACCACACCGGGAACTTTCTTTAACTGTGCAACAAAATTTTCTTCGTTCGCAATTAGTTTTCCTTCACAATCCATACGCAGCACGTGATCTTTTTGATATCCCAGATCTTTTTTTTGTATAAATTGAATTTGACGATAAATAACGAGCACCCCAACGATCATAAAAATTGAAATCGCAAACTGGAAAATAACCAGCCCCCTGCGTGCCCACATTTCTCCAATGGAATTGCGCATTTTACCTTTTAAAATCATAATCGGATTAAAACCGGCCAGATAGAGAGCAGGATAACTTCCGGAAATTATTCCGGTAAACAAACTGACGCCGATCAAACCCGCGAGAAGGCTCCCGTCAAATTGAAGTAAAATTTCCTTACCTGTGATCCGGTTGAATTCCGGTAACAGAAGAAATACGAGTCCTATAGCAATCAGGGCCGCAATAAATGTCAAAAGAATGGATTCGCCCAGAAATTGAAAGATGAGCTGCCGTTTACCGGCCCCTACAACTTTTTTTATTCCGACTTCCTTCAACCTGCGGGATGCTTTGGCAGTTGAAAGGTTCATAAAATTGATACAGGCTATAGCAAGTATGAACAAGGCAATGACAGAAAATAATTTAACGTTTACTATGCGTCCGCCTATCCGGTTCCCATGGTCAAAACTATTCTGGAGATAATTATCCGAAAAACGCATGGCGAAAGGTGAACGGGTTGTATCGCCACTGCTTTTTTTAATTAACCCCGCAATTCTTTTATTAAAAGCATCGACATCTGATCCCTTTTTGAGTACGACAAAATTATGCGGTCCCGTATTGCCCCAGCTGGTTACCCATGGTTGAATTTGTTTATAGTACTCGAATGATAAAAGAAAATCAAATTGTTCTGAACTGCGAACGGGTATTTTTTCAAATACTCCGCTCACAAAAAACACTTCATTCTGCTGAAAAAGAATTTTCTTTCCGATCAGGTTTTGCGTAGTGTTGAAAAGTTTCATAGCCAATTCATCGGAAATGGCAATATTGTTTTTGTCAGCCAGTACTTTATCCGGATTTCCATCAATGAGTTTAAAGGAAAAAATATTAAAGTAATCCTTGCCCACATATTGCCCGGTTGCTTTCAGATTTTTATCGCCGACACTCAATGTGAATTTCTGAAACCAGGCCGCCGGAGCTTCAGCCGCCGCATATTCCACATCCGGATTCTGCGCGGCAACTGTTTCAGCCAAAATTCCGGAACTCTCGTCGGCGATGAATACTTCACCCTTCCCTTTTCGATACTCCATTAACTGATATAACCTCGCATCTTTTTCGTGGAATTTATCAAATTGGTATTCATCGTGCACCCATAAATAAATTAATATGGTACAGGTGAGTCCGGTTGCAAGACCGAGCAAATTCAAAAAAGTGAATTGACGATCCTTGATCAGGTTCCGCCAGGCAATTTTCAGATTATTTTTAAACATACAGCTGTATTTATGAATCCTCACCTTTGTTCCCAAACAAGTGCCATTTTTTAATATTCTGATTATCAATTAAGCAGAAATAAATCGGTTTAGAATTTGTCCGCTTACGAACAACAGCCGTACGCTTTTGAAATCCATACCGGATTATCCATTCACTCTGAATACGATCAGGCCCATTACCTGAATAAGGGAATAATGTTCAGGCTGATCGGCTAACATTTTCCGTTATAATGGGTTTTCAAAATTAAAATGGCAGGTCATGATTTTTACGGAGTGTAGACGTAGGGTACGTAAAATTGATTTCCCCCTGTTTTTTGGAGGCGCAGAACGGCAGAAATCACAATTTTTCGGGTCTGATGAGTGTTTTGGCATTATTTACGACATGTCGGCTTCGGGTCGGCTTCGGGACGGCTTCGGGAAATGAGCGAAGGGCGAGCGAAGCGCTCCCGAAGCCGACCCGAAGCAGACAATAATCAAACAATAAGGAGGCCCCTGTAAAACATATTTTACGTAGCCTTCGAGTACACTCCGGAAAGCGCAACCCCCGCGAACTGGCGGGGGTTGCGTTTTCTTTAAAAAGCGTTAAGCTTTGAGCTTTGTACTTTAAGCTTTTACGACTTCGGCATCTCAAATACTGACGGATCAATGGTCTTATTAAATTCGATCTTGGTGATATTGTTCGTGATCGTGAATTGACCACCATAACTGATTTCCATTGTATAGGGAACCGTGATACCAAAATCTGTTTTTTTGAAATTGGAAAAAGAAACAGACAGCTCCATACTCTGACCCATGAAGTTTGTTTGTCTTGTAATTTTTGTCAGGTAGTATGTTGTTGCGTCTAAGTAGGCAAAGATTTCCACCGAATCGACATTTGTAATTTTTAACTTATAACTATTCCCATCCTTGCCCAGAAGTTCAACTTTATTTCCTCTCGCAGCAGCGTTATACAAAGGGAAATAAAACATCTGTCCTTTACTTTGTTTGTACATTTCATCGGGTAAAGGCTGTGCAGTGGTTGCACCCATGAAAGGGTTTATCTGCCAGCCTCCTTTATCCGTGACTACCTGGGTGGATTTCTGACCATTCACTTCATAATCCAGACGATATGCTTTTCCATTCAATATCTGCGTTGTACTGGGTCCTTCATTACCCATTACCTGTGTGGTATTATTAACAATAACCGTCTTCACTTGTTCCAATTTGTCCTTGCCTCCGATGGCATCTACATATTTATTTACGATTTCATCAGCTGTCTGGGCCTTGATAAAAGTAATGCTCGCCATTGCGAATAAAAAAGTCAATCCCGTTTTAACCATATTCATAATTCAGTTTTTATTTAAGTATAAATATCCCGAATTTTATTCAAACCGGCAGATGATCATTTTTTCCGCATTTTGTAAAAGTTTATTCCGGGCGCATAAAAGGATCCCGGTATTTAAAGATTCTTTTGCAGATGAAATACCCGGCAACCCTGTGACCCGGAATCTTATTTTTCCATCAAACAACTGAGACTCAAAAGTTTACAACAACTAACGCAGCCAATGGAAAATAAAGACAATATGGGATCCGGGTCAACTGCAGATAACATTGGGCATAGCTTATTCTCTCCATAACGGACAGGCTCGTACGATTGGTTAAATCTTCCGGCTTATCTTCGAAAGAAAATTAATTGATATGAAAACAGGTGTAGTAGGTTATGGCGTCGCCGCACAATATATGCACCTGCCTTTTATCGTGACCAATCCAAAATTTCAGCTGCAGACTATTTTGCAACGCAAGGGTGAAGAGGCAAAGGAGAAATATCCACTCGTAAAAATTGTTCGCAATCTCGACGAGATGCTGTCCGATGATAGCCTTGAACTTGTTGTAATCACAACCCCCAATGATTCCCATTTTGATTATGCCTGGCGCGCTTTGGAAGCCGGCAAACACGTAGTGCTGGAAAAACCATTTACAATTACATCTGATGATGCAATAAAACTGATCACACAGGCAGAAAAAAAGAACCGTGTACTCAGCGTATATCAAAACCGCCGGTACGTTTCAGATTTCTTAACCATCCGGCAACTGCTGAAAGAAAACCTATTGGGTGAAATTGTCGAATTCGAAGCCCATTACGACAGGTACCGACCTGAGCAAAGACCCAATGCCTGGCGGGAGGAAAATACACCCGGCAGCGGTATTTTATATGATCTGGGCGCTCATCTGATTGATCAGGCATTTTGTCTCTTTGGTTTACCGCAGTTTGTTACGGCGGATATCCGGATACAAAGACCACATGCGAGAACCACCGATTATTTTGAACTCTGGCTTGACTATGATTTTACGAAGATAATTTTAAAATCAGGTATGCTTGTCCGTGAGCCTGGTCCCCGGTACGCCATACATGGCCGACTGGGTTCATTTATTAAATATGGTGAAGATCCGCAAGAAGCGCTGCTCAGAAAAGGTTTTCTTCCGACAGCAGCGGACTGGGGTCAGGAAGCAGACAGCATTTATGGAGAGCTGCATACAGAAATAAATGGAAAAATCGTACACGAAAAATATCCGTCTTTGGCGGGAAACTATGGAGGTTTTTACAATGATCTTTATAATACAATCGTCAAAAAAGAATCATTGAAAATAAAACCTGAACACGGGTTCAATACAATACGTCTGATCGAACTCGCTACGGAGAGCAGTCAAAAGAAATGCCGTATCCCTTGTTCGGATTTGATGAAAGTCCCTTATCCCTAAACCACCAGCAGACTGCAACCGCGTAGATCACTATTATCCATTCTTCCCAAAATCTCAAAACTCCCGTCTTCAGATAGCTTTACTATATCGTCCGTAGAAATAAATGAACAGGAATACCGGTTCGCCAGGTCGATGATATTCAGGAGGCCCTCACCAGACTGACGCAGGCTCAGGGGATCGTCTTCATCTCTTAACAGCATTTTCATCCAGGGAACAGGCTGATACTTCCCCTCTCCCATTGAATAAGCCTGCGATAATAATTCAGTCATCCCATATTCTGAGTGGACCCGGGATATACCCAGTTTCTTTTTCAGTATCTGATGCAATTCCTCTCTGGTTATTTCTTCTCTTCTTCCTTTCATCCCGCCGGTTTCCATCACGATCGTATGGGAAAGGTTCATGGAATACTTTTCTGCGAAATCCAATAAGGCAAAACTGACTCCGATCAAAAGGGTTCTCTGTTTCCTGCTTTCGAGTTTTAGCAATACATCCCGCAGTTTTTCAAAATCATATAAATAAAATCCGTTCTCCGGATGCTTGCTGATGCGTATCCATTCATCTACCATCCATACTAATGAGGAACCCGTTCTTTCCAGGTATGCGGGCAACAAACCAAGTATACAATAGTCTCCGATGCTGCCATAAAAAAATTCAAACCCTTTAACGAAACTTTCACGATATATTCCCAGGTGTTTAACAAAATGCCTTGCAGGTGTCTGACCTGTAGTCCCGCTGCTTTCAAAAATAATTTCCGGCGAAAATTCTCCCGTCGCCACGATCCCGGTCTTAAAAAAAGAAACCGGTAAAAAAGGAATCTGCTTTAATACTTTCACCGAAGTCGGACTGGCAGCAAAAAGATTTGCATATTCTCTGTATAGCGTGTTATTCAGATATTGGAATTTGAAAAGTTCCAGCGCCTGTTCATTAAAGTGCCCGGGCAACCCATTAAAGATTGTATCGTATTGATAAGTAGAAGAATGGCTGCTCAAATCCTGCATACGGATAGAATATGTCAAATCAATAGTTTAATCGGTACAATACTAAAGCTTTTCGCGAAAATCCTTTAATTTGTGCTGTCCAAATCATGTTCATGAAATCGAGGATACTCATTTTATTTTGTTTTTTCCTGATGGCGCTCGGATGCAGCAAGAATCAAAACTCCGCAAAGCCCAGCCTCAAAATGAAATCATATACTAATTTGGTTACTCCGGATGGAAGTTTCAATGCCGTATTGTCTTATTCCCAGTCCGGAGGGAACCTATCGGGCGATACTTTATTGATCTTCCGCCACCGCTATAACCAGACGCCGGTTCCCCCAAACGACCTGACCTCCGATACCTTTATGACATTCTTACCGCAAACTCCGGATGCAAATAAAGCTGAATTCAGTGCGTCACTCTCGTGGGCAAATATCAGTTACGGTATTAATGGTGAAAACGACACATTTGATTTCAAATTTGTGCTGATTGATCTGAAAGGGAATCGTAGTGATACAGCCGCTACCGGTAAAGTTGTCGTGACTCAATAATGCAAGATATTTTGGTTTGGATCCGGAAAGTTTTCGATTATTTTCTCTTCAGCAGTTTTTATATGTCACTTTGTACGGTATTAATGACCTGGCAAAGTGGTTATTTACTGCACCTGAATATTCCTGCTGATTATTTCTGGTTTGTTTTTTTTGCGACGCTCTGCAGTTACAATTTTCATTGGTACCTGACTCCCCAGGATCATACCAAAACAGACAGGTCTACATGGTCAATTCAGCATAAGAGTACCCACCTGTTACTTTACTTCATCGGTGTGATGGGTTCCCTGGTTTTTTTTTACAAACTCAGGCAACACTGGTTTGCACTTTTTTTCGCCACTTTTCTCACCTTCTTATATTCTGCTCCAAAGATCCCGCTTCCTTATTTCCGTTTCCTCAAACAGGTAGCTATCGGAAAAACCATTTTTCTGACTACAGTATGGACCTATGTCACCGCGATACTTCCGGTATTCGTTTCAGGTCTGTTGCATCATTATAATCACGAAATGAAATGGTTTGCCGCCAGCCGGTTTTTCCTCATTTATGCGATATGTATCGTTTTTGATTATCGTGACCGTGCCGATGATAAACTGGAGGGAATCCGTACAATGGTCAATTATTTTGATGAAACTGGTGTAAACAGGTTATTTGTTTTTTCCATAATCGCGTTTTTTGTTTTTACCCTGGCCCTCTTATTTTCAAGTATCCCCGTAGTAGCTGTTTTGATTTTAATGATACCTGGAATTATACTTCTTTCTATTTACAATACCGCTAAGCACAGTGTTTCTGACTATCTCTACTATTTCGTTTTGGATGGTCTAATGATGCTTTCCGCATTACTGATGGCAATACTGCCAATTTGATTATTTTTGGCCCTAAATTCTATTCATGGCCAAAGCCGTTTCCGGAAACAATCCAAAAAGAACTATTCTTCCCCCTGCTTCGCTGGTCTTCCTGAAAAAATATTTAAATACCCCATCTCCTGTCGGCTTCGAAAGCGGCGGTCAGAAGATATGGCTGGAATATCTTAAACCTTATATTGATTCCTATTTTACAGACGCCTATGGAACTGCCGTCGGAGTCATTAATCCCGATGCTAAGTTCAGGATTGTGATTGAAGCTCATGCAGATGAAATCAGCTGGTTCGTCAATTATATAAATCCTGAGGGCCTGATGTACCTGAAAAGAAATGGTGGCGTAGATCACCAGGTGGCACCCGGACAAAGAGTTATTATTCATGGAATGAAGGGACCTGTGAAAGCTGTATTCGGTTGGCCGGCCATCCATACCCGCATTGGCACAGACGCCAAAGAAGTACATCCGAAAGTTGAAAATCTATTTCTTGATTGCGGTGCACGTAATCGCAAGGACATCGAAGCGCTTGGCATCCATCCCGGATCAGTGGTCACTTACCAGGATGGATTTGACGAACTTGCTTATGATACACTGATTGCCCGTGCCTTCGATAACCGGATTGGTGGATTCATGATCGCAGAAGTGACCAGGCTATTGAAAGAAAACAAAAGGAAACTACCCTATGGTCTGTATATCGTAAACGCAGTTCAGGAAGAAGTGGGATTACGGGGCGCAGAGATGATTGCCCGCAAAATCAAAGCCGATGTAGCGATTATTACAGATGTAACACATGATACTGCCACACCCATGGTGAATAAGATGGTCGAAGGTGATATTACCTGTGGTAAGGGTCCCTCCCTCGCGTTTGGACCCGCTGTTCACAACCTGCTCCTTTCTTTTGTGCGGGACATAGCCACAAAAAAAAATATACCGGTTCAACTGCGTGCCGTATCCAGAAGTACAGGAACCGATACCGATTCCTTTGCATATGCTAACGAAGGTTGTCCGTCAGTTTTGATTTCCATTCCACTAAGATATATGCATACAACGGTCGAAATGCTCAATCGCAACGACATCGAACAGACTATTCGGCTGATGTATGAAACGCTGCTGGCGCTGACTCCAAAAACGAATTTTAATTATCATTTATAATCTGGCCGCATTAAAATCTGCACAATGATCCGCAACAACTGGAGAAAAGAAGAAATACAGGAAATATATGAATTGCCACTTCTGGAACTTGTTTACCAGGCGGCAACGGTGCATAGGACTTATAACAACACTGCCGAAGTGCAGGTTTGTACCCTCCTGTCGGTTAAAACCGGCGGCTGTTCCGAGGACTGTTCATATTGCCCTCAGGCAGCGCGTTACCACACAAATGTCAAGGTGCACCCGCTTATGCAAACGGAGGAAGTGCTTCAGTATGCTGAAAAAGCAAAGCTGGCCGGATCGACCCGCTTCTGTATGGGCGCAGCCTGGCGCGAAGTCAGGGACAACCGGGATTTTGACCGGGTGCTCGATATGGTGAAGGGGGTAAATGCAATGGGGATGGAAGTTTGCTGTACTCTCGGTATGCTCACCGAATCTCAGGCTGTTAAACTGGCGGACGCAGGACTCTATGCCTACAATCACAATCTCGATACTTCTCCGGAATTTTATACCGAAATTATCAGCACCCGTACCTATGATGAACGGTTAAATACGCTGGGGCATGTTCGCAGGGCCGGAATCAGCGTTTGTTGCGGAGGTATTATCGGACTGGGTGAAACCCACGAGGACCGTATCAATATGCTGCAAACACTTTCGACACTTCCGGAACATCCTGAAAGCGTACCGATCAATGCGCTGGTACGGGTTAAAGGAACTCCTCTGGAAAACAACCCAAAGGTAGACATCTGGGATATGGTAAGAATGATTGCAACCGCCAGGATCCTGATGCCAAAGTCCATGGTAAGATTGAGTGCCGGACGCGCAGAAATGAGCATACCTGAACAGGCTTTTTGTTTTATGGCTGGGGCCAATTCAATTTTTGCGGGAGATAAATTACTTACGACACCCAATCCTTCCTTTGAAGAAGATAATGCAATGTTTGGTCTGCTTGGTTTGAACGCGATGGAAGCGTTTCGGGGTGCAAAGCTCAAAGCTCAAAGCTTAGAGCAAGTCTGAAAGACTGGAAGACTGATTGCGAAGAACTGTTTAAGTATTGCTATAAGCGTCCAGCGTCAGGCTTAAAAGAAGAATTCCTCCATAGACATGGAGGAACTTTTTTTAACCCTTAAAACAACCAACATGAAAATCTTTGTTGTTGTATATATAACGTAGGGAATTTCCATTGGTTTAATCACCTATTGTGAAAGAGCTGTTAATCATTTTAGCTCAAAGCCAGAAGCCCAAGCCTAAAACTAATACAGGTATTCTAATGGTAATTGCTTAGTTGACGGAGAAATTATCGAAGGCTAAATAAATTTTATGCCTTGAGGATTTACTGGCTTTGGGCTTGGGGCTTAGGCTTTAGGCTTACACCAGTGCAAGGTCCAGTACCTGCTGCATGTTTTTCACATAATGAAATTTCAGCCCCTTGATAAAATTTGAATCAATCTCGCTGATATCCTTTTCATTTTGCCAGCATAAAATAACTTCTTTGATTCCGGCTCTCCGGGCGGCCAGGATTTTTTCTTTGATCCCGCCCACGGGCAAAACCTGACCACGTAAAGTGATCTCACCAGTCATTGCCAGATAAGGTTTTACCCTTTTCCCGGTAATGGCTGAGGCCAGTGAAGTCATCATAGTAATGCCCGCGCTGGGGCCATCTTTAGGTGTGCCGCCCTCGGGAACATGTATATGCAGAGTCTTTTTGGCAAAAACATCGGGATTGAGTGCATATTTCTTTGCATTGGATTGCAGGTAGGTCAATGCCGTGGTTGCACTTTCCTTCATGACGTTTCCCAGATTCCCGGTCAGTTTGAGATCACCCTTTCCATCACTGATGCTGGTTTCGATAAAAAGGATATCGCCTCCTACATAAGTCCAGGCAAGCCCTACGGCAACACCCGGCATATTCGCCACTTTATAAAGATCATTGCTGTATCGTGGTTTTCCCAATACTTTTTCAATATCTTTTTCTGTAATCGAAGCCTTGAGTTTTGATTTAAAAGCAAACTCTTTTGCTTCATATCGCATGATGGAGGCTAGCTGCCTGTCCAGTTCCCTGACTCCACTTTCACGGGTATAATCAGAAATGATTTTAACCAGGTTTTTATCAGACAGTCTTAAATTTTGTCCTTTAAGGCCATGGGCTTCCTGTTGCTTCGGAATCAGATGCCGTTTTGCAATTTCTACTTTCTCCTCTACAGCGTATCCGCTCAGGTCGATAATTTCAATACGGTCTCTTAATGCCGGTTGAATATGGCCGATGTCATTGGCAGTTGCAACAAATAAAACACGGCTGAGATCATACTCCTGTTCAAGGTAGTTATCATAAAATGTGTTGTTCTGTTCCGGATCGAGTACTTCGAGTAATGCAGATGTCGGGTCGCCTCTGAAATCAGTCCCCACCTTATCAATCTCATCCAGGATCATCACCGGATTAGAAGATTTGGCTTTTTTCAGAGACTGTAAAATCCTTCCTGGCATCGCGCCGATATAAGTTTTACGATGACCCCGGATTTCGCTCTCATCATGCAGGCCGCCCAGGCTGATCCGAACATATTTTCTCCCGATCGCTGCCGCTATACTTTTTCCCAGAGAAGTTTTACCGATACCCGGAGGTCCGACAAAACAAAGAATCGGACTCTTCATATCTCCTTTCAATTTCAATACAGCCAGATATTCAAGTATCCTTTCCTTCACTTTTTTCATTCCGTAATGATCCTGGTCAAGTACTTTAGAGGCTTTCTTCAGGTCATACTGGTCATCAGTATATTCATTCCAGGGAAGATCAAGCATCAGGTCCAGATGATTGTACACAATAGAATAATCCGGTGTACTCGGATGCATCCGCTCGAGTTTCTCTATTCCCTTCTTAAAAATGTCTTTGGCAGATTGCGGCCATTTTTTGGATTCTGCCTTTTTCTGCATTTCCCGCAACTCACGTTCATTACTGTCGCCTCCGAGCTCGTCTTTGATACTCTTGAGCTGTTGCTGAAGAAAATAGTCACGTTGCTGTTTATCGAGCTCGGTTTTAGTTTTATTGGTAAGTTTATTTTTCAACTCTGCAAATTGCAATTCCCGTTGCAGTAGCTGCATCAACAAGTCTGCCCTGGATCTGATATGATCTGTGGCGAGTAATTCCTGTTTTTCCGTCAGTTCAGAATTCAGGTTGCTGGAAATAAAATGTATGAGGAAGGAAGGGTTCTCAATATTTTTCAGAATAATCGATGCCTCCGTAGGAATATTGGGCGACAACTGGATGATCTGGGCGGCCAGGTCCTTGATATTTGAAACATACGCTTCAAAATCCTGATCCTTGGGGGCTTCTTCTTCCAGCAATAAAAGCACCTGGGCTTTAAAATAAGGGTCATCTGTCGTAATAGACCCGACCCTGAATCTTCTTTTACCCTGGAGAATAACCGTCGTGCCGCCATCTGGCATTTTGATCACTTTAATGATCCTGGCAATCGTTCCGACGTCTACCAGCTCTTTCATACTGGGATCTTCTACACCGCTGTCCCTTTGTGCCAAAACGCCTATCAATTTGTCAGTCTTGTAAGCGTCCTGGACGGCTTTAATGCTCTTATCCCGACCTACGGTAATCGGTAATACGACCCCGGGGAAGAGCACCGTGTTGCGCAGGGGAAGTATCGGTATTTCTTTAGGAATCTCAGTATCTGCAAGGTTATCGTGTTCCGTTTCGTTTATCGGGATAATGGGCATAAAATCCATTTCCTGCTCGCTGCGTTGAAAAAAGAGTCTTTCGTTCATACATTCAAAAGGGTGACAAAATAACACCTCTTTTGGTATTATCCTATCTTTTTATGGTTGAACCCTTTATGTTCAAGTTTAAGGCCAAACTTACAAGCTTAAAGCGTAACGCTTA
>JABDFX010000032.1 GCA_013286315.1 Bacteroidota bacterium | reverse complement strand
CGCCCGAACTAAAATTACTGCAAAGACAGGCTTTGTCGGGCATACTCTGGAGTAAACAGTACTACCATTTTGATGTCGAAAAATGGCTGACGAGCAGTGATGGCATCACTCCGATTAATGAAGGGAAAAAATTTGGCCGCAACCACGATTGGAAACACCTGAAAAACCAGGATATCATCGCCATGCCCGACAAATGGGAATATCCCTGGTATGCGGCCTGGGACATGGCGTTCCAATGCATCCCCATGTCCATGGTGGACCCGGTATTCTCTAAAAACCAGTTGCTGCTGATTATGCGCGAATGGTATATGAAACCCGATGGACAATTACCCGCCTATGAATGGAATTTCAGTGATGTAAATCCACCTGTGCAGGCCTGGGCCGCCCTGGAAGTCTATAAGATTGAAGGGGAAAAAACGGGCGCTTATGATGTGGATTTTCTGAAAAGAATTTTTCAAAAACTGCTGATCAATTTTACCTGGTGGGTGAACCGAAAGGATCCGAATGGAAATAATATGTTCGAAGGTGGATTCCTCGGCCTGGATAATATTGGTGTATTTAACCGGAGTATCGAACTGCCCGGACAAATGCAACTTGAACAGGCGGATGGAACCAGCTGGATGGGAATGTATGCGCTTAACATGATGGACATGGCCCTCGAAATCGCCATGAAGGACATCACATTTGAGGATACGGCGACGAAATTTTTTTGAACAATTCGTTTTGATTGCTGAGGCATTGAATGAACAGGGCATGTGGAATGAAGATGACCGGTTTTTTTATGATACACTGGCCGTTGCAGGTTCCGCACCACTTCAGTTGCGAATCCATTCGATCGTGGGCATCACGACCCTTTTTGCCGTCTCCATTATTGAAAAGAAAAAGCTGGATAAACTCGTCGATTTCCAAAAACGGATCAGCTGGTTCGAGAACTACCGTTTGAAAAATAATAAGTTCTGGCCCAACGAAGAAAAAACCGATGGCGATACGATATTACTTTCCCTGATTCCCCGTGACCGTCTGGTGAGCCTGCTGGAACGCTTACTGAACGAAGCTGAATTTCTTTCTCCCGGTGGCATTCGCGCGCTCTCAAAGTTTCATGAAAAAAATCCCTATTCGGTACGGATTGATAATATTGATTATAATATTCAATACGACCCCGGTGATTCTACATCGAATCTCTTTGGTGGCAATTCGAATTGGCGGGGACCTGTATGGATGCCCATCAATTATCTGATCATACAGTCCATTCGTAAATATGGTAACTTTTATGGTAATGCATTAAAAGTGGAATGTCCCGTGGGCTCTGGTGTGTACATGAATCTGGAAGAAGTGGCCGACTTTCTCACCGAGCGTGTGATCAGTTTGTTTTTGCCGGATATTTCGGGCAGCGTGCCTCAATACGGTAAATACAATTGGTTCTATCAGCAACCGGGGAACGAACATTTGAATCTTTTCTACGAATATTTTCATGGTGATAATGGCATGGGACTGGGAGCCTGCCACCAGACGGGATGGACGGCCTGCCTGGCCGAATTGATAGCTGCCCACCAGGAAAGCATATTAAAGCGTCATATCGAAACGACACCCGAAATCACCGTGGTTGCGTAGCTTTTTGTAGTTTCATCTTTTCTTATGGATCATATTAACAAAGACATTAGCGACCTGTTTGCCGTTTACAACCAGGAGCCTGTTTTGTCCATCGACAAAATTCCTCAGTCAGGCAGCATACGTATCTATTATAGAATCCGCACTGCCAGGGGCTCTTTTATCGCAACCTACGGGATCAATATAAAAGAGAACCTGAGTTTTATCAATTTCAGCCGGCATTTTAAAACCAAAGATTGCCCGGTTCCGGCGATTTATGCTGTGAATACAGAAGGCACTATATATATCCAGGAGGACTTCGGAGATATTTCCTTGCTGGACCGGCTGGAAGCTTCCGGTCCTTCCGATGAAGTATACAATCTGTTTAGAAAAAGCCTGAAGGCATTGGCACACCTGCAAATCCAGGGTGATAAGGGAATGGATTATGAAAACTGGTGCCTCACTTCCAGTGAGTTTGGCAAACAAGCCATCATGAGTGACTTGCTTTATTTTAAATACTATTTTCTGGATACCCTCCAGCTTCCTTATGATAAAGAAAAACTGATCGCAGACTTCGAAATATTTTCTGCTGAGCTGGGTAACACAGAATATAAATACTTTATGTTCCGTGATTTTCAGAGCAGGAATATATTAATCGACAACGAAGAAGTGCATTTCATCGATTACCAGGGAGGTATGAAGGGTGCGATGCAGTATGATGTGGCGTCTATGCTCTGGCAGGCAAAAGCCGAACTGAATGAAGCCTGGAAACATGGATTGCTGGAGTATTATATGGATTGTGTAGAAACCGAACTGGGAACCACATTCAACAAAAAGAAATTCATCCAGCAATATCATGGATACGTACTCATCCGTCTCATGCAGGTATTGGGTGCATATGGTTTCCGTGGTTTATTCGAGCGTAAAGCGCATTTCCTGGTTAGTATTCCATTGGGGCTTAAAAATCTACGGTCTTTCCTGCATCAATATCCCATGGCGAAAAATATCCCTGAATTTGACAGAATTCTGAACCTGATTGTAGAGGATCACATCATTGAACGATTCATCCCGCCCCGAGCGAACGCCGAAACACCACTGGTGGTTCATATCAACAGCTTCTCCTATAAAAAATCCATTCCTCCGGATACCCGCGGAAACGGTGGAGGATTCGTTTTTGATTGCCGCGCCATCTTAAATCCCGGCCGCCTGGAAATATTTAAAAATAAAACTGGCAGAGATAAGGAAGTAAAGGATTTCCTGGAACAACAAACAAAAATGCCGGAATATCTAAATAGCGTATTTGACCTGGTGGATATTTCCGTGGACGACTATATCAACCGCGGCTTTGAAAGTCTGATGGTAAACTTCGGGTGCACCGGAGGTCAGCACCGCAGTGTGTATGCCGCCGATTCCCTGGCCCGCCATCTGAAAAATAAATTCGGGGTTACTGTCGATGTACATCACATCGAACAGGAATCGAAAGACTGGAAGAATTAAGGAAATTTTTTTTCAGCTATCTCTACCGATTCCGTTCTTCCCACATCAACCAGTTTGGAACCAGAATGATCAAAACCCAGGATCAAATGCGAGGCAGCGAGTTCGAGATAAACATCAACAATGGAAAATTTCCCTTCCTGTTGAATGAGAGGAAATATTTCGGGAGAAATCAGGTGTATCCCGCTGAATGCTTTTTCTGTTAATGCCGGTGCCGCGACGGAGATTTTCTTTTCGCCGGTTTTAGAATTTCGCCATCCGGATAGTCTTTCGTCCCGGTCAAAAAGAAAATGACGCGATGATTTCCTGTTTGTTACAGCCAGCGTAACCAGTGGTTTTTTTTCTTCATGATAAAAGGCCATGGCTTCCAGATCCAGGTCAGTAAGTATATCCACATTCATCAAAACAAAAGATCCATAATCAAAATAACCAGAGGCTTTTTTAAGACCGCCGCCTGTTTCAAGTACCTGTCCCGTTTCATCACTGATGCTGATGTCGCTTCCCCATCCTTGATGCTTGTGAATCGCTTCGAGTATCTGTTCCGAAAAATGATGCACATTCACGATCACTTCCTTAATCCCGAACGATTGCAGGTATAGTATATTTCTTTCCAACAGGCTCTTTCCATTTACCATGGCGAGCGCTTTGGGATGCTTGTCCGTCCACGGCTTGAAACGTCTGCCCAGTCCGGCGGCCAGGATCATAGCTTTCATCAGAGTACTGTATTTTGGACCAGACTGCTTTTGTGCGGATAGTCTGTATTGAAATGGAGTCCGCGGCTTTCCTTTCTGAACTGCGCACTTTTTACAATCAGAAAGCCCGTGGTGATCAGGTTCCGGGCTTCACAAATCTGTGGAGATAATAAGGTGGTTTCATACAAGGCTTCAATTTCTTCGTGCAGAAGGTCCAGTCTTTTTAGTGCCCGGGTCAGGCGGATATTAGTACGCACGATACCCACATAATCACTCATCAGCAATTGGAGTTCTTTGATACTCTGGGTAATTAAAATCATTTCATTGGGTGCCGTAGTACCTTCGGCATTCCAGTCCGGAATGTCTTCACGGAAGGAAAGCGACTTGATTCTTTCTATACTATCCACATAACAACGATGTGCAAATACCATGGCCTCCAGCAGAGAATTACTTGCCAGACGATTGGCGCCGTGTAATCCGGTAGAAGCACATTCACCGGCAGCATACAAATTGCGTATGGATGTATGTCCCCATTCATCGGTTTTTATTCCGCCGCAACTATAATGAGCAGCCGGTGCCACTGGTATCATTTGTGTTGCCACGTCGATGCCGGCTGATTTACAGGTATCATAAATATTCGGGAAATGCTCCACGAATTTTTTCATATCCATATGGCGGCAGTCCAGATACACGTGTTCAGTACCTGCTTTTTTCATTTCACTATCAATGGCCCTGGCAACGATATCACGTGGCGCCAGATCCCTGCGCCCGTCATATTTCTCCATAAAGGCTTCACCTTTTTTATTCCGGAGAATGCCTCCATCGCCACGCACTGCTTCGGTAATTAGAAATGCCGGGCTCAAACCCTGCTGATATAATGCCGTCGGATGAAACTGGATGAATTCCATATTTTCGATCCGGCCTTTCGCGCGATAGACCATGCCAATGCCATCACCCGTCGCGATCACGGGATTGGTGGTTGTGCGATAGACCTGCCCGTTACCACCGGTAGCAAAAACCGTGATGCGGGATAAAATTTTCACGATCATGTTCTCCTGCATGTCCAGCGCATATATACCAAAGCATTCAATATCCGGCGTCCCCTTGGTTACCAGATAACCCAGGTGATGCTGTGTGATGATGTCCACCACAAAACAATGCTTGATAATTTCGATATTTTTCTGTTCAGCGACCGTTTGCAACAAAGCACGTTCCATTTCGCGGCCTGTGATATCCTTATGATGAAGGATCCTGAATTCAGAATGACCTCCCTCCCTTCCTCTTTTATATTCACCGGCGGAATCCTTATCAAAACGCGCACCCCAGTCAATCATTTCCTGAATGCGGAGGGGACCTTCTTTTACGACTATTTCCACGGTATTCAGATTACAAAGTCCGTCCCCGGCAATCAATGTATCCTCAATATGTTTTTTCGAAACTGTCATTTTCAAAATCCGTGACCCCCGCAATGCCGCCCTGTGCATATTTTGTATTGGTTTCGTCGGCAATGGTTTTGGTAATCACCAGCACCTGCTTATCCGGACAGGCTTTTGCGACTTTCAGCGCATAGGTTAGTCCGGCGATGCCCGATCCGACTACAAGGAAATCCGTTTTTCTAAGCATTGCTCTTGACTAATAAACGATGGTGTATTCGAATTTTTCAGGATGTTCGAAAACTTCGATCAGGTTATACTGGATCACCACTTTTTTTCTGTCAGGAAAAAGTTTGGCCAGTTCGTTATCAACTTTTTTAACCGGTCTGGGGATGCTGATGGTCAAGGTATACGGAATGGAAATACCCATACTGCCGGCATCCTTCATTTGTGCAAATTGCGGACTTGCCTGCAGGGCCTGCCATTTTTCCTGGTTCAGTTTGCGGGATAAAAGTCCGTCGTGACTTTCAAAATCATAAATGGCATTGAACTGATTCATATCAGGCATACCCTGGTCATTTCCTGATAGGGCCGTATCGGGTTTACCAGCTAAACCTTTGAACAACTGGTTGAAACCGAGCGTCTGATTATTCATGGAATTGTAAAGCTTCTGGAGGTCCGACTGGCTTTTAAACGGAATAACAATATCACTTTTAAATATTTTCTCCGTGATATTCAGTTTCAGATGAACGGAACCGTCTTTTATGAGGGCCTTGTTTTCTGCTGTAATATTTTTGGCTGTATCCATCAGGGTTTTCATCATCACCGTCGTATCGATTTCTTTTTGAGGTAGCTGTTTGTCTATCTCATCCTTACCAAGGTAGGTCTGCATAGCCTGCAGAAGCTGGCTCATATCCGTATGGACGGAATATACACCTGAACCATCTGCTTTCACATCGATATCTTCATTAATTTCAAAACATCCGGTCAGTAAAAACATGCCGGCAATCGCGAAGAAGAATTTCAAACTTTTCATAAAATCAATTGAGAGGCAAGGTACATGTTTACCTGAATTCCAGTTGATATAACACGCTAAAACTTTGTGAATCGCCGGGTTCCAAAATGATCAGACCCAATCCATTATTGAATGCATCGGGCGCTGAACTCAGGTTTTCTATCGCAATACTCTTTCGATCCCCGGGAGTATATATCTGAAGAAAGGTATAATTACGGTCCGGATAAAAGCTAAGACGAAGACCATTCGCCGGATTTTCCAAAGTCGCCGCAGGTACCCCGGAATCCGGTTCCAATAAAAAACAATTGTCAAAAAATTCATCAGCAATCAGTTTGGGAGAATGGAAGTCGGGTGCCTTAACAGTATGACCGAGGGGGATCAGTTTTTCATTAAAGGCCAGTTTTTCTTTAGAATGAAAGGATAACAACCAGTCGTTCACTTCTCCCTCCAGGTTAAAATAGGGATGCCATCCATCGGCCATGGGGATGCGCCGCGAAGACAGGTTTTTGACCGTTGTATCCAGGTACAGGCGTCCGCCCGTTTTTAATGTATATCTGACATTTATTAAGTATTCAAAGGGATAAGCCGGATCTTCTTTTTGATAATGGTATTCAAGAAGAATAAACGCTTCACCTTCCCGACTTGATTTTTCCAACACTGCAAAAGGTTTGTCGGCCAGGATGCCGTGTATTGCAGATCCGTCATTAAATTTGTTTTGAAATTCATAACTGATATTTTCAAATTCATATTTACCTTCTGCAATACGACAAACGAATGGAGAAAGTTTGGCACTCTTATAAAAAGCAGCATTTTCTTTGTGGTCAGCCAGATTTTTGTAACTATTTATGACCTGAATTCTTCGATTGCCCAGAGGTATCGAGAATTCATGTAAAAGGGCACCCGGTTCAGGCAGTATCCGGACCTGGATACCGGTGCTGAGATCAGTGATCTGCAAAAGATCCAGATCCTCATCCCTTTCTGGTGTAATATTGAATGACATTCAGTTCGTTTAATTTTGGAAGAATGGAAATGGACATCCGCAGGCAATTTCAACAATATTTCGGAAAAGAATACCAATTAACTGCGGCGCCAGGCCGCGTAAACCTGATTGGTGAACATACGGATTATAATCAGGGCTTCGTTCTGCCGGCGGCCATCGACAGAAATATCTGGCTGGCTATGGCTCCCAATAATGAAAACCGTCTCAATGTCAGGGCCCTTGAATACCACGAAAATTATTCTTTTTTACTGGATGATATGCATCCGGTAAAAGGCTGGCCAACTTATTTATTGGGTATGATTTATATGATCATGCCCGAACACCGACTGCCGCTGGGCATGGATGTAGTGGTAACGGGCAATGTGCCTGTGGGAGCCGGTATGAGTTCGTCAGCAGCGCTTTGTTCTGCATTCGGGCTGGCACTGAACGAGTTCTTCCACCTGGCTTTATCCAGGCTGGAACTTGCGCTCGCCGGTCAAAAAACCGAGCATCAGTTTGCAAATCTTCAATGTGGGATCATGGACCAGTTTGCAAGCCTTCAGGGGAAAGCCGGTCATCTGATAAAACTGGACTGCAGGAATATGGAATATGAATACATACCATTTAATTTTCCCGATATCCGTCTAATTCTGGTGAATTCAATGGTCAGTCATTCGCTGGCCTCATCAGAATACAACCTTCGACGGCAGCAATGTGATGCCGGTGTGGCGATCCTCAGGAACTATGATTCAGACATTCATTCACTACGGGATGTTGGAACAGATTTATTGGAAACACATCGCAAAGAGCTTGATGATACCGTTTACAAAAGATGCCACTTTATTGTTGGGGAAAACCAGCGGTTGCAGGCGGGTTGCGATTTTTTAAAACAGAATGACCTGGACGCTTTCGGAAAACTGATGTATGCCTCTCATGAAGGATTGAGTAAGGATTATGCAGTCAGTTGTCAGGAATCTGATTTTTTGGTAAGCACAATAAAAGATATGAAAGGCGTAAAAGGAGCCAGGCAGATGGGCGGTGGTTTTGGTGGATGCATCATCACCCTGGTAGAGAAAGATTCCGCAGAGATATTTATTTCTGATATTCAGTCGGCATACGAAAAAAAATACCGCAGGATTCCGGATTGCTATTCTACAATTATTTCAGAAGGCGCACACATAGTTCAGCCGTTGGCTGAACTATAGTGTGGTGAGTATGGAGGGGTGAGAAATTTAAAAGGTGGAAGTTGAACTTGGAAATGACAATTTGCAAATGAAGCTTTCATCCCAGATTCAATTTTCACATGAATTTTCCAGTCACATTCTGTAAACTTCCACATGAATTCTCCCATTTCTGCATTGTCATTTTCAAATTTAACTTTCCCATTCCCACATTTCTACCCTTCCACATTCGCCACACTACGATAGTCCGTTTCTAACCAGACATCACTCTCTTTGAGTAGTTTAATGAGTTCAGACACAGCTGTTTCACTATTCACATTTCTTTTCATCACTTCCTTTCCTTTATATAATGTAATCTTACCCGGACCACTGCCGACATAGCCGAAGTCCGCGTCAGCCATTTCTCCCGGACCGTTCACAATACATCCCATGATCGCAATTTTCAAACCTTTAAGGTGGCTGGTTACTGAGCGGATTTTTGAAGTCGTTTCCTGCAGGTCAAATAAAGTACGGCCACAGGAGGGACAGGAAATATATTCTGTTTTTGATATTCTTGTTCTGGCAGCCTGCAAAATGGAGAAAGCAGTATTATTCAAAAACTGGTGATTATTATGGGCAGCCAGATAAGTTCTACCGGTAACCTGATCATTCGTTATTGTTTTTGGATCATTGATCAGCCAGATCCCGTCGCCCATACCATCTACATACAGGGCGCCTGCTTCTACGGCAAAATGAATGAGTTGCCGGTCGATCGTGCTTTCTGTGCATTCAATGGCAAGAATCACCGGTATTTCCAACTTGCGGCTCATCAGTTCGATCATGAATCGCCGGGTATCCAATACGGGATTTTCATCGTCAGAATAAAGACAGATCACTAATCCGGGCAGTTTTTCAAGTGATTGAAACAATGCATCGTTTATAGCCTGATTCGAATTCAGCGATAAAAAATTCATGGTTGGTGAACCGGGGGTGTTTGTTTCCAAATGAATTCTTTGCATCAGCGGAAAATATTTTTCTTCGCCCGAAGTAGTTTTTTTCCCTTTCAGATTTTTCCATACTTCATAATTGCAAATAACCCGGCAGGTACCCGGCAGATCAAAGTCCGGTATTTTGTCTCCGGAATATATATAGTCCGCTGCTGCATCACCAATGTTCCATTTATCTGTTGTCTCATCATATTGATAACCGATACGCAAAAGAGATTCCGGGGTAATTGTTTCATACATAAAATCAGCTACCACCACAGGTGGATGTGTACCGCCGATATTCTGTATGGCATGGGTCTTTCTTCTTTTATATTCAAATGGAGAATAAGGCATGTTGACTGCCGGTGCTATATCAGATCCTTTATTTTTGGACTTGTATCGCGCAACGATATCCTGACAGACAGGGATCTCAAATTCCGGATCTTCGGTTAGAGATACCCGTATGGTATCTCCGATTCCGTCTTCCAGCAAAGTGCCGATACCAATCGCAGATTTTATTCTTCCATCCTCACCGTCCCCTGCTTCGGTTACACCAATATGCAGGGGGTAGATCAGATTGAATTCATCCTGCATGGTTTTTACAAGCAACCGGTAGGCTTCCACCATCACCAGCGGATTACTGGATTTCATGCTTAGTACAATCTGGTGATAATTTTCGCCTCGCGCAATACGCAGGAATTCCATAGCGCTTTCCACCATTCCCATCGGACTGTCGCCATAACGGCTCATGATCCGGTCGCTCAATGATCCGTGGTTGGTGCCGATGCGCATGGCTGTGCCATACTCTTTACAAATTTTGATCAGGGGGAGAAAACGAACATGGATTCTTTCAATTTCTTCCAGGTAATCGGCATCGCTGTATTCGATAAAATCGAATTTCTTTTTATCGGCATAATTCCCCGGATTTATCCTTACTTTTTCTACGATACGCGCAGCAATTTCAGCAGCATTGGGCGTAAAATGTATATCTGCTACGATCGGTGTTTTATATCCTCTTTTGCGGATTTCGTTTTTGATATGTAAGAGATTCTCGGCTTCTGTTTTGCTGGGTGCCGTAATACGGATCAGCTCCGCGCCGGCTTCAATGCACCGGATCGATTGCTCCACTGTTTTGACAGTGTCCATGGTGTCGAACGTAGTCATGGTCTGCACACGAATCGGGGCATAACCACCCAGGATAAGGTCGCCCACCGTGACCGGAACTGTATCCAGCCGTTTATATGAAGTCAAAGAATCCGTATATAACTGCATTAAATCAATTGAAGTATGAATATGCAAAATTACAAAAAAGCTTACGCTTTAGGCCTTTTGCGTTAAGCGTTACGCGTTAGGCGTTACGCGTTAGGCGTTACGCGTTAGGCGTGCTTCACCAGTCTTTCTCCGGCTGGCTCAATGAATGTGATTTATTCTGGTTCATTTTATCCTGAACGTCTTTTTCCCTTTGTTCCAGAGACTTGAGGTATTGTTCCACCTGTTGCTTGGTCAGTTTGCTTTGTTGCTGTTTGGGTGTTTTATCCTGTTGATTCTGATCCTGCTTTTTATCATCCTTCTTTTTATCCTTTTGCTCTTTTTTATTCTGTTGTTGCTGCTGCTGATCCTGTTTCTTTTTTTCAAGAAGTGCTTTTACCAGGTTCTCCCTGGCTTCACTGTCATCTGAATTCAGCCGGAGGGCATTTTTCCAGGCGTCAATGCTTTCGTCCAGTTTTTTCTGTCGGATCATCGCTACACCCTTATTATAATATGCACCCTGCCGTGTATTCTCATCTGCTTTGGATTGTAACACATCATCATAGGAAGCTGCCGCCTTCTCATAATCGTTTTTGCGGTATTGAGCATCTCCCAGATTGAAGTGCGCATCCGGATTTCCCGGTGATTTTTTTAATGCCTTGTCATAGTTTACGAGCGACTGGTCATAATCCTGTTTATTATAAAAGCGATTCCCCCGTCGGATCAGGGCATCGGTCGTTTGGGCCGGCAATTGATATACCGTCAGAAGGGACAAAAGAAATAATATGGATCGTATTGACTTATGCAATTTTTCTTTTTCGCTCGGGAATAAATAATTCTAAGATCAATAACAGTCCCGCCAGCCCGATGAACCAGGGGAAATAATTTGTAAAGTTAACAAACTCGTTATCGGCCAATGCCCTTTTTTCAATACTGTCCAGGCGCTGAGTCAGTGTAATCGTTGCATCTTCCAGATTATCCAGGTGAATGTAAATTCCATTCGTCGCATCTGAAAGACTAACCAGTTCCTGTTCATTCAATTTTGATATAACGGTGTTTCCCTTATCATCTTTTTTTGGCTCTTTTGTTTCGGGATCGATAATTTCCGACCCTTCAGCCGATCCAATACCTACTGTGTTTATCATAACGCCGTCTTCCGCCATTTGTTTTGCAACTTTCAATGCTTCTGCGTCATGGTCCTCACCGTCAGAAATCAATACCACGGCTTTATATTTATGCTCATTCCGGTTGAAAGAGCTATTAGCCATACTGAGTGCTTCAGAAAAAATAGTTCCCTGTGTCGGAACAGCATCGGGACCGGCTTCAGAAATATAAAGTTTCGCCGCACTGTGATCCGTTGTGAGTGGCATTTGCATATAGGCTCTGCCCGCAAACAGGATCAAACCCATGCGGTCATTTTGCAAGCGGTCAACCAGTCTGTATAAGAGTTGCCTGGCTTTCTCCAGCCGGCTGGGTTTAACATCCTGCGCCAGCATACTCTTGCTCACATCGAGAACAATCATCACATCCACGCCTTGTCTGGTAATATCTTCAGCCTTTCCACTTGCCCGCAAATTAGCCAGACCCGCAACCAGGAAAAAAACAGCAACACAGATCAGGACAAACTTCAGGAGGAAATTTTTAGCAGAAAAAGATTTTACCAGTTGTGCGACCAGCGACGGATCACCGATTCGGGCAGATAATTTTTTCTTCCAGCCAACCAGTCCCGAATACAGGTAGATAAGCAGTGGAATCAGCAGGATGCCGATGAAATATTCTGGGTGTTGGAACTTCACACTAGTTATTAGTTATTAATTATTAATTATTCTTGCTTCCTGCTTCCTGCCTCCTGCCTCCTGCTTTAGCCTTAGCCTTAGCCTTAGCCTTAGCGTCACGCTTCCACTGCAAGATAACAAACGACGGCCGCGTGATTTATTTCTTTCCGTTAAAAAATCCTAAATGGGCCAGGATGTCTTTGAGCAGCTTTATGCGCACTTCATATACGCGGTCCGGTACAGTCGACTCTATGTTGAGGACAAAGAAATAGGGATGCCTGTTTTCTTCGATCCAACCCACCACCCATCCTAATTCCACCCCATGACCAGGAAATCCCCAACCCGTTTTATAGTAGAGTTTGTAATTCGAATTTTGTTCCCGTAACATGACCGATTGTACGATTTCTTGTGTACGTTTAAAGAAAGGAAGCTGATCGAAATATAGTTTTTTTACCAGGCCCAATTGCTCATCCGGTTTTATTTTTAGGGTATTATTCAGCCAGAAGGAATCGACAGGTCCGCTGATATCGCGATTACCATACCCCAGACTGTCGATCCACATTTTCATTGTGTCGTGCCCGATGCGTCTCGCCACTTCCTGGAAATAAGGAACGGCCGAAACAGCGAATGCCTCTTTCATCGTAAGGTCTTTGTTCCATTCCTCGTTCCATCTTTTTACGCCGTCCCATTTGATCAGCATGTTTTCATCCCTGATCACGCCGGTCTGTATGCCGATCAACGAATTCACGATTTTAAATGTGGAGGCTGGGGTATATGAACTGTCCCGATAGCGCGACAAATTATAGATGATGAAATTGTTATCCCCGTTATTAAGCAGACCAAAACATCCCTTCACGCCGGCAGAATCAAAATAGACTTTAAGACTTTCATCTTCCTGCACATTATTAGATGAACAACCTGAAAAAATCATAGCCAGAAGACAGGGAATCAAAAAACGGGTCATAAAGAATTTTTGCAAAAATAAGCAGCGTCAAACTAACGGGATATGGTTATATTTAAAGGGCAGAATCAATATGCTCACAAAGGCTGACATTGAAAAATATTTTACTGCCGAAAAGCATGAAAGCCTGGTTTTCCTGGTCATTGGCATTGCAGTTATCGTCCTGGCCCTGATTTTTTATTTTACTGCGAAAACGCAGGTCTACCGGGGCGCCGCACTTCCCTTGCTTATCCTTGGCCTCATGCAGGCTGTTGCAGGTTATACTGTCGTTATGCGGAGCGATGATCAGCGTATCAGCCAGGTGTATGCCTATGATATGAATCCCGATCAGCTCAAAACGATTGAGCTGACACGAATGCGAAAAGTTAAAACCAATTTCCTGGTCTACCGCTGGATTGAGATCGGTGCATTCATCGCCGGATTGATACTGATCTTATTATTTTTTAACCAGCCCCTCAAATCTTATTGGTTTGGCTTCGGAATAACGTTTACCATTATGGCCGCTGAACTCTTCATTGCTGATTTCATCGCTGAGAAACGTGCAGTTCATTATATCTCTCTTTTGGAGGAATACAATAAAAGCGTAAAGCCTAACGCGTAACGCTTAACGCAAGAAATACAATAGCGGGTCAGCAATTTCTTAATTCATTGTATTATTGTCGAACAAGATTCAGGAACCTATCCTTAAAAGGGCGTTAAGCGT
Organism: Bacteroidota bacterium; assembly: GCA_013286315.1. Lineage (GTDB taxonomy): Bacteria > Bacteroidota > Bacteroidia > Chitinophagales > Chitinophagaceae > Puia. The sequence continues at coordinate 15,392 of JABDFX010000032.1, read as the reverse complement.
TGAGCGTTCGGCGTTAAGCGTAAGAAAGGTATTATATCTCTCTTTTGGAGGAATACAATAAAAGCGTAAAGCCTAACGCGTAACGCTTAACGCAAGAAATACAATAGCGGGTCAGCAATTTCTTAATTCATTGTATTATTGTCGAACAAGATTCAGGAACCTATCCTTAAAAGGGCGTTAAGCGTTGAGCGTTCGGCGTTAAGCGTAAGAAAGGTATTATATCTCTCTTTTGGAGGAATACAATAAAAGCGTAAAGCCTAACGCGTAACGCTTAACGCAAGAAATACAATAGCGGGTCAGCAATTTCTTAATTCATTGTATTATTGTCGAACAAGATTCAGGAACCTATCCTTAAAAGGGCGTTAAGCGTTGAGCGTTCGGCGTTAAGCGTAAGAAAGGCTTTGGGCTTTAAGCTTTAGGCTTTCCAAGACTTCTTCAATTTCATCGAGGCTGTTTTTTTGTACCAGCTGATTACGCACCTCTTTGATATGCGGGATTCCCTTGAGGTAATTAGCATAATGCCGGCGCATTTCGAGGATGCCGAGCATATTGCCCTTCCATTCGACGGAACGGTATAAGTGCTGCCGGATCACATCAATTCGTTCTTCCAGTGAAGGAGGTTGCAGATGATTTCCCGTTTGCAGGAAATATTTGATCTCCTGAAATATCCAGGGGTAACCGATGGCTGCCCGCCCAATCATGATGCCATCGACGCCGTACCTGTTTTTATATATCAGGGCTTTTTCAGGACAGTCAATATCGCCATTGCCGAAAACAGGAATATGGATGCGCGGATTATTTTTAACACGCGCAATCAGTGACCAGTCGGCCTCACCCTTATATAATTGTGATCTTGTTCTTCCATGTATCGTGAGCGCACCAATACCTTCATCCTGTAATCGCTCAGCAACGTCCTCAATATTTTTTGAATCATCGTCCCAGCCCAGCCGGGTCTTGACGGTTACGGGCAGGCGGGTGGATTGCACAACGGCCCTCGTAAGCCTCACCATGGCAGGCACATCTTTTAACACAGCAGCACCCGCTCCTTTACAAACCACTTTTTTTACGGGACATCCGAAATTGATATCCACCAGGTCAGGATTCGTTGCCTCAATGATGCGGGCACTGAGCGACATGGCTTCTTCATCGCCTCCGAAAATCTGAATGCCGAAAGGCCGCTCATATTCAAAAAAATCAAGTTTTTGTTTGCTTTTGATGGCATCACGGATCAGACCTTCTGAAGAAATAAATTCACTAAACATAAGGTCCGCGCCATATTTCTTACACACATATCGGAACGGTGGGTCACTCACGTCTTCCATGGGTGCCAGGAGCAGGGGGAAATCCGGCAGTTTGATATGTTTTCCGATCTGAACGGGCATTGTTTATATGGGAATAAATTCCTTCCCGCACCATACGGGATTGAAATTGAAGCCTGGTTGCTTAATTTCGCGTCTTCCTGCCACAAAGATACTCAATAAAAGCTGTAGCCGGAAGCCCGCTCATGCATACTTACCTTCGAAATAAACCCGCCTGGTTGCAACTCATGATTTTTGGCGGACTCACATTTGGTCTGCTGTTGCTTGCTTCATTAGTTGGTGGCAGTATCGTTGCGCTTATAAATCATATGACACTTCGACAACTGGCTTCGATTTCAGCAAATGATTTCAGCCGCCCTGAATTCGCCGGTGTTGTCAAGGGTTTGCTGATCGTCAACGCGATAGGAGTATTTGTTTTGCCTTCCCTTGTTTTTTCATACCTGGCGGATCCCCATCCGCTAACGTATATCGGGATGAGGCCACCGCAAAAAAATGCTTTTCTCCTGATCGGTCTGATCACTATGATCGCCGCCTATTTTGCCGTAGAAATGCTGGCATCCTTAAACGAATCGATTGTATATCTTCTGCCCAAATCAACGCAGCAATGGATACTAAAATTCGAGACGGATGCGAATGGACAGATGAAGAATATTTTGGCGATGAAAAACCCGGCCGATCTGTTGATGACTATTTTACTGGCTGGCGCCTTACCCGCCGTCAGCGAAGAGCTTTTTTTCAGGGGCATACTACAAAAACTTTTTATCCAGATTTGTAAATCTGCCTGGCCGGGAATCATCATTACCGGAATTCTTTTCTCTGCTTTCCATATGCAGTTTATGGGTTTCATACCTCGTATGGCCCTGGGGATCATACTTGGGGCACTGTACTGGTATAGCGGAAGTATATATACATCGATGCTGGGGCATTTTATTTTTAATTCGATCGGCGTTCTCCTGATTTATTATAAAGCAGCCAACCTGGATTCAAATACGACGATCAGTATTGGATACATTCTGATTGGCCTGGCTTCGCTTTTTATTATCATATTCCTCATTAAATACCTTCGGAAACAATCTGTCACCAGCTATGCCGTAGAATTCCCGCCGGCGAAAGAATACAATATATTTGATGAACCGGATGAACAGGCATAATCCGATTCACGTAATTATATAATTTCCATTTACGTAACTTCACTGCATGGCAATTCAGGCAGTCAATTTCAGAACAAGGGCACTGACTTCGCTGTTCTTTGTGGCGGTCATGCTGTTTGGATTGCTTTGGAATACCTGGAGTTTCTTCATCCTTTTTTCCATCATACATTTTGGCTGCTGGTACGAGTACCAGAAACTGCTGGCTAAAATTGATTCAGCATACGCTGAAATAAGTTCCTTTCAAAAATATGGTGTAATGATAGCAGGATGGTGTATCATGATGTATTGCGCACGCCCCGGTTTTGCGGGTGATGTGGGAAATGCCGGACTGCATAATGCAGGCCTGTATGGGGGTCTTCTGTTTCTTTTTATTTTGCCCGTGGCAGAAATTTTATATACACGGAAATCGTATTTGCGGAATATGGGTTATTCCATGCTGGGCCTGATATATATTTCTCTCAGCCTGGGCATGTTACTCAATCTGCGCACTTTCTATCCCGGTACGGCATTGGAAACCGTAAATAAATTACTGGTTCTGGCGATCATCCTTAGTTTATGGGTAAATGACACCATGGCTTATCTGGTCGGATCCCTGATTGGTAAAACGCGGCTGTCCGCGATTTCTCCCAAGAAAACATGGGAGGGTACTATTGGAGGATTCATTTTCGCCGTACTCGCCATGGGAGCCGTCGGATATTATCTAAGCAGTGATTTTGAGATGCAGGCTGTGAGTCAATGGATGATTGTAGCGGCCATAGCGGCCGTAGCCGGCACTCTCGGTGATCTTCTTCAAAGCAAACTGAAAAGACTCGCAGATGTAAAAGATAGTGGTCATATTTTGCCCGGCCACGGCGGGTTTCTCGACCGATTTGATTCCCTGCTGTTCGCCACGCCGTTCATTTGGCTTTACATTGTTATGTTTGCATAATTAAAACAATCCGATTTTATTCCACCCATGACTATTCACAAAGAAGGATATAAAACCATTGCCGTCTGTGCGATCATCTTTGCAGCGATCAACCTGATTTCATTTTATTTTATCAGTTTTCAATTGCCGGGATTGAGCTGGTTCATATTTATCGTCAGTCTGGCGTTTTTACTTTTTATCATATCTTTTTTCCGGGTACCGGCACGCACACCCACCATCATCGAAAAATATATTGTTTGTCCGGCCGACGGTAAAGTGGTCGTTATCGAAGAAATCACCGACGTGGAATACTTTCATGACCCCCGCCTGCAGGTTTCGATATTTATGAGCCCGGCCAACGTGCACCGGAATGTGAATCCCATCGGCGGAGATGTTATATACAGCCAATATCATAAAGGAAAATACCTGGTGGCCTGGAATCCAAAATCTTCCACTGAAAATGAGCGTCATAGTGTCGTCATAAAAAATCCGATGGGCACTCTGCTCGTCAAACAGATTGCCGGTGCACTCGCCAAACGGATCATCAATTATCTTTCTCCAGGTCAGAAGGTTGAGCAGAGCGCCGAGATGGGGTTTATCAAATTTGGTTCCCGTGTGGATGTTTTACTTCCACCTGGGACGCTATTAAAAGTGGAACTCAATCAGATGGTGAAGGGAGGCGTGACTGTACTGGCGGAATGGACTTAACGCGTAACGCGTAACGCCTAACGCTCAACGCTTTTTCTGTCAACCGTCAACTGTCATCTGTCAACCGTCAACCAATCAAAAGATTGTCTTTAATTCCTTCAATGAATAAACTGTGAATGTCGCATTCACCGGTTCCAGATTTCCTGTATGATTAACATAGACCTGGTCGATGCCCGCCTCCAGGGCACCCAGAATATCTACTTCGGGCGTGTCCCCGATCATAATACTTTCTTTTTTCAGTGCCCCGGTTTTCAGAATAGCATATTCAAAAATTTCGGGATGAGGTTTCAGACTATTGGATCCTTCAGAAGTAATCACTTCACAAAAAAAACTGTCAATGCCGGAGGTTTTTAATTTATGATGCTGCGTTTTTTCAAATCCATTGGTGATCAGGTGAAGTGCGTATTTCTTTTCGGTTAAATAATTCAATACTTCAATCGTATCCGGAAAAAGTTTTTTCTTAGTGGGCAGTATCTCAAGAAACGCGATACCCATTTTACGAGCCAGCGATTCATCTCCATTTTTAAATTCGAGTAAGGTTACTGCCATTCTTTTCCATCGAAGCTCATCCACTTTCATTTGCCCTTTTCTATACCGATCCCAAAGGCGCTCATTATGACCAAGGTAGAGTTTATGAAAAAGATCGAAGTCGTTCACACCGGCATCAGCCAGGGATAGGGAATGATAAAGATCATGCAACGCTTCCCTGCTATTGGAATCAAAATCCCATAGGGTATGATCCAGATCGAAGAAAAGATGCTTATACTTCATCATGCAATTTAAGTCAAAGCCTAAAGCATAAAGCCTAAAGCTCAAAACCAATGATAGGAATGTGGGTGCATCAATTTTCTGATCTCCCTATTTACAAATTGATAAATTAGTTTTAGGCTTTAGGCTTTAGGCTTTGGGCTTCTAACGTAAATTGCAATTATGAAAGTAATTATAACGGGTGCTTCGCGCGGACTGGGTTTAGCCATGGCAGAGGCATTTGCGAAAGAAGGTCATGATCTTTACCTGACTTCCCGCAGCGAAGTGAATCTGTATCATGCACTGGCATCTCTTCAGGCAAGATTCCCTGATCAGATCATCAAAGCGAAAGCTTTTGACATTGGTTTAAAAACCGGAGCTGTTGAATTTGGTCAGTGGGTATTAGGGTCAGCTGTTGAAACAGATATCCTCATCAACAACGCGGGAATATTTGAACCCGGGAGAGTCATCGATGAACCCGAAGGTCAAATGGAAAAGATGTTGAACACCAATTTTCTCAGCGCTTATTATGTCACCCGTATGCTCCTGCCTTCGATGATGGAACGTAAATCGGGTCATATCTTCAACATGAGTTCAATAGCCGCCTTGCAGGCATACCCCAATGGTGGCTCCTATAGCATCAGCAAATTTGCACTGACGGGGTTCTCAAAAAACCTGCGTGAAGAACTAAAACCGTATTCAATCAAAGTAACCTGTGTTTATCCGGGTGCCGTTTATACCGACTCCTGGGCCGCTGCCGGAATATCCCCCGGCAGAATCATGAAGGCAACCGATATTGCCGATACGGTTGTTCAGATTTCAAAACTATCTCCTCAGGCGGTCGTGGAAGATTTGGTTATCAGGCCATTGTTGGGCGACCTTTAATAATTGTTAATTGTCAATTGATAATTGTCAATGAGTGGGATATGGCTGCTATTTTTATCATGAATCAATTATGTATAATTAACAATTAACAATTGACAATTGACAATTAATATCGGATCATTTATACCTTTCAAAACGCCTATTTTCTGTTGGCTCTGCCTGACATTGAGTCCGGCCATGGCACAGGTACGTTTTACGGCCCAGGCCAGCACAAAAGACATGGGAAAATCCGACTATGTCGAAATCCAGTTTGTTATTGAAAATGCAAAGGAGATCAGTGATCTGCAACCTCCTGATTTTACCGACTTTACCATTGTACAGGGGCCGAGCCAGTCAACCGGCATGAGCGTTGTCAACGGTGTCACATCCCAATATCGGGGCGTCAGCTATGTACTACAACCTAAAAAGACCGGTACCCTCACCATCAAACCGGCCACTGCCACTGTTGACGGACAGAAATTGCATTCCAATCCGATCCAGATTTCCGTCCATAATCAAAGCGGACAGGGAAATGCAAAAACACCCGGCTTCAGTCCGTTGCCCGATCCTTCATGGCCGGCAGCACAGCCTACCGTAGATATGGACGAATTGGTGCGACCCGGAGAAAATGTTGAGGATAAGATCAGGAAGAATTTTTTTATCAAAGTGGATGTCAGCAAAACAGATTGTTTCCTGGGTGAGCCCATTGTTGCAACATATAAACTATACGCCCGGCTACGCTCGGATTCAAGAGTCACCCGTCATCCATCCCTGAATGGCTTCAGTGTTTATGACATGATCGATCCGACGGAGGACCGGGTTTCTGTAGAAAAAGTAAATGGCAAAAACTTTTCAGTGCATATTATCCGGAAGTCACAGCTCATTCCTCTGCAGGCAGGTGATGTGACGCTGGATCCGGTAGAACTGGATAACAATATTTATTTTGTCAGGGCCGATGCGGGCAGTTCTAAAAGTTCCGGTCAGGGCCTGGGCGGTTTGCTGGATAGACTTTTCGAACCTGAAGTAAGCGGGACTCCTTTTACCCAGCATATCGTGTTAGAAAGTAAACCGGTTGTGGTGCACGTGAAACCATTGCCGGAAGCTGGGAAGCCGGCGGATTTTAATGGAGCTGTTGGAAAATATTCGATTACAGCTTCATTAAATACCAAAGAAGTGGATACAGGAGATGCGGCGAATTTGTCGGTATCAGTAAAAGGCACCGGTAATCTTCCCGTGATCAACGCACCATCGATCAGCTGGCCTGCAAACATGGAATCGTATGATGTCAGTAATAAGGAAAATATCGACAAAACGGTCGCGCCGCTCGGTGGCACAAAAACTTATTCGTACAGTTTTATTTGTACGAAACCAGGAAAGTATATCCTGCCCGCGGTGAAGATGAGCTATTTCGATCCGGCTGCTAAAGTCTATAAAGCCATTGAGTCGGATCCATTGGACCTGATCGTTAAAGCATCCATTAAAAAGAAAACAGCAAAACCCAGGGAGACACCTGTGCAAACGAATCAGGTGGAGTGGACAAAGTACGCATTATGGGGATCAGCATTCCTTTTGCTGGCAGTGGCAACATTTTTTATTATCAGGGAATCGAAAAAGGATGCCCTGTTGAGAGCTGAAAAAGCAAAGCAACTGGCCGCACTGGAAAAAGCGAAAAACGTTCCCGTGGTAACCGATCCATTGAACGAATCCAGGCAACTGATGCAGGCAGGGGATTTTAGTAAATTTTATGCGTCAGTCAATCGCGCCATCTGGAAATCAGTTTCTGACAAACTTCAGTTGCCTGCCAGCGAACTGAATAAGTTAAATATTGCCACAGGTCTGCGTTCAATCGGGTGGAGCGACGAAGACATTATTCAGTTGAAAAATGTGCTCAATGAATGTGAAATGAAATTATATACACCCGAGTATAATACGAGTGACATGCAACGGGTTCTTTCAGCGGCTGAAGCGATAACATCCAGGCTTAACGCGTAACGCGTAACACGTAACGCTTAACGCGTAACGCAAACCGTTTAACGCATGAAATTCCAACAGACCATTCTAACAAATCGGTTCAGTACCATTAGCATTAAGCCTAACGCGTTTGGCCGAATGCGTTAGGCCGAATGCGTTAGGCGTTACGCGTTAAGCGTTCAGCTTATTCGGTGTATTTATATCCAACGCCTCTTACCGAATGAAAATGCTTCGGGTTGCGGCTGTCGTCTTCAAAATATTTTCGGAAATTCAGGATCAGGTTATCAATTGTTCTCGTATTCGGATATACATTATAATCCCAAACGGCCTGCAGGATTTTTTCTCTTTTCACCACTTCATTTTTGTTTTCGATCAGCAGCTTCAGAAGCATGGTTTCCTTTTTACTCAGCCGGAAACGTTCATTCTTTTTATTAAATGCCTCCTGTGCCTTGAAGTCAATCACATTCTTTCCGAAAACATATCTCGCGGGTACGTTATTGCGGTCCTGTAATCTTTCATTTTTCTCAATCAGCTTTTGCACACGCAGAAGCAATTCTTCCAGGTTGAAGGGTTTATTGAGATAATCATCAGCACCTTTTTTCAAACCGAGCACCCGGTCTGCACTTGTATTACGGGCGCTGAGTATCAGAATGGGTACCGGATTTTGTCTGATACGGATGCTCTCCGCTACATTGATCCCGTCGATACCCGGTAACATGACATCCAGGATCACCAGGTCGAAATATTCGTCGCTGATGGCTTTCAAAGCTTCATTTCCATCATAGGCTGAAGTAACCTGGTAGTTTTCCAGTTCCAGGTTCAGGCGAAGAGCGTCATGCAGATTCTCCTCGTCTTCTACGAGCAGGATGGATTTGCGTGCGGGCTCCTTCATCATACCTGAATTAAATTAAAATGAACGGTAAATATGGTTCCTTTTGGTTTATTATCTGAAACCTGAAGGCGCATTTTATGATCCCGGGTAATTTTCCGGCCCAGGTAAAGTCCGAGTCCCGTTCCCTGTGCTATTCTGGTATCTTCATTTCCCACACGGTAGAATTTTTGAAAAATCCTTTTCTGTTCTTTTTTAGGAATACCCGCTCCTTCATCAATGAGTTCCAGAATCCCCTGATCTCCCTCTTTTTTTAAATGGATTGTAATGGGAGAACCAGGAGGAGAATATTTAACAGCGTTATCGATCAGGTTGTTCACGAGGATCTGCATCAGCAGGGGATCACCCGAAATAAATAGATCCGGTTCCATTGTAATGTTCCATGGCCGGTTGGGGAAGCGGTTTACGAAATCCTGGCTGGAATCAGATACAATCTGCGAGAAATTAATTTCTTCCTTATTGAAAAGATAAGACCCTCCTTCCAACTGCGCAGACACAAGTATATTCCCCGTGAGGGTATTCAACCGGTTGATTTCCTGCAGGGAGGATTTAAGGATCTTTTCTTTTTTTGAATCATCCAGCGAATGTTTCAGAAGTGTTTCCATATTCAGCCGGGTGATGCTGATGGGGGTTTTCAGTTCATGTGTGATAGCCATCATGAAATTCTGCTGCTGTCTTTGTATCCCGATCTGACGCATCACAGCGCTTCGCAGGAAAACAGCACCTGCCAGAATGACTAAAATAAAAGCAAGGCCTTCACTTTTATAAGCTGTGGCCAGGCGATGGCGGTCGCTGTTAATTTTTTCCAGCTTAGATATATATTCGGGATCATCATGGGTCAGAAGTTCTATTCTGTACGCAGACATCTGATTATTCTGAAGATTAAGGGCGATATACCACCATATGAGTGCCGCCAATACATAAATCAGCAGCAGCCAGCAAATGACGATCGCGCGGTTACCCCAGGCATATTTATTAAGCTTAAAGCTCAAAGCGTAAAGCGTAATGCATATTTAAACGTTATAACTTTAAAATTCAACTTCCATACTTCCATTCTTCCATACTACTCCTGTGTTCTCTCCACCCGAAGTCCCGCGCTCAGTACATTTTTCAACGGGTCTTCCCGCATCAGTTGTTCCATGGTAATATGGTAAACGCCTGATTTCCTGAACCTGGTTTTTGGCTGAATAAGGAGACGTGCATCATAAATATCATCCATGGCCGTTCCGATCCATCCCTTTTCGTTGGTTGCCAGCTGCAGGTCATAGTCACCCGTTCTCCCTTTCGGATCTCCCGGTTCTTTTACAGTCGCGCGGATATAAATATTATTGAAATGAAAGGCATCGGTATGACGCAGTACGATATAAATATTATAGGAAGATACGGTATCGGTAATTTCAAATGCAATATCCGGCTTTACGGATGAGGGCCATGCATGATTGTCAAACGTGAGATTTTTTTCGAAGACACCGGTGGTCCAGTTACAGGCTGATAATCCAAAAACGGCTGTAAGAAACAAAAATGAAATTTTCACAACCCGGCTTTTTAAAGAATTGAACAGAATAGATACGAACAGTATAAAATTCTTGTGCATTTAGTTTATGTTGGCGGTTGGCGGTTGGCGGTTGGCAGTTGGCTGTTGGCAGTTGGCGGTTCTCGTTGACCGATGACCGTTGACCGTTGACCGGAAAAGCGTTGGGCATTAAGCGTTAAGTCTGCATTAGTCTTAGGCTTTGGGCTTTAGGCTTTAAGCGTTACAAGACATTCAAAATTTGTTCCTTGGCTTTTTCCAGTTCGTCTTTCATCAGCACTACACATCGCTGGATCTTTACATCATATGCTTTGGACCCTGTAGTATTAATTTCCCTTCCTACCTCCTGGAGTATGAACGATAATTTCTTTCCCTTACTTTCATCGGGTTCTGCGAGCACTTCCTTGAAATAAATACAATGATTCTTCAGCCTGACCATCTCCTCACTGATATCAATTTTTTCAAGATAATATATCATTTCCTGTTCCAGACGATTGGAATCATAGTTTTCTTTGCCCACATGCTCGTTTAATAATTTTTCAAGACCCTCACGGATTTTCGTTTGGCGGAGAGGTTGCAGCTTTATGACCTCTGTTTGCTGAAGGCTGATATTATCAATGCGCTGGATCAGATCCTCTTCCAAAGACTTTCCTTCATTCAACCGGTGCTGGTTCAGATCCTCAATGGCCATTTCTATCACTTTGCTGAACTGATTCCATTCTTCTTTGGTTAATGTATCACCTGTCGGGGTAATCACCTCAGGCAATTTTAACAGAGTGCTTAGAATGTTGGAGGGATCCTGGTTGAGCTGTCTGGAGAGATCGGCCAGGGTTTCATAATATGCTTTTGCAAGATCCGTATTAATACTGACGGGTTTTGCATTTCCTGTTTGTTTGAGACTGATTGTACAATCCAGGGAACCGCGCCCCAGCTTTTCTGACAGGAGCTTGCGGATATCAAATTCATAAGGTTTGAGAAAACCGGGAAGTTTTAACTGAAGTTCAAATTGTTTCCCATTGAGCGATTTTACATCTACCAGAAAGGTTTTGTCACCTACCGTTTCTTCTGCCCTTCCAAAACCCGTCATCGATTTAACCATATTATCCTTTTTATGCCTGAAAGGTAATAAATTAAATGTGCGTCAGCAGTCCGAGCTTACCGTATACATCGTTTTGATTCATGTCAATCATATCTCCCGGTAACATCGGGTCAAGTGTTAAACCTTCCAGACTGTAACGAATGAGGCGAAGTGTGGGGAAGCCGGTTGCAGCTGTCATCTTGCGTACCTGCCTGTTTTTCCCTTCTGTTATTACTATTTTGATCCAGCTCGTTGGAATATGCTTACGAAAACGGATCGGAGGATTTCTATCCGGAATAACGATGTGGTCAGGAAGACGTGATGCTTTACCCGCTGCAGTGAGATAGGGTTTTCCGTCAACCTGAATCGTAATTCCGGAACTCAGCTGTTGCAAGGCTTCATTTGTAATAAGTCCTTCCACCTGTACCCTGTATCCGCGTTCATGAGCAAAACTGGGATGCAGCAACCGGTGGTTCAGGGATTTGTCATTTGTTAACAAAAGCAATCCCTCACTGTCATAATCCAGGCGTCCTACCGGATAAACGTCTTTGGGGACCTCGAAAAAATCCTTCAGGCAGGCCTTGCTATTTTCAGAAGTGAACTGCGAAAGCACCTGAAATGGTTTATATATGATGTAATATTTATTCAATGAAATTCAATGAAACACTGATGAATAAAGGGTTTGAATTTATTTAGCCGAATGAATGCACAAAATAAAAAGCCCCGCTGGCGGCGAGACTTTTACTATTTGGATGGGTTAGTAAGTACAGGGACATAAAAATCCCTACACAATATTAGAAATAATTTTACCCATTCGGAAAAATTTTCCAATAAATTTTATACACAATTTTTTTTAGGGTGTGGAAAAGCAGTTTAATGTAGGTTTGAGCAAAATTTGATCAATGAAATTTCCTTCTCCCGTATCGTTGTCATGGCTTGCAGATTTTCTGGGCGCCAGGCTTCTGGGTAATACCGGGGCATCGGCATCCGGAATCAATGAAATACATAAAGTTGAAAAGGGTGATCTGGTTTTTGTGGATCATCCGAAGTATTATAAAAAGTGTTTGGAGTCTGCCGCTTCATTCATCATCATCAATCAGGTAGTGGATTGTCCACCGCAAAAAGCGTTGTTGATTGTAGAACAACCATTTGAGGCCTATCAGAAAATAGTAAAGCATTTCAGGCCCTTTGAAGGGGCCACACAATCGATCAGTCCCAGTGCATCCATAGGTAAAACTTCATATATCTATCCGAATGTTTTCATTGGTAACCATGTACAGATCGGGGAACGTTGCACGATTCATCCAAATGTAACCATCATGGATCATTGTGTGATCGGTGATGATGTCGTCATCCAGGCCGGAACGGTTATTGGATCGGATGCATTCTATTATAATACCAATAAGAATCGGGAATCCTGGTATAAACGTATGTTAAGTTGCGGAAGAGTACTGATTGAAGATGATGTTGAAATTGGTGCAGGCTGTACCATCGATCGCGGCGTAAGCGGCGACACCGTTGTCGGAAGTGGTTCGCGACTGGATAATATGGTTCATATCGGTCATGATACGGTACTCGGTAAGAATTGTCTGCTGGCAGCCCAGGTAGCAATCGCCGGTGCGGTTGAAATCGGAAACGGTGTTATTCTCTGGGGACAGGTGGGTATCAGCAAAACGCTTTCAATCGGAGACAATGTGGTCGTGCTCGCACAAAGTGGCGTGGGAGGAACTATAGAAGCAGGAAAAATATATTTTGGATCACCGGCCGAAGATGCAAATGTTAAAAAACGCGAACTGATCTGGGTAAAACGAATTCCAGAGTTATGGAAGAAAGTCATGGATAAGCCTAAAGCCTAAAGCCCAATGCCTAAAACCAATTTAGAGAATGATAAATGAGTGAGGAACTTTCAATTTTACAATTTGCAGATTTACAAATTAACAATTCAGTTTTAGGCTTTGGGCTTTGAGCTTTAGGCTTAATCCGGATTATAATCATAGGGAACCAGCTCTGCAATTTTCTTCCAGGCCCAATAACCCATATTTGTTATTTCAGATTGTTCATAGAAATACCCGTTCTCCTCAATAGAAAAACCCGATGGCATGTCGAGGGCCGATACCTCCACTTTTGAATTCAGCGGAAAATGATTTTGTATCAGATAGGTTTTTTCCGGAACCTGACCGGTGTATGTAACCCGTATGCCGCCGTTTATATTGATATCCACAATTCCACTGTCCAAAGAATATATCGTGGCATCGTAAGGATTTTCCAATATTGTTCCTTTTGGAGAATTGGGTGTATTTAACGTTTCAACCTGGAATCCTTCATCTTTCAAAGTACTGTCATACCAGCTTCTCATAAAATGCAAACGAGATCCGATATAGGTTCTGTACCTGTTTTTTGTCCATTGTTCCTGCTGTTCAGCTGTCCCTGTGATATTTTCAAATAAGGGATATCCGGTATAACTGCTGATATGTGTAGTGTAGTCATTTACGAATGAATCCAGTTGGTATCTGATTTTATAGCCCAGGGCCTGATTAAGAATAATGATTTCCTCTTTGGCTTTTACTTTGAGTTTATTCCGTTTTTTATAATAATAAAAACTGATCGCATCTTTATTTTCAATTGTGCATTGTGCCGCATTGGCCGTGGTACCTATAAAATTGTCCAGGAAAAACTGGCCGTATTTTGTCCAGCCGTCTGCCACGAGAAATGAACCGCTTACCGCCACTTCCGCCATGGCCTTCTCCGCTTCTTTCATTTGAATCAGCAGGGAGTCTTTATCTTTCATTGCATTACTCACTCGTAAAACCTGTGTTTCATAACCGGTATATGAAATAACCAGATCATATCCTCCATTATTCAGGCGAAGGGAAAACAGGCCATCGTTATTCGAGATGGTGCCCGTGGTTGTATTCTGACAAAATACAGACGCGTTGGATAAAACGCTGCCGGTTTTTTCATCCACCACTTTTCCATGGATATAAAACATCTTATCCTGACTGAAACTTGTCAGAGATATCAGGATGGCGCAAAAGGCAATGGTGAGGATTTTCATATTCATTTTTTTTGGCCTAAAGCCTAAAGCCCAAAGCCTAAAGCCCAAAACATTTTATCAGAAAATTATTATCAAAAAAGAGATTACCGAAAACAATCTCTTATTATAACGAATCTCTTTATGTAGAAGTATATTATAAAATATATCTGGTTTTAGATTTTAGAAATATATTGGTTTTAGGCCTTGGGCTTTAGGCTTTAAGCCTATAACGGTTGCGGATTCGCGCCGTACCCAGCACATGCTTCAAAAATGGAATCTTCCAGGGAACGGAAACGGAATGAAGGAAGTGCTTTCAGCAGTTTACGATTATCATATGAACTCCGTCTGGAAGCAATCGCCACCGACTCCCGCGTAATAAGAGGTTTATGCCGGGAGAAGGCCGACTTTATTTTTTCTGTCCTCCATGCCATGCCTGCTAAAAACGGGCCGGCTTTTTTCGATGGTTGTTTTTTCCCGAAACCCTGCGCCATCCAGTTAAAAATTTCACGGTAAGATCTGTTCTCGGCACTGATGATAAATCGTTCATTGCGAATACCACGATTCATCAGCGCGATGACGGCGCGCGCAGTGTCCCTTACATCGCTGAATCCGTTCGATCCATTCATATACCAGGGAAATTCACGATAAGCCGTTTTGAATAGCCCGCAACTCGTTTGATTCCAGTCTCCATAACCCAGCAACGTGGAGGGATTCACAATCAGAGGAGAAAGCCCTTCACCCATACCGCGCCACACTTCCATTTCACTATAATATTTGCTGATCCCATAGTTCGACTGACCATTATTACCAATCCATTTTTTTTCTTCATCAATTGGTTTGGCATCATCATGTCTGCCCAGGGCACTCACAGAACTGACATGCACCAGATCCGTAATACCCGATTCGATGGCAGCATTTACTACGTTAGCGGTTCCTTCTATATTTAACTGGAATAATTTTTTTTTGTCCGACGGATTAAATGAAACCATCCCGGCCGCATGGATGATTTTATCACAGCCCACCATATTTTCCATCAAACCGTTCACGTCAAGTATATCTCCCTGCACCCAGGATATTTTATCCAGAAGACCCGGGTGTATATAAAACGGGACGGTCAGGTTCCTGCGCAGGGCACGTACAGATCTTCCCTGCAAAACCAGTTCCTGAAGTATATAAGATCCGAGGAAGCCTGT
>JABDFX010000031.1:1502-29577 GCA_013286315.1 Bacteroidota bacterium | reverse complement strand
GCAGCCCTGTGGGTTCACACCCGACATCACGTGTCTAATGGCCCCATCCTTTCCAGCCGCATCCATGGCCTGAAAAATCAGCAGGACCGCCCATTTGTCTTCGGCATATAATACTTCCTGCAATGCGCTCAATGCTTCTACACCCATTTGCAATGCCTGTTTGGCGAGTGGCTTATCTTCGGACCCCAGACCTGCATCCTCTCCGGGATCGAAATCTTTTAATCTGAAATCTTTTCCGTCTTTTATACGAAACTTTTTTGAGAATTCTTTTGCACGCCCGATGAGTTCTTTTTTTGAGAGATCCTGAATATCCGTCAAACGGTCGCTTATTTTTGATTTCATAATTAATAAATTATAATATTCGTGGAATGGTATTTTAATCAACTTCGGAAGAATCTTCACGATAAGAGTATTGCAGCATCAATTCACCTCTCATCTAGCAAGGAATGTCCCCGGCTTAAAAACTGCTGATCATTGCTCTTTGTCATGTAATCTATTTTAATTGCTGAGTGCATTACCGTCTGATCACAGTCGCGGATCGGCATCCAGCGTCAACGAATTGAATTCATGCAGGGCTTCTGCAATCGTTTTGTCCCGGCTGATATGACCGGTCATTTCTTCAATGCCCTGTTTTCTGAGTATATCACGCACCCCCGAAAGTGCCTGTACGATCCGTATATATATCCCCTGCTGATGATTTTCTCTTGTGAGATTCAGAAGCATTTTGGAACCGGCAACATCCACATAGGGGGAAGCAGACAGGTCAATAATAATCAGTTTTACGGGCGCAGAAAAGGATATATACCTGTTTATTTTTTCAAAAATATCTTCCGCATTGAAATAAAGAATAGACGATTCAATCCTGGCAATTACGACACCTGGTAAAAGAATATTATCCGGGTGCCGGACGCGGTCCGAAAAATTTTGTGTGTCTGCGATTCTTCCCAGCAGGGCAACTTCCGGACTTGCGGCACGGCGGATCAACAGGATCAGCGACATGATCACGGAAATCATAACACCTTTTAATATTCCAAAAACCAGCACTCCGGCGATGGCGATGAGTGCCACATTAAACTCCATGGGATTGAGTTGCCGGATTCTCTGCAGTTCTTTGATTTTAATCAGTCCTGAAACAGCGTGAATCACGATAACCGCCAGGATCACTTCGGGCAGGTTTTTCAAAAGGGATGTAAAAAACATCAGAATCACTCCCAGGGTAACGGAGCATATGATCAATGACATGGGTGTTTTTGCGCCGGATTTATCGTTTACTGTTGACTGTGATAATCCGCCGGCGACCACATAGGCACTCGAAAAAGCGGCCGCGATATTGGCTGCACCCAGCGAAAGTAATTCCTGTCTTGGGTTGACGGTATAATTATTTTTTAATGCAAAGGTTCTGGCTGCTGAAATCGTTTCAATATATCCCATCAGGAAACAGGCAAATGCCAGTGCCAGCACGCCATCCACATCTCTGAACCGGAGTGAGGGTTTACTCAGTGACGGAAGTCCTTCGGGAATAAGTCCCGTGATGCGTACTCCGGCCGATGCCAGATGAGTAAAGGACATAACCAGGATGGCGGCAATGACCACCACGAGCGAAACAGGCTTACCCTTGATAAAAAATTCTCCTGCGATTAATATGATCATTGACACAACTCCAAAAATCAATACATTACCATTCGTTTCCGGAAGGTGTTTCATCAGCACCCAGATCCTCGTAAAGAAATTACTGCCGCCGCCTTCTATGCCAAATATTTTTGGTAATTGTGTGGACATGATGGATAAAGCAGCTCCCGCTTTGAAGCCGAGCAGAATACTATCGCTGATGAAATTTACAACTGAACTCAGTTTAAAAATATAGGCAATGAAACAGATGATGGCAACAGCCAGCGCGGTTAAACCTGCTATCTGTGCCCATCTAACCGGATCTCCACCAGACAGTACGGCGACGGTAGATCCCACCATCAGTGATATGGAAGAAGTGGGACCAATGGCGACCTGCCTGGAAGTAGTGAACAATGCAAATAAAAGTCCGCCTGCCAGGCAGCAATAAATTCCGAAATAAGCAGGCACTCCGGCAAGTGTGGCATAAGCCATCGACTCCGGTAATACAAAGGAAGCCAACGTAACACCCGCTACCAGGTCCCACCGTATAAATGTTTTTTTGTAGGAGGGCAGCCAGTTCGAAATTGGAAAATAATTTTCCAGTATATCTTTTATATACGGCTTTTTCATTTATTGTTGTGTCCACTGTTCCCCGGAGAGATATCAACAATTTTTTTCTGTCGGCTCATCAATATTTGAAAAAATATTCCTGGAGTTTTGCTTTGTCACTGGTATTCATTAATCCCAGCATCAGCAATACACGGGCTTTCTGCGGATTGAGATCGTCACTGACAATCGTTCCCAGTTCTTTATCGTTAATCTCATCTTCCAATACGACCCGGCCGCTTACACTGCGCGCAGCCCGGCAAACAATCACGCCTTTTTTTACTGCTGCGGAAATAGCATCCATATACGCTTTATTAAAATTGCCATTTCCCACGCCGGCAATCACCAGGCCCTTGGCGCCATCACTTACAGAGCAATTGATCAAGCTGGGAGAAGCATCTGCATACATGTATACAATATCCACCTTGGGTAAGCGGCTATCCAGTTTTACACTAAATGGTGATCCCACATTTACTTCACGGATGGATATAGAATAATATTCCACTTTGCCGTCATAGACCTGGCCCAGGGGTCCTGTATTGGGTGAGGCAAAAGCATTCAGTTTTGTTGTACTGATTTTTGTTACATCCCTGCCATCATAAATGCTTTCATTAAAACAAACCAGTACTCCCCGGCCCCGGCTCAATGGGTTAGCTGCGACGGTTACCGCATCATATAAATTTTTCGGACCGTCTGCGCTGATTCCGGTTGCGGGTCTCATGGAGCCGGTTATCACAACCGTATTTTTGTAATGCACGGTCAGGTCCAGAAAATAAGATGTCTCTTCCTGCGTATCCGTTCCATGTGTAATGACCACTGCATCTGCTTCATTTTTTTCAAAAATTTCATTGATGCGAACTGCCAGTTTTTCCCAGATGGCAATGGTAATATCCTGGCTGCCCACGGAAGCAATCTGCTCACCGGTCACATTGGCTATTTTATGTATCTGCGGAACGGCGGCCAGTAATTCATCAATGGGTAACGCACCTGCCTTATAACCCGCGCGGTCCGCAGCATTTCCGGCGCCGGCAATCGTACCGCCCGTGGCCAGTATTTTAACTCTGGGGAGGTTGGCATCCTGCGCCAAAAGGTGGACGCTTACAAATGCGATCAGACTGAAAAGGATAATCTTTTTCATGATTCAGTTTTTTTTGTTAATAAATCCCGTTAAAAATAAATACTATTAAAAATTTCTTATCCCGTCAAAATGAAAAACGAAAGGAAGCCAAATATTTTCGAATAAAAAATAATATCTCAGATTTATTCCGGATCGATAATTTTCCTGTCGCTTATTTTCGGAATGAAATGTTTTCATGACACTTATATAATGTATTGCAATCCCGGTTTTTACAGGATGGTAATCTGAATCCGGGATTGAAAAAAACTGGGTGGCGCCTTTTACGCCAAACCTGTCGAGAATGCCATAACCATATGCCAGTTCAAAACGTAATTCCGGTGACAGATACCAGTTCACCATCGGCGTGATTCTCCAGAAGTTACCTCCCTGGATGTTACCAGCATTCAAATCAAACGTGGAGAATCGTAAAACTCCTTCAAACTCTCCCAAACCGCCCTGAAAAACAGATTTTTTAACCGGAACAAAACCGAAGATGGACGTGCTGGTTATATATTTTCTCGATTCACCAGAAAAAATATAACTGACCATGAATTCGCCTCCATTGAATACCGGATTGTTTTCTATTGGCGAAGTGAACTTATGCCAGTAGAATTCTGAACCCATCAGCCAGCGGCCTGACTGGTAATACACTTCATAACCAACATGATTGGAGTGGTCGGATGAAAAATTTCCAGTAGAAATAAAATAGGAAGCCGGGTTTGCCTCCGGGCGTGAGCGGAGTTGAATCTGATCGCCTTCCACTTTACCATAGCGGTAGTTAAATCCGAGGTGCAGCATTTTGTTTTTCAAGGGTGAAAATACCGGATTCCAACCTATGCGGGCATCAAACTGATTCTGGTATGTAGAGAATGATTGTCCCTTGGATAGCCAGTCAGTATATATACCCAGGTTCCAGAAAAATCGTTGTTTGGGCAGGTAGCCCATCCATTTCAATCCGTCTGCCAAAATCGGGATCACATCAATGGCCATCTGTCTTTCCATCGCCCAGCCGGCATAACCATTCATGACTTTACTCATAGAAAATCCTTCTTTGGTGCGGCCTACAAAAAAAATAACTGTTTATCTCCGGAACGCCCACCATAACACCCGTCTCTCGCACAAGCCAGGTATCTGTTGTGCCATCATACATGATTCCTGCTCTCCAGCTGATCTCGCGTTTCGATTTTATCTGACCACTGAACAGTACACGAAAATCTCTTACTTTGAACTGATCTTTTAGAGGTGTACCCAGTGAATCCATTTGATTCTTGCTATTCTTATCCTGGGAAAATGCCGCATATTCATAGAGAAAACCGGCCCCTAACTTGAAAGTTGTCAATCTGCCTTTAAACAATCTCCAGCGTTTTTCATTCCAGGTTTGTTTGGCAGTATCTTTCTTAGGGGGCTGAAACATTTCTCCATCCGTACCATCCGGAAAACTGTTTTTTGCGTCCTGGGCATGTAGTTCTGCAATTTGTAAAACGGAAAAAATAAATAGCGACAGGATAAACGGGAATGCGGATGGAGATGATTCCTTCACTAGAAATAGTTCCCATTTCATTTTTTATTTTTTTTATGAGAAAGGAATTTGCTACTTTCAAATCATTATTCGCAATCTGCCCCCGATCGAAATAAAAATAAAAAGAAAAAGGTACTAAAATTATTTTCAGCAATTCAGTGAAATCATGAGTTTGCCTGATAAAACCGGGAAATAACAAACCGCATAGAGGGCAAAGCGCAACAGAAATTACTTCAAATTACACTTGTTAGTAACCAACACTGCTAAGACACGAGTTTCCCTGTGAATCCTTCCTGATCCTGTTTTATTTATTTACGGAAATTTCATGTATGATTTTTATACAACTTATCATTGTATTGATCTGCATATTTATTGGTGCCCGCATGTCCGGTATCGGCCTGGGTGTTATGGGTATGATCGGATTGCTTCTGCTGATTTTCATCTTTAAAATGCAACCAGCAGACCCTCCGCTTGAAGTGATGCTGATCATTTTAAGTGTTGTGACCGCCGCGGCTGCATTGCAGGCGGCAGGAGGGATGGACTGGCTGGTGAATATTGCGGGCAAATTACTTCGGAGCAGACCTGAACAAATTACTATCCTCGGGCCTCTCGTGACATATTTTTTTACCTTATTTGCCGGAACTGCCCATATTTCGTATTCCATCATGCCGATCATTGCTGAGGTGGCCATCAAAAAAAGAATTCGTCCGGAAAGGGCTCTGAGTATGAGTGTTACTGCTGCTCATATGGCTATTACAGCCAGTCCCGTGTCAGCTGCTACTGCCGCATTGCTCACTGTTCTTGCGGCCAGTGGTGTAAAACTCGGAGATATTCTGATGGTATGTATTCCTTCTACTTTGATTGGAGTACTCGTTGGAATTTTATTTGTGTATAAGCGGGGAAAGGAACTCAGTGCGGATCCTGAATTCCTGGAGCGCATGAAAGATCCGGTTTTCGCAAAAAATCTGGATCAGACTGAAAGCCCAAGTGCCGTAACTATTCTCAAACCGGGCGCCATCAAATCTGTCATTATTTTTGGACTGGCGGTTATTGCCGTTGTGCTGGTAGGGTCCTTCCCTTCCTTACTTCCTGAATTTTCACAAAAGAAAGATTTCGTTCCGGGTTTCGCTGTGAATGCAGCGGGCCAGTTGCAGGTGCCTTCCATGATCATGATGATCATGCTGGCTGCTACCGGATTGATCATACTTTTTGCAAACACTACGGCCGCACAGGTAACGAAGGCGAGTTTATTTTCATCTGCCGCTTCAGCTACCATTGCCGTATTCGGTGTGGTTTGGATGAGCAGTACATTTATGAATAATAATTCAGCCGTCATTGAGAATACGCTGGGTAAAATCGTGTCTGCCCATCCCTGGACCTTTGCGGTTGCACTTTTTGCATTGAGCATATTACTTTTCAGCCAGGCTGCGACAACCAAAGCATTGATGCCGTTGGGTCTGACACTGGGATTAACACCCGCATATCTCATTGGTATTTTCCCGGCCACCAACGGACATTTTTTTATTCCGGGATATCCCACACTTCTTACCGCCATTCAGTTTGACCGCACCGGTACAACGCGGATCGGTAAATATGTTTTGAACCACAGTTTTATGTTACCCGGACTGGTTACCACCCTGGCTTCGGTGATTGCCGGTTTAATTTTAAAATCAATCATACTATAAACACATGTATATGAAAAATTTCAGAAATGGATATTTAGTCGCCATCATATTGTTATCAACATGTGGAAGTTTTGCGCAAACCAGAACGGAAAAAGATTTACTGGGAGAAAAACAGATACCCAACGATGCATACTATGGTGTACAGACGGCCAGGGCCCTGGAAAATTTCCAGGTGAGTAGTATGAAGACGAATTTCTTTCCCGATTATGTTCGTGCGTATGCCATGGTAAAACTGGCGGCGGCCAGGGCAAATGCAGAAACTGGCAGGTTGAGTAAGGAAAAACTGGATGCTATCGAAAAGGCCTGCAATGCTGTTATCAATGGAAAATATCATGATCAGTTCCTGGTTGATCTGTATCAGGGCGGCGCGGGTACTTCGGCTAATATGAATGCCAATGAAGTGCTGGCAAATGTTGCGTTGGAATTGAGCGGACACAAAAAAGGCGAATACCAGTATGTAGAGCCACACGATGATCTGAATATGGGCCAGTCTACAAATGATGTTTATCCGACAGCGATTAAGGTTGCATTATTGCTGCATAATACCAAGCTGGTAAAAGAAGCGGATGCTCTTTCAGCCTCTTTTCACAAAAAAGGCGCCGAGTTCAATAATCTTTTGAAGATGGGGCGTACGGAAGGGCAGGACGCAGTTCCGATGACGCTGGGTCAGGAGTTCAATGCATTTGGCAACCAGCTCGATGCGGAAGTTGCCGCTCTTAAAAAATCAGAGTCATTTCTATGTGAACAGAATATGGGGGCAACGGCGATCGGCACAGGAATCACCGCTACGCCGGGTTATGCGGAAAAATGCGCCGTGCAGCTTGCCAAGATAACAGGGTTTCCTATTGTGATGAGTAAGGATCTGATCGCTGCAACAAGCAGTCAGCAGGGATTCGTGGTTTACTCGTCCGCATTAAAAAGTTATGCCATCGCACTTTCAAAGATCAGCAGTGATTTGATCTTTTTAGCATCCGGTCCGCGTACCGGTATTTTTGAAATCAATCTTCCTGCTCTACAGCCGGGGTCTTCCATCATGCCGGGGAAAGTAAACCCGGTGATGCCCGAACTGATGAATGAAATTTGTTTCAAGGTCATCGGCAACGATCTGACGGTAACGATGGCCGCGCATTCCGGACTGCTCCAACTGAACGCTTATGAACCCGTGGAAGCTATTGCGATCATGGAATCGCAGGGCCTTCTGTTCAAATCCCTGCCGCTTTTCCGCATGCAATGTATTGATGGAATTACCGCAAATGAAACAGTGCTTAAACAATATATTAATCACAGTGTGGGAATCGTTACCGCATTGAATCCGGTGCTGGGATACGAGAAAACAACGGAACTGGCGAAGGAGGCGCTAAAATCCGGGAAAGGTATACTGGAATTGATCAGGGAACAGCATTTACTTACTGAAGATCAGATCAAGAAATTGCTCGATCCGGCAACCATGACTGGACAATAATGTCTAGAATTTATAACTGACTCCGAATATAATTCCAAAATCAAAAGTACTTATAGCGGAGGCGGGTGGTTTGCTATCGTAATTATTATAAAATCCAAGATTCAGATTAAAATCGCTGACCAGTTCCCAGTTCAGATTGGTCTGACCACTATTACGGATCCGGTCTTTCTGGGAAAGACTGTAATAAAATGTCTGTGAAAAATCGAGACTTATTTTGGGAACGGTGAAGCGAAAAAAATTGAATTGCACCTGACCAAATAATTCTGTCAGCGTACCGGATTTCACATTGTCGGTGCTTTGCTGCTGATTGATGGCGACGCCGGTTCTCAGCCATCCGTAAATATGACGGGTAGTGATGAATTTATTTCCGGCGCCTAATCCCTGCTGGTATCTTCGGCTGATGCCCAGTTCAAGATTGCGCTGATAAGAGATAAAGGCAGTCAGAAACCAGGTAGGGCTCAGATAATAATTGTATTTGAAATTGACGTCTTCCTGATCCCTGGAAAAAGCAGTATCTGACACGGAATAAATGCCGGCCGCGCCAAATGTCATTTCATCTTTTCGTGTGAGATAAGTGGCACTGAGATCGAAATTGACGCGTCCGAACTTACTTGACCTGGTGTATGTGTATCCGAGGGTGGCATTGCCGGAAAAACGCTCCAGGAAAGCGTCTTTAAATGGATAGAGTACTGAAATTTTTTCTATTTCCTGTTCTACCGTATCCCTGTTTGTAACGATGTTAGCGAATCCCTGTTTCAAGGCAGGAATCAGGCGTCCGTAATATACCTGATCGGCGGTCGTTTCGATTCTGAAAATCACTTTGGACGCGGAAATAGTTTTGAGTTTAATGAGTTGAACGGAAATGTCATTGGCATCAGTCGGATCGAAATTGATCACGCCCAGTTTGATGGTTTTGACTTCGCCGAGGATGATACTACCGTTCCGAAAAAACAATGTGTCTGATGAAGTCTGTGAAATCAGTTTACCGGAAATAAGTGCCAGGAATAATAGCCATGTCGCTTTTTTCAATGCGGTGTTTTTAGAAAGAGACAATATTGACAGGCAAGTCTGACATTAAATATATTCTAAATTTTTATTTAACCTTCATCCATTCACCAAAACTCAAGTTATGAAAATCAGACTTCTGCTTTCGGTCGTCGCCATTACCTGTGTGTTATCCATTCAGGCCCAGGATTCCGCCAAAGAAAAAAGCCTTGAAATTTATGGTTTCGCGATGACTGATTTCGGTTACAATTTTGATCAGATCAATCCGGCCTGGTTTGATGCGCTGCGGGTAACGAGGCTGCCGGTTTCTAAAAATCAATTTGGAACCGATGGGAATGCTTATTTCAGCGTCAGGCAAACCAGGTTTGGAGTGAAAGGATATATACCCACACCTCTCGGAGAAATGACGGCTGTTTTTGATTTTGATCTGTTTGGTGTTGGAGTGGATGAAGGGCAGACTACGATGCGTGTGCGAAATGCTTATGGTGAAGTCGGCAGGATATTAGTTGGTCAGGCCAACACTCCTTTCATGGACGGAGATGTATTTCCAAATACGATGGAGTACTGGGGACCTACCGGCATGGTATTCTTTCGAAATGTCCAGATACGTTATGCTGCCATACGCGGAGAAAATGAATTATTTATCGCATTGGAAAGACCGGGTGCAAGCGCTGACGCAGGATCATACCGGGATAGGGAAGAACTGGATAGCGTATCCCCCCATCTTCCCTTGCCAGACTTGTCTGCCCACTTTAAAAAGTCCGGCGACTGGGGACATGTACAGCTGGCCGGCATGCTTCGGTACATTGGATATCAGGATCTGAATGTATCAGGGACTCATGATATCAGCGGCTATGTGATTGGCTGGGGTCTGCACTTCAGCACTGTACTAAATTTAACTAAGATGGATGTATTCAGAGGCTCCTTTGTGTATGGAGAGGGCGTGGAAAACTATATGAATGACGCACCGTTTGATGTGGGTGTTGTGAGCAATCCCGGAAATGCGCGTGCACCCGTTAAGGGCAAGGCACTTCCGGTAACAGGAATCGTTGCGTTTCTGGATCATAACTGGACCTCCAAACTCAGCACCTCCATCGGCTATTCAAGTTGTCATATCAGCAATACCGACCTGTCAGCAGGCACTTCGTATAAAGACGGGCAATATGCCATCGTTAATCTGGTAACAACACCGTTTAAAAATTTTTTGGCAGCCGCAGAGCTGGAATATGGCAGCCGTGCCAATTTTGATGGTAGCTATACAGCCCATGATGTCAAACTGCAATTCTCTTTTAAATATAATTTCTCACAGATCTTCTACCGGGACAAAAAAACCGGGAATAATTTTTAATTGTCCGGTATTTATTCAATCATAAAATTAAAATCATGAAAAAGAAAATCAATAATAAATTATGCCGGATATTCTTTATCCTACTGGTAGTATCCATATGTAGCATGAATCATATCGTTGCGCAGAAAGCATATGATAAACCATCGCTGAGCAAGGAGAAGATAGAAAAAGCACTGTCTGAAGCCTATAATAAATATAAGGATGACAAGGAAGGTAAAAATGCAGATTATATAAAAGAACTCGCAACCGTTGATCCCAACATATTTGGTATCGCGCTTATTACGACGGATGGGAAAGTGTATACGATGGGAGATGTGAGTTCCATGGTTTCCATTCAAAGTGTTTCAAAAGTATTTACCATGGCTAAAGTGGTGGAAGAACAGGGCCACCAGGCGGTGCAGGATAAAATTGGCGTGGATGCTACGGGGATGCGTTTCAACTCCATAGTTGCGGTTGAATTACAGAAGGGGAAAGAAATTAATCCGCTGGTGAATCCGGGCGCCATTGCCGCCACCAGCCTGATCGCAGGAAAGGATTCGATCGCCAAATGGAAAAACATTATAGACATCCAAAGTGCATTTGCAGGTCGTTCGCTTACGATGAATTGGCCCGTATATGTGAGTGAAGCGGGAGATAATCTGCGCAACCAGGCAATTGCACATTTGCTGCTTGCTTATGGTCGCATGTATTTTGATCCGGTACAATCCACGGATCTGTATACCAAACAGTGCGCGATCAATGTAAATGCAAAGGATCTGGCGAATATGGCGGCGACTCTTGCAAACGGCGGCACAAACCCGGTTACAAAAACCAAAGTTGTGTCTTCCGAAACTGTCATGTATACACTCCCGGTAATGGCTACTGCAGGACTGTACGACGACTCGGGAATCTGGTTTTTTAATTGTGGCCTTCCCGCAAAAAGTGGAGTTGGCGGAGGATTGCTGGCGGTTTGTCCGGGACAGTTCGGCATCGCCGTGGTGTCACCTCCTCTGGATGCTGCGGGCAATAGTGTAAAGGCACAGAAAGCAATTCGATACATCGTTGATCAGCTAAGTGCGAATCCTTATCTCATTCAGCCAAAATGAAACGTGGATCTGTTTGTCGCAATTCTAATTAATAGACTTAAAAACGAAATGTGAAATGGGAAAATCAATCATTGCAACGCTCTTTCTTTTTCTATACCTGAATTCGTCCGCTCAGGTTTCAAATGCCGATTGGATGTATCCGGATACCAGCCGTTATATCAACACAGTCGCTGGTGAATTTACTCCGGCGAAAGGTTTCGAACTGGTAAAAACGAAAGTGGCCAGTCTGAATGTAAGTATATATGCGCTGGTTCGTTATTTAAATCAGTTACCGGGGAATCAGGTCTGGTATGATCACCTTGGAAACCAGCAGACCTTTGTAGGGCGTAACGACATAGCCTGGCATCGGACCATGATTTGGTTTTCAGGATTTGCTCTCACACCGAAACTGACGTATACAGCTACTGTATGGACCATTTTTTCAACACAGCAGACCCTTGTTTATGGAAACCTGCAATATAAATTCAATGATCACTTTCGATTGGGAGTGGGTGTGGCTCCAAATCTTTCAATCCGGTCCATGCAGGGACCTTTTCCCTATTATATGTCAACCGACCGGACCATGGGAGAAGATGCTTTACGATCCGGGTTCACGAATGGAGCATTCCTGACAGGCCAGATTATTCCCCGACTTTATTATAATGTCATGCTTGGCAACAACCTCAGTACGCTGGGCATTAAATCAGCGAAAGATACACGTGACTTGTCGAAGAGTTTTACGCTGATGACTATGCCTACGACCGGAGAGTTCGGCCCGCGGGGAGGTCAGGGCGATTTTGAATTTCATACAAAACCTGCCACACGCTTTGGGATCAGTTATGTGCATGCCCGGGAAAACCGGTTTACTGATTCAAGTGTCAGCGGCCCAGACGAAACACAAGTCAGGAATACGGACGGGGTGTTGTTCTATCAGACAGGCTCACTTGCACCGGGAGTGACTGTGATAGACGCCAATTATGATATGAGCTCTGTTGACCTGGGTCTGAAATATAAGGGTCTGGGTATTGACCTGGAATTTTTTGGCAGGAAACTATCAAAATTCGATGCCACAGGGCCCCTGCCGCTTAGTGAAATTAATGATTACGGATATGTAATGCAGGTATCCAAAATGATCATTCCCCGCGTTCTGATGTTGTACGGAATCAACAGCTATTTCTGGGACCAATGGAACAGACATCCCTGGGAAGCAGGTGGCGGAGTAGATGTATATCCTATGATGAGCAGGAGCTGGCGTCTGAATCTGCAGGTGGATTATGTATATAAATGTGCTGCCGGAGGAACATTCGGATTATATACTGCGGGGCAAACAGGAACGACCATTACGCTGGGAGCAGATATTCTGCTTTGAATTATAATTTTTCACCGGACATTTTCTTAGCAAATAGCATGATGGCCTGTGGAACAGCGGCAACTATTTAAAAAAATCATTTATGGAAATTATAATTCGGAGAATTAAGAGCATTTACATTTTGCGGTGCTTCTTATTTAAACCGGTCATCTGTTTGCTTTTTTTTGCAGGTTCTGCCAAAGGACAATCGCCGCCGGCAACAGATTCTTCCCTCTTTTATGATTCCCATTTTCATCTAACGAACTATATACAGGAGGGAATTGACATTCATGCCTTTCTCCAGGTGATGGGAACCAAAGCGGGCCGCTCAACTTTATTTGGTATACCCCTGCAACAGCAGTGGGAGTATGGGAATAGTGGTGACTATGCGCCTTCTTATTATCTGGCCAGTGATGCGCCACTATATTATTATTCCTTTACCGATGCATATATCGCGATGGTATACAAATCCATTACACCGGAAGAACAAAAACGTTTTGATCCGATGATTACCGGATTTAATCCAACTGATATGTATGCAGCAGACCATATCAAACGGGTTCTGAAATTATTTCCGAATGTATTCAGTGGCATCGGAGAGTTTACGATTCACAAAGAATTTGTATCATCCAAAATTTCAGGCGAAACAGCTTCACTTACCAATCCGGCCCTTGACAGGATTCTGGATTTCGCGGGGCAGGTGGGGCTGGTTGTTTTGATACATAATGATATTGATATGCCTTTTCCGAAGGGAGGTCAGGAACCCTATCTGCTGAAACAATTGGGAGAGTTGTTTCGACGTCATCCGAATACGACTATCATTTGGGCACATATGGGATTGGGACGAATAGTACAACCTATTCCTGACCAGCTGAGAATCATTGAAAGGGCCCTCGCTGACTCTACACTCAATCATGTTCATATCGATATCTCCTGGAATGAAGTGGCCAAATATATAGTTGCATCTCCGGCTGCGACAAAGGCAACCGCGGACCTGATCAATAAATATCCGAACCGTTTTTTATTCGGCACGGATGAAGTGGCGCCAGCCACACAGGAGACATATCTGAGAGTATATGAAATGTATGGACCGCTTTTTAAACAATTGACGCCGGAAACAAAAAACAAATTACTGAAGGGCAACTATGAAAGAATATTTGATGCTGCCAGAATCAAAGTTAGGTTATGGGAAAAATCAAACGTTGCGCGTCCGGTAACGGTGCCGCAGCCCACACCGGTTTCCGGAACTCCGGAGTAATGAATCAGACGGCGGGAAAAAATGGAGACTTTTTCACCAACCGGACAGATGATACACTAACTACTCATTCTAAAAGGTCTCCTGGATATTGAAATAAATACCATGTGATCCACGTCCTCTCCCATAGTCTACGCAGATATTGGTTCTGTCTTTCATATTCATTTTAATACGAAGACCGAGCCCGTATCCCGGCGCCAGTGAATTGAATAAGTCCTGACCTGTAATTGGATTGCTGGCCGTTGTGGCATTTATAAAGGCGACGGCTCCAAATAATCCATTTCTGGAAATCGGCATTCTGAATTCAGATTCTCCATACACCATATTCGTACCGCGAAAGCGGCCCTGTACATATCCTCTTCCCGATCGGCCATAGGTATCCCAGCCGATGGATGGCAGGGCCAGGTATGGAACATTTCCGCTGGTAACAAATTGTCCCCAGGCCCAAAAGGCCAACACCAATCCCGGTCTTGATTTTTGAAGAGGAATATAGTTTCTCCATTCGGCGTAGAGCATCGTACTGTTCTGAGAGCCTCCAAATATTTTTTCATTCACCCGGAAACCCAGGCTCGCATAAAATCCTTTGAAAGAATTGATCGGATTGTCACGACTGTCATGTGTGATTTTGAATAGCAAACCATTGGTGGAATAATGCAGCGGATTGAATCCGTATTTGGTGGAGTAAAAATAATGGGAGGTGACTTTCAAATCCGGAGTATCCAGTTTCAGTGACTGATCATCTATCTCAAAATGATCGTCGATATTAATACCGATACCGGCATACCAATGCGGGAAAAGTTCTTTCATGGCTGTTTCGTAAAACCGGATGTAATTATAACGCATAGGTTGTTGTAATAGCGGTTTGCTCACATCCGTGCCATCGATATTAAAATTCAACGTTCCGTCCAAACCATAAATACCCAATCCATAGGTCGGTTGTGCAAAAATCAATAAGCGTACGTCTCCCGGGATATACCAGGAATTTCCGGGCAGGTAGATATCAGACCGGGCGCAAAGTAATATTTGTTCTTTGGTGGTCAGGGAAATAGACACAAGTGCCGAAGACAATTGCGTATTTATTTTGTCCCCCAATAAGTTCGTGGCACTGATGGCGGCCCCAATGACAAATCCGTTGGCCGGGCCGTAGCCAATGATCGGTAATAGGGACAGGTTGCTGACACCCGGTATGATGACATCGCTTCGGGCCGGTCCCTGCTTGTTGAACAAGTCTCCGATCACGCCAATGAGATCAACCGGATTCACTGCATTTTGCTGAACATTCTCGGAGGGATTTTTCTGCGAAAATCCCTGCAAATAAATGATCAGGAAGATTGCTAAAGTAAAGACCGACCTGCATATCGTTTTTACAGTTAACATCTCATAAGTTAAGGCGAATTTTTTATTTGACACATTATGATGGTTTTAGATGATGGTCAGTCAAAATTTGTAACCAGGCGCGAACGCCTGCGGGTAAGCACATCATTGTATATTGTCCGCTAACGGTCTTATTGTAGTATATTCGGGAAAATCGACCCATGGCACATCCGATATTAGCGGAGGATTGGACTTCTTACGATAACCGCAAAATCAACGAGGAAAAAGACAAATCCAAGTTTTCCTGTTCTGAGCACTGGGAGGTTGAATACCTGGCGGACAAGTTAAGAAAATATTACCCATTGAAAACACGTCAGGGTATTATGCAATCGATCACCCACTGCTGTTCCAAAATATCAGCTCCTCATCAGAGAGAGCGGTTTATTGAATGTGTTATTCGTCGTTTTGTAAGCGAATAACAGATAAGTAATACAGAAAATTCCCACACTAAGTATTCCCTTTCTTTACCGGAGGATTTTATTTTTTAAAAAAAGTTTAAAAATTCAAATCCGGCGTCCTTGATCTATCGTAGATGTCAAATCTCTGCGATACTATCCTTACCCCAGGACGAAACACTTTGAACGTACCCGCTTAATTTTCCGGTATTGATTTATTAAACAAAAAAACCTTTTTTATGAATCACAAATTTAGACCGCGAGGGTGGTTAGCTATTGCTATTGCTTTTATTTCACTGGCCGGCATTTCAGGTGTACTGATGTCTTCCAGTCACCGTGAAGCGCCGATGATTGCAAACGATCCGTTGGCTGACAACACAGATCTGTATGCTTTCCGAAGCCCGGATCATCCGGATAAAATAACCATACTGGCTAATTACATTCCTGCCCAACTGCCTTTTGCCGGACCTAATTATTACCAGTTCGGGGAAGATATCCGGTATGAAATCCATATCGATAATAATCTCGCAACGCCCGGAGACGATATTATTTACAGATTCACTTTTCATAAGAAGAATGAGGACCCGACCACATTCTTTAATATCCGTCTGGGGAAGCAAAATCTAAAAACGACCTATACACTGGAGAAAAGTTCGGAAGCGGGCGGTGGTTTCAGAACAATCATTCAGGATGGAATGGTGCCGCCACCTAATATCGGTCCCCGGTCCATCAATTCGGCTGTGGGATTGAATGTGGCGGATTATAATACTTTAATCAACAATGCCATTACCACGGCCAGCAGTGGTGAAAAGGTATTTTGTGGCACGGCTGATGATCCATTCTTTGTAGATCTGGGCGGAATTTTTGATGTGGGAGATGCTCCCCGGACTACCGGAACGCTACCCATGGATGCATTGAAGTGTAAAAATGTTTCTGTTATCGCCCTGCAGATTGATATCAGTTCTCTTCAAAAAGACCACAAATCCGTGTACCGTGCAAAAAATATATTAGACCCTGATTATGTAGTTGGCGTATGGGCATCAGCGAGCCGGCGGAAGATCAGAACACTCAACAAACCGAATGGAGATGATGATTTCGATGGAGGCGGACATGACAGAGACAATAATCATGATGGCAATGATGACAGAAGGCTTGAATCCTTTTCAGGCCCCTGGATCCAGGTATCCAGACTGGGTATGCCTCTCACGAATGAAGTCGTCATTCCAATCGGTAAAAAAGATTACTGGAATTTCTTAACTCCCTATGAGGACCTGCCCAATCTGAAAACATTTGGTAACTTTTTTTATAACCCTGAGCTGGCACTGTATATGGACGATGCATTTTTTGGTTCGGCTGTACCTGCTTTAAAAAATTTGCGCATACAAAAGAATTCTTTGGGTTCCTTCGGCTTTGGAAATAATCAAAATGGATTGTTTATTCTGAAAGGCAACCCTGCATTGGCAGGCACAGCGCTCGATGATGCTGTTTTCGGAACCTTGCTTTTGCCATCTGCCCATTCGCCGCGCTCTGTGGATCTATGGCCGATCTTTAACACCGGAGTACCCAACCTTCAACCTTATCAGCTGGCTACCGGCAAAAACGGAAATCCATTAGCTGCGGGGAAACCATTTATAAATAATTTTTTGCCGAATGGCGGCGATATGCTGCGCTTGAATATGGCGGTTCCACCCACCAATAGAAATGATCCGAAGTTTAGTGCGCTTGGTCTGGTTCAGGCTGCCGTGCTTGGACTTACCGATACCATGTATAATCAAAACAAGTTACTTCAGTTTATTCCGAACATGGACGGTTTTCCGAATGGAAGAAGACTGGAAGATGATGTAACGAGAATTGAACTTCAGGCAGTCAGCGGAGTGGTACTTGCAGCCATCGGATTATGGTACGATGATTTTAAAACCGGTCAGAGTCCCGTAACGCCTGACCTCGTTAATGTGCTTTCATATAATACCGGTGTGAATTCAAATGACACCACTTTTAAGACATCCTTTCCTTATGTGCAAACACCCTGGTCCGGAACCAACGCCTGTTGCGGTGTTCCTGCTATGAATGACAAGAGCAATGCAGTCAGTACGACTTCTGCGCCGACTCAAAATCCCAAATTCGATGCACTGGACATGGCCGCGCCGGATATGTTTATCGGTGCCTATCCCAATCCTTTTGTGAGCAGCAATCTGATCAGATATCATATCGAAACGCCATCGATGGTCAGGATCGACGTGTATGATGAATCAGGAAAACTGGTAAAGGAACTGGTGAATCAGAATATGGACACGGGTACTTATTCCGTATCATGGAATGCCTCCGGTCTTGCAAAAGGTGTCTATTTTGTGAATGCCATCAGTAATGGGAAAGTAAAACAGAGCATTCGTGTAGTAAAGGAATAATCGCAACGAGAAGCCCGTAACGAAAGTCCGGGCTTCTTCTATTTCAATATATACCATGAAAAAAATTTACCATGAAAAAAAGATATGGATATGGTCTGTTGCTGGTTGCTTTCGCAGCTATTGCAATATTCATTTTACTGGGTTATCAGGCGCGTGAGAATAAAGTAGATAACCTGCTCGAAAGAAACAATTCTTCAGCTGCAGGCAATGAATGGATTTTAATGCGGGATTATGCTTCATCACTTAAAAATAAGATTGAAAAAAATCCGGAGGATATCAAATCCATTCTGGCGTTAACCACGCTTTTTATTCAGGAAGCGCGTATCACAGGGAATTATGTTTATTATGATAAAGCGGCATTGAAGTGTGTGAACCGCGTATTGAAACTGGATTCCTTAAACTTTGAAGCGCTGACGTTTAAATCACTTATTTATTTATCCCAGCATCATTTCGCCGATGGATTGTCTATCGCGGAGAAAGCGCAAAAATTAAATCCGTTCAATGCATTTATTTATGGATTGATGGTGGATGGAAATGTGGAAATGGGTCATTATGATTCGGCTATTGCCAACGCCGACAGAATGGAATCCGTTCGCCCCGACATCAGGTCCTATGCGCGTATTTCTTATCTGCGGGAGATTCATGGAGATTATCCGGGAGCGATCGAAGCGATGCACATGGCGGTTAATGCCGGCGGACAAGGAGATGAAACGACCGAATGGGCAAGAATCCAGTTAGGGCGACTGTATGAAAATACAGGTGATCTGAAAAACGCTGAAATGCATTACACGATTGCGCTATCTGAAAGGCCTGACTATCCGTTTGCATTGGCCGGTCTGGGCAGAATGGCGGTTGCCGGAAAAGATTATCGCGCAGCGATGAGTCTTTATAAAAAAGCGGATTCCATGATCAATGATTTTTCGATCAGGGAAGAATGGGCGGATGCTTATGCATTGGCCGGACAAAAGGCGAGTGCTGATTCTCTCATGGATGTTGTGATCTCAAAACTGAACGAAGATGAACAAAGCGGTCAGAAAGATGAAAACATCGGACATTATGCGGATCGTGAATTGGCCTATGCGTATTTAAAAGTCAATAAATATGATCAAGCGCTGGAACATGCGCTGCTGGAATATAACCGCCGTCCGGATAATATTGACGTGAATGAAACGGTGGCCTGGGTTTACTATTGCAAAAAACAATATGCAGAAGCGTTGCCTTATCTGCGGACTGCGTTGAGGACCCATAGTGAAAATCCGGTATTACTTTATCGTGCCGGCCTGATCTATGCCAAGGCAGGAAAACAATATGAAGCGAAGGTGATTCTAAAGAAGGCATTGTCAACAGATTCCAATATTGCCATGCTGTTAAAAAAAGAAGGGCTCGATACATGGCAGTCATTACAATAGGGAAACTACCTAAAACATATTGTATCATTCCGGTTTTGCTGGTGCTGGTTATTTTGTCTCCATCGATTGCGATGGGGCATGCGATTAATTATGCATTGGAAAAAGCACCTGATTCAGATATTGTATGGTTTTATCTCCGGCTTGGTGTCCGGCATATCATTCCCCTGGGTACGGACCATATCCTGTTTGTTACGAGTCTGTGTCTGCTGAGTACTCAAATCAAAACCATACTATGGCAGGCCACTGCATTTACGGTGGCACACTCTGTGACATTAGCCCTGAGTATGAAAGGTATTCTGGTAGCTCCTGGTGCGGTGGTTGAGCCTATCATCGCGCTTTCCATCGTATTTGTAGCCGTAGAAAATATTTTTTTGAATGAACTCAAGCCATGGCGAATAGCCATTGTTTTTTTATTTGGTCTGATCCATGGGCTGGGGTTTGCAAGCGCCTTAAATGAGATCGGTCTTCCAAGAAATAAATTTTACACGTCCATTCTTTCTTTTAATGCAGGCGTTGAGATCGGTCAGGTTATGGTAATCATCTGCGTTTTTCTATTCATTATCATTCCTTTCGGGAAAAGAAAGTGGTACAGGAAATTCATTGTATATCCCATATCCATTCTGATAGCTGTGATTGCTGCGTATTGGTTTGTAAAAAGACTGACCATTTAAAATGCGCGGGTACCTGGGGTGGATTTATCTTACATTTATATCCTCCCTTTACTAAAACTGCTATTATGAATGCAATACTGCAAGGCAAAACACGTGGTTTTATTGAAACCGCACTCGCGTTTCTCCTTTTGCTCATTTTACTTTTTGATCTGTATACGGTACTTAGTGTTTTTTTTGGAGTGTTTACCTATGCAATCATATTTTCGGTTTCGTTTGCCAAACTTTTTGAGCGCCTGACGACTATATTGAAAAAAAAACGCAAGCTGGCCGCATTCATCTATGCATTATTGTTGATTGCCATCATAGCATTGCCCTTTATTTATATTATATCAGCATTGGGCGATTATGCCGCCAAGGCGCAACAGTGGATCACTGACGCAAAAACCCATGGCGTTCCCGCCATGCCCGGTTGGATCACCGGTCTTCCTTTCCTGGGTAAGAAAATAGCGGACTTCTGGCAACAGTTACAGGCGGATCCGGCAACAACGATCGCTTCCTATGAGCCTCAGATAAAAAATACACTTCAAAGGTTGATATCGGGGGGTGCGGGCATGGTTGGGGCAACATTGGAATTCATCGCTGGCATTATTGTTTCCGCTATTTTACTAGCCAGTGGAAAAAAAGCTTTACAACCGATATACGACATTATGGATAATATAGTAGGCAATCGTGATGGTTCCTTACTGGTGGACGCCACGGGTCGTGCTGTAAAAGGTGTAGCCGTTGGTGTGATGGGCACTGCATTTATTGCAGCCCTTTTCGCATGGATCGGTTTTGCCATTGCGGGGATTTCGCTTGCTGTTGGTTTGGCGGCACTTACTTTTTTTCTCGTTGTTATACAGGTAGGGCCACTTCTTGTATGGTTGCCTGTGGCCATATGGTTGGGCACACAGGGGCATACCGGATCCGCCATCTTTATCAGCATTTACGGGCTTGTCGTATTGATGGGTATTGATAATATCCTCAAACCCGTTCTGATTGCCAAAAGTGGAAAATTGCCCATACTTGTTCTTTTTCTCGGTGTAATTGGTGGCATGATTACCTGGGGATTTACCGGAATGTTCAAAGGGGCCATTATTCTGGCAGTTTTTTACACGATACTACATTCGTGGTTGGGGAAACGTCAGCATAGTGCAGATTCTGCTATACCTGTCCCATAATTTTTCCAGGCATCTAAAGATCGTTTCCTTCAGTGCAACCTATTGAGCCAGACTTTCGTGATTGACATTTTTCCAGTTTTTTATGATCCGGCACTGGCGACCCTGATTCTACCGCTTTTTACAGCAACACCAAGGGCCTTATAATCTTTATCGGTCTGGTTGCCGTAAACAAAACCGAATCGAACCATGGCTTTATCTAACTCTTTGCTATTTCCGCCGTATCCTGCAATCATGGCGGCATCTCCCGATTTTTAGCCAATGAAGCCGATCTTCTCAGAAGTTCATCGTGATCGCTATCGAAATGGTACAGTTTCGCAATGGTAATTTGTTTTGCGAGAAAACTACAGGTAAGGCTTGCCAGTAAAGCACCTGTCAAAGGTCCAATCCAATAGATCCACCAACCCTGCCATTGGCCCGAAACAAGTGCCGGTCCAAGACTTCTGGCGGGATTCGTGCTTGTTCCTGAAATCGCTGATTCTAATGGGACCATGATTGCATACAAAACCGGAAAAATAGCGGGGGTATAAGAACGGATTTTTCTGAATCCGATAAATAGTATGAGAAGCGAGACCATAGTAAAAGTGGTAATTACTTCGCCAAAAAACACTGTCTGCAGAGAGTAACCCTTACCCGGCAGTGTAGCTCCGAAAGTGACACTTTTACCCATCTGTCCCCATAACAGAAGGGGCAGGCCGCCGATAACTGCCCCGATCAACTGAGCCAGTATATAGACCGTAGCAGTCCGTGAATCAATTTTCCGGAACAACCAAAATGCTATCGTGACAACCGGATTAATATGCGCTCCGCTTATTTTCCCTATCATTGAAATAGCAATGAGAGCACCGGTGGAGCCAAACAGAAAACCAGTGATAACCTGTCTCAGTTTCTCGCCAGGAATTAACCGTGTCATTGGAGTTCCGGAACCAAACATCAGGATAACGATGGACAGGCCCACAAACACGAGCAGAGCAGTTCCCACCAGTTCGGACATAAACAGCCGCCAGGGAAAGGGTTGGTGACTCTTTTTTTTCAAATCCATAGTCAGTTACTATATACTTTTCTGGCATATAATGCATGCACATGCCTGGCATTGTCTCCTTCCATTTTTTCAATCGTGGATATTTGTTCAGGAGAGGCTTCCAGAATATGTTTTTTCACAATCCAATGGACCGTTTCTGAGTAGGGCGGTGTGGTGAGAGATCCTTTGTAGGAATAATAGCCTGCTTCTTCTTTTTTCGGGAAGGTAAGGAACAAATCTTCGAAACGCACCGTTCCGGAAGGCAGTGTATCTTTTCCTTCTTCCCTGGGTATGGCGTTTAGAAATTCTTTGATGAATGTATTTTCGCGGCCCATTTTAAAAAGAAATCCGATAACCAGGTATTGCGGATTTTTCTTTTCACCGGAATCCTTTAAAACATTCACGATATGCATTTCCATGGGATACGTGATCCCGTCAATCATATGTTCAGAGGGTGTATGAAAATGAAATTGTTTGGAAGAATATGTTTTCCCGCCGGCC
The DNA here is from genome assembly GCA_013286315.1 of Bacteroidota bacterium. Taxonomy (GTDB): domain Bacteria; phylum Bacteroidota; class Bacteroidia; order Chitinophagales; family Chitinophagaceae; genus Puia. Next base: position 6,627 of record JABDFX010000031.1, on the reverse strand, counting down.
ATGGCAGTACTTCCCTCATCAAAATCCAGTTGTATAGTATGCCCCAGATTTTCAATGGCAGTAATTCCTGTTTTGAATTTTATTGAAATGAACTGACTGCTGTCTTTCATGGTGCTGTCAGAAATGATATCGATGGGAGATTGCGCCTGCCCATCGTCAAATCTTGGTAAAGCATAACCCTGGGCGACTTTTGTGACCGCATCCGGTGCTTCGGATTTCACCATATTCCCGGCAATGATTTCTTCATGCTGAGCTTTTACAGATTGCGCTGTATCTGTTTGCGTTTCGTTCTTATTTGGATTGCTGCAGGCAGTGATCAGCATCATACCGAACACTGAAAGGACTATTGTGTATTTCATAACATTATATAGATATTTATTTCAAACAATTAACTAAGAGGCTTTAAAAATATTGAAAAAGCAGGTCTTACGAAATATTGTTTACGTTAAGAATAAGAACTAATCTAATCTTTTCAATCGCTTTACAATCCATGGTAATGTTAAACCCTGTCCGATCAGGGTAAACAGGACGGCTACACTGAAACGCCTTCATGATGCCGATATTTGACGCCGGGTTACTGGCATAGGAATTGCCCGGATCAGATATGAAAACATTTGGAATCATTTTGATTATTCTGGGCATAGTGATGATCATCATCAAAGGAGTTTCAATACCCGTGGAAAAAAATGTTGTCAATGTGGGTCCGATAAAAATCGACAAGACCGAAAACAGGTGGATCGGATGGCCTGTCTATGCAGGTGGGGTGTTGGCAGTGATCGGCATAGTGTTGGTCGTGTCGGATAAAGGACGACGCTAGCACCCGTCACGAATTAAAAGGGTGTCAGTTTCGATGCAAACTTCCTCACATATTCCACCAGCAGATCCGGCTCTTCCATTGCGGCGAAGTGACCACCCCGTGGCATTTCGGTCCATTGATTTTTCTGGGTAATAATTTAGACAAATGCGGTAAATCCAAACACATGCATTTTTCGTACTTCCAGAAACCCGGATAATTACAGCGATGAGAAGAATGCTGATTTCAATAGGGTACCTATTTGGTATGATCAGCATCATCCATGCGCAGGCTGTTCAGGGAAATATTACAGACCTCAGTTCCCACCAGCCTATAGAAGGGGTTACTGTTTATTTATTACCCAATAACATGTATGCAGCCACTGACCTGGCTGGAAATTTTTCATTCAGTTCAGTTCAGCAAGTGAATAGTCTTCGGTTTACAGCAATCGGTTATCAATCCAAAACAGTTCCATTAAAAGAATTTCAAAAACATCAGAATAGCATTTCACTGATTCCTGTTTCGATAGAACTCAGTGCGGTTACTGTCTCGCCGCTTGCCGGAGACCCGTTTCAGGCTATCAGCAGGATTGATATCGCGCTCCGTGATATCAGCAATTCGCAGGAAGTGCTTCGTCTCGTTCCGGGTCTTTTTATTGGACAACACCAGGGTGGGGGAAAAGCGGAGCAGATCTTTCTGCGCGGGTTCGATTGTGATCACGGAACGGATATCAGCATCAACGCTGATAATATGCCGGTCAATATGGTTTCCCATGCGCATGGCCAGGGGTATGCCGACAGCCATTTTATCATTCCTGAAACCATTGGAACCGTGAATTTTAAAAAAGGACCTTATGATGCCGGGAAGGGCGATTTCTGCACGACAGGTAGTGTGGATTTTCACACGCTCAATTCCTTGCCATACAATACGGTGAAGATGGAAGCAGGGATGTTTAATACTTTTCGTTTATTGGCGATGTTTAACATGCTGGGTGAAAAAGAAAAGCAGAAACAGCAATCCTGGTACACCGCAGCGGAATACCGCTATACGGATAGTTATTTTGATAATCCGCAGCATTTCAACCGGTTTAATTTTTTCACGAAATATTATGGACGCATATCAAATAATACCTGGCTCAGCTTTTCTGCTTCTACACTGTATAGCAAATGGAATGCTTCGGGGCAAATACCTGAAAGGGCAGTTTCAGAAGGCATCACTGGATATTACGGTGCTCTGGATCCGAATGAAGGCGGCGAGACTTCCAGAACAAATGCCAATGCGCAATTCATTACTACTGTGCATAACGGCGATGTAATTAAAAATCAGCTTTACTATTCTTATTACACATTTGATCTTCATACCAATTTTACTTTTTACCTGGTTGATACGGTGAACGGAGATGAAATACGACAGAAAGAAGCAAGAAATATGTTTGGGTACAAGGGCAGCTACGAACATGTCGGCTATTTCGGGTCCGCAAGATTGCATTCGGAAGCCGGGATACAATTTCGTGGAGATGCTACAAATAATTCCACTCTTTCGCATACAAAGGACCGTTATATTTTATTAAACAATATTAAACTTGGGAATATTTCTGAATTAAGCGCCAGCGCTTATCTGAACGAAACGCTGCGACTAAACGACCGGTTCAGTATCAATGCCGGATTCAGATTCGATCAGTTTTATTACGGGTACAATAATAAACTGGCCTCAGATGAATTGTATCCGGGAACCGGTCTGTACAAAGTCAGTGATCATTCTCTCAATCCCAAGCTAAGTTTCTATTATAATCAAAACGAAAACCTCCAGTTTTACCTGAGTCTCGGCAAAGGATTTCATTCAAATGATGTACGATCCGTTGTTGCTGAGAAAGGCGACCTGTCCCTGCCTGCGGCGTATGGCGCGGACCTGGGGACGGTTTTTAAGCCTGCAGGAAACCTGATCATCAATGCCGCGATATGGTATATCGCGCTGGATCAGGAAAATGTTTATGGTGGTGATGGAGGTACTGTGGAATTTAGCGGGAAAACAAAAAGAGCAGGTTTTGATTTCTCCGAGCGATATCAACCCCTGCCATATTTGTTTTTAGATATGGATCTGAATTATGCCCACGGCCGTTCTGTGGATGATCCCAAAGGACAAAATTATATTCCTCTGGCGCCGGTATGGACGAGTACAGGAGGTATCACTTATTCAAAGCAGACCGGATTCAATGGAAGTCTTCGCTATCGTTATATGGGAGACCGGCCGGCGAATGAAAATTATAGTCTGACGGCATTTGGCTATTTTGTCACTGATTTTGTTTTGAATTACACAAAGAAGAATTATGAGATCGGTCTGACGATTAATAATATTCTCAATACAAAATGGAAAGAAACGCAATTTGATACTATCACCCGTTTAAAAGGGGAAGCTGCACCTGTAGATGAAGTATGTTTTACACCAGGTACTCCATTTGCCGCCAGGTTAAGTTTTAGTATATTCTTAAAATGAAGTCCTTTGAATGTGATGGTAAGTACGCTTTCTAAAATGCTTCGTTGAAATTAAAAAGGACTATTTGATAACCCTTACTGAATGCATAGTCAATGGCAAAATTGGTATTGTTAGCCTTACTGAATTTGACACGCAGACCGAGTCCGCCCGCCGGGTGCCAGGATTGAAACATAGTTCCTGAACCACTGACCGTATTGATGTTGGAAAAGAGGACAAACCCAAAAAGGCCATTGTTTGTAATATCTCTCCGGTATTCCGTTTCGAAATAGTAAAGGGATTTTCCACGATACCTGTTCTGATCAAAGCCCCTGGCGGAACGGTTATATTCATCCCATCCCGTACTTGGCAGATCCAGATATGGCGTGACATTATTAAAATTCCACCACAGGAATGACCAGAAGGTCAGTAAATTTTGCTGATTTGGTTTTGTGGGTTTGTTTATCGGAAGATATTTTCTCGCATCCACAAATATGGATTGCCACGAGTTTGTATTTCCGAGGAATCCGGGATTCACACGATATATAACATATAAAAAACTTCCGGGGAAAGGATAAACTTTCCGGTTGCGTGTATCGTATAAAAAATTAAATGTGATACCGGAGGACAAAGAATTTCCGGATAAGCCATATTGGTATCCGGTGAATTTCTGCAAATCGACACCAGAGTCACCGTGGATATCAATGTGGTAATCCAGATCGTAACCCATTCCGGCATACAAATGTGTCGTGAGGCGTTTTAGCGCTGCCTGATAAAAACGTATATATGAATAGTTCACCCATTCTTTTTCGTCGTTGGTGTGTGAAGTGCCCAGACCCCATGTGTACTGGGGGTATAGCAGGAAGCGGATATCTCCATGAATAACCCAGGCATTATCTTTTAACCAGATGGTGGAGCGCAGGGGTAAGCCAAATCGTTTATTGAAATTAAAGTAAGGAGCGAAGTTGGCGGTTGACAAATTGGTAGTCTCTTTAGGACCCAGGTAGATGTTGGCGGTCGTACTGGTTACAAACGCATTTCCGGAGCTGGTGGGCGTATTGGCCAACGGGTTTAACGTAAAGAACACTTTATTCTCAGGGTGTGGATTTTTAGGTTTCGGAGGCAGCTTAAACCATTTCTTATAAACATCCAGTAAATCCACCTGGCGGGAAGTATCCTGAATGGCCTGATTCTGGGGCGCCATGTCAGATGTGCTCTGGGCTGAAGACAAAACGGGAAATATGCCTGATAATAAAACCGGCAAAATAAGACAGTACCATTTCCTGACAGATAAGAACATGCAATGTCCATCTATTCAAAAATCAGTCCTTCGTAATTCAATCTTTTAAATGCAGAAACGAGCTTTTTCCGACTTTAACAAGGCAGGACTGGGGTATTTCTGACACAATGAATCAGTTAACAATCGCAATCGCCATCCCATCATATTCCTTTACACCGACGGTCTGCAGTATAGTCGCAGTGACTTTTTTGTTTGCGGCCAATGCTTTATTGAAACGCTGGGCACCTTTTACCATGGGATCATCATGATTGGGATTGAGCACTTTTCCATCCCGGATCACATTGTCTGCAATAATAAGTGTTCCGGGTCTGGATAGTTTCAGTGCCCATTCAAAATATTCGGCATAGGGAGGTTTGTCGGCGTCTATAAAGATCATATCGAATGGGCCGGCTTTTTCATCCACCAACTGAGCCAACCAGTCGATTGCTTTTCCGACCCGAATTTCTACTTTGGAAGAAAGGCCCGCGCGATCAATATTTCTTCCGGCGACTTCCGCATGGTGCGGATCTATTTCCAGCGTGATCAGTTTACCATCTTCCGGAAGCGCCTCCGCCATCCAGATC